>DASWVC010000253.1:0-5467 GCA_036401335.1 Chthoniobacterales bacterium
AAGCTGGGGGAGAACAAGAAGAAGGGCGACCTTTCGGTGTTCGGGGAGTTCCGGCAGGTGGGCTTGAGCTCGACGGACCCCAACATCAACACGTCGGACTTTGCCTTGAGCACGCTTAACACCCAGGGCACGACGGTCGGCCTGGCCTACAACCTGACCGATTTTGCGCAGTTCGCGCTGACGTGGTACCACGCCTGGCACCTGACGGAGAACCTCTACGGGGGCGCGGCCACCGGGACCTTCCCGGCTTCGCCGCTCAACAACACCTTGGCGCCGTTCAACCACGTCGACCTCGTCCAGGTCGACCTGCTGCTCAACTTTTAGCGCGGCTGTCGTCCGGCAGCACTGCCGGGCGTTGTGAGCCTCTGGGTCCAGCGCCGGATCCGTTGCCGCTCCCGCCACGCCACCGCGCCGACCAGAACGGCCCCGAATCCCAGGGTGGTCGGCTCGGGAGTTACCTCCTGCAGGGTGACGTTGTCCAGAACGGCGTTGTACGTCGGTGCGGTGCCGGTGGCGTTGTCCAGAAACCTGATCGTCGCGGGTCCGCTGGAAAGCGCAGTGAAGTTCACCGTGCCGGTCTGGTAAGCCGTGCTGGCAAATGCCTCAGAGGTGTCCACCGAGGCCGATCCGGTCACCTGCACCTCCAAGCCACCCGGCCCGGTTGTGCCCGTTTCACCGGCGTATTCAAAGGTCAGGCTGTAGTGCGTTCCGGCCACGAGGCTAACGGTCTGCTGGACGTAAACTTGGGTCGTTGCCCCCTGCACGGCGGTGTTCAGTTGGATCCCGAAGTTACCGGAAGCGGGGCCGGCGATCCAATCGGGTTTGTCGGTTGATTTAAACCAATTCACCCGTGGTCCATCCGTGGGATCACTGCCGCCGGCAGTGTTGGTTCGTCCGAAGGTCCAACCGTTGCTGGTGAAAGTGCCCGTGGTCGAGTTCGCGATGCTTTGGGTGTACCAACCTTGGGTTGTCACGTTGCCGGAGTTTTGGGCAGGCGCGCTCTCGAAATCACCGTTGGTGAGGAGCTTTGGGGTGCCCGGGCCATTGACATAGTTGGTGTCCATCGTCACGGCTCCATTGAGCGCCAGGGCTTTGCCGGCCGCCACCTCCGCCCCGGAGTTAAGGGTAATGCTGGTGTGCGCCAGGATATTTCCACTGAATACGGAGCCCGGACCAATGGTGGCTGAACTGCCCACCTGCCAGAAGATGTTGGCGTCGGCACCTGTGCCTCCCAGCAGCGTGACGGTTGAGTTGGAGGCCGTGGTCAGGGTGCTGCCGACCTGAAAAATAAAAGTGCCATTGGGATCGTTTACGGTATTGAGGCTGAGTGTTCCCGTCAGTTGGGCGGACGTGTCGAAATGGTAGACCCCGGGAGAAAGCGTCAGGCCGCCTAAATCCGTTCCTGACAAGTTAGCCGTCGGCGCTTCGCCGGCCAGCGTTGCATAAGCCGTGGAGGCATCCGCATGAGCTTGAACGGCCAGCGTGTCGTTGGAATGAATGGTCCCGTCCCGGACGATTCCGGGAGGGAATCCCGTAACGGCAGTGCCTGGACTCACCCCCACGTTCCCGATCACCGTGGTCGCACCCGTGTTCGTCACGGTTGCGCCTCCCAAGACAGCCGTGTTCTGCGCCGCACCCAACGAAACGGTTTGGGCTGCCACCGGCGACCAGGACGGTGCGAGCAGTCCGGCAACGAGGAACGCCGCCATGCGCACCGCATCCGAGGTGCGGGCACGGATTCTTGCGACCGTCGGGTTCTTCACCGGTTTGCCGGTCCGCTCGGATTTGTCTCCCGACTCGCAGTTCGAGACCTGGCGATGAGCGTCAAAGCGGGCATGAGAGGAACGCCGCATTTGGCCCTGTGTACCTATGAAGGGAATGAAAATGCAAGAATTTTCCAGCCAATTTCAATCTATGCAGGTTTTGCAGCTGGGCCGTGGCCGGAGGGAGAGAACTCGGACCGATGCGGCGTGCCCACCGCAGTGCTTTACACCGTGATCCGCTTCACACGAGGTAATAGACGGCTTCGTTCCCGTCGGTCTTGCTTTTTTGGTTCAGGAGTTGGCAGGCGTGGCGCACGGCATCGAGGGTGGCGGAGTAATCTCCATCTTTTTCAGGAAAGATGCGGTCTGCCGGAAGCCACTCGTTGAAGCGGGTGTTGCGCAGGATCTTTTCGAGGTTGGGACGAACGCCCGCTAACAGGACGGTGACGTCGCGCTGGTCCGCGTTGCGCAGAAAGCGTTCGAGGTGCTCAACGGCCACCACATCGGGCGTGCGGGTGCGCCTCAGGCGCAAGACCACGTACTTGATCCCGGTCCGGACGGTCTCTACCCTGATTTGTTCTAAATAGCGGTCCAGTTCCGGCGCTGCCCCGAAAAACAGTTCGCCTTCGAGGTCATAGATGAGAAGCGAATTCGAACGGGGCTCGTCCGGTTGGCGTTCGCGCACCACGCGTTCCGGTGTGACGATGAGTTCCCGGATCCCCAACTTGGAGGCACGGGGAACAAACAGAAGCAAGGAAAGGGCGACGCCGATGAGGATGGAATGCTCCACGCCGATAAAGATCGCCGCGAACGCCGTAACAAAAACGAGGGCCGCATCGAAGCGGGCGTCGAACCCGATCAGTGCGCTGAAGACGACCAGCGAGATGGCGTTGGTTAGCCCGTTGATCAGGTGCGACGAGGAACCGAAGAGGGAAGCAACGAGCGTGACCACGTCGGCCGCCAGCCCTTCCGCGACCGCGCGGGTTTTCTGGCGTTTCGGCCATCTAAGGATGGTCACGGGAACCCGGCAGGGGTACGTCATGTAACACCTTTCACAGGAAAGCGTCACGAGCGACGTCTAGCAGGTTCTCCCGTTGTGCGGTAAAGCCGAGCCATATGGGCCCCCCTCCTAAAGCGACAGATCCGGACGGGCAACCGCCTTTACACTCGTGCCCCCGAGACTGGCATCGATGGCCAGCCGGCCGCAGCGCAGCCACGCCGGGATCAGGTTTATCGGCGGTGAGCCCATGAACTCGGCCACAAATCGGTTAGTTGGGCGATCGCAGGCGCGCGGTGATTGCGTGCCCGGCCATCCCTTCGGCCTCGGAAATCGCAGCCATGGTCGGGGCAACCTGCGCATTCCCGGCATCGCTGACGGTCTGCCAAGTGACGGTCTTCAGAAACTTGCCGACCCAGAGGCCGCCGGTGTAGCGGGCCGCCCGACCGGTAGGCAGGACGTGGTTCGTGCCGATTCCCTTGTCGCCATAGACCACGGTGGCATTCGCCCCGAGAAACAGCGATCCATAGTTGGTGAGTCGTTCCAAAAACCAAGCCGGGTCGCGCGTTTGCACTTCGACGTGTTCGCTCGCGATCCGATCGGCCACGCGAACCATTTCCTCGGCATCCTCGCAAAGAATGACCTGCCCGAGGCTTCGCCACGCCTCTCCCGCCACGTTTGCCGTCGGCCAGTTCTCAAGAAGGTGGTCTACCTCTTTGAGGGCTGCCTGGCCCAGTTCGGGAGAGTCCGTCACCAGGATCGCCGGCGAATTTGTCCCGTGTTCCGCCTGGCCCAGTAAATCGGCGGCGACCAGCCGCGGGTCTGCCAAAGCGTCGGCAAGAACCAGAATTTCGGTCGGGCCGGCCAGGATGTCGATCCCGACCCTGCCGAAAAGTTGGCGTTTTGCTTCGGCCACAAACGGGTTGCCGGCGCCTACAATCATGTCAACCGGTTCGACCGGCGGAACCTCCTCGATCCCGAACGCCAGTGCGGCCAAGGCCTGCACCCCTCCAAGCACCAGGATGTCGTCCGCGCCGCTTTTGGCCATCGTGACAAGCTGGACCGGATTTATTCCCCCCGACCCTTTCTGGGGCGGCGCTGCCGCGACGACCCTAGACACGCCGGCCACTTTAGGCACAACGATCGTCATCAACGCCGAGGCAATCAGCGGGTAACGGCCCCCTGGCACGTACGCGCCAACGGCGTTTACCGGGATGTGTTTTTGCCCCAGGGTGACCCCGGGAAGCGTCTCCGCCTGAAAGTCGACCAACGACGCGCGCTGGAGCCTTGCGAACCGTTCGACTTGCAGGCGCGAAAACTCGATCTGCGAGAGAAGTTCGGGATCCACCCGGTTCTCGGCTTCCCGGACTTGCACAGGAGAAACGCGGAACGAGGGAGGGTCCCAGCCATCAAGCTCCCGCGAATACCGGTGGACGGCCGAAAGGCCGTCCCGTTCGATGTCGGCGAGGATTCGGGAGACGGTTTCGGCCACCTTCTGGCGTCCGGCGTCGGGAGCCTCGATGGCTTTCTTCAGGTATTCCATGCAGACAGGGGGGTGAATCAACGGGATCATCCGGCCGGCTTGACATTGCGTCAATGTCTATTGATACAGTCGGATTAATCGCTGATGCGTCCGTTCATCCGGCGCATGGCGTTGCAGCCACCGCCCAACCCACGCGACCATTCCCCCAAGAACCAGCCGGCGGGTTCAGCGCAATCCCGATACATTCCAAAAAGGCCCCGCTAATCGAGCCATAACTTCACCCTGCATGAACCCGAAACCTCCCGTTGCTGCACCTTTGCCCGGAAAATTCGTTTACCGCGCTTTTTCCGAAGATCTCGATCTCACTCCACCTCGCACGTTGGACGAAATCGTTGCGTTAACGCCTGAGCAGATGGCGCGTTCGTCGCGTCTTGTGACCAGCGCGTATGCGGAATTGCTTCAGGTTGCCGCCGGTCTTGAGGACCCGGCGTACCGCCGGCTCATGACCGAATGCCTGGCTTCCCCGAAAATCACCTTTCTGGATCTGTACCCGACCCGGGAGGCGCGCCAAGAGATTTTTGCGGAGATGGTCAGCCTTGGATTCTTTAACGGGGCTGATCAGGTCGATGAAGTTTTTCCTCCAAACGCCCGCTCACTGCAAACCTATTTGACTGCCCCCTCCAGTCATAACGATTTCTACAATGCCTTCCCGGGCGGGTTGGCTGCCCCACTCGATGGTGAACAGGCGACCAGCCCTTCGCCCCCCTACAAATCCGCCAGGAACTCCAGCCCGGTGGCTCTAGGCACTAAACCCTTTTGCTGCAACCAATCCCGGTTGTACAGCCGTGAGAGGTAACGTGCGCCCGAGTCGCAAAGAATGGTGGTGATGAATTGTCCGGGTCCAAACTGTTTTGCTAGCTTCACCGCGCCGCACACGTTGACGGCTGAGGACAAACCCAGAAACAATCCTTCATGCCGGAGCAGGTAGTAAACCATTTCGATGCCAACGTCATCCCTGATCCGGTAAGCTTCATCTACCTCCAAACCTTCGAGGTTCCCGGTCACACGACTCTGGCCGATGCCCTCGGCCACCGATTCACCGTCGTTTACCTCCGTGTGGCCCAGCTTGAACCACGACCACATTGAGGCGCCGTACGGGTCAGGGCAGACCACTTTCATGTCCCGCTTCCGTTCCCGCAGGAACAGGCCGGTGCCGGCCAGGGT
>DASWVC010000254.1:0-8491 GCA_036401335.1 Chthoniobacterales bacterium
AGCCGATCCTGCACGAAAAAGGTTGCGACAGCGACCGCGAGGAGGATGAGCGGGAACAACGAAAAAAAAGCGTAATAGGCGAAAGAAGCCGCGCATTGTTCCCCGTTGATGTCATTATAGCGCCCGGCTGCCCGCTTGATGTTGTAGAGGAATATGTGAAATCCCGTCTTGAACATGCGGGGGATATGCGGTGACACTCGCGAGGCGGCGTTGGCGGTAGTAGCCGGGTGACTCATGGGGCGATGGTGGAGAAGTGAATTCAGTACAGGAAATTAGAGTGACAAGACGGGATGGCTGAAAAGAAGAGGAGGCACCGGATTCTTGCGTACGGCTTTGGCTGTATGGCGGTGTTACTACTGCTTCTGGTAATTTTTTACCAGCCGATCATTTTCTCCGTGACGCAGTTCGTGGCTCACCGATTGGCCGGTGCTGCGAAACTCAACCTCACTTACCACGCGCAGGGCTCCCTGTTCTCGGACCTCACCCTGAACGACGTGGCAGTAAGCCCGCTGCCGGAGAACCACGATTTTCCGTTGGAGCAACTGGAGGCGAAGCAACTCGCGTTGCGTTACAACCTGGGCGCGGCGTTGCGCAAGGATTGGGGACACGTCGTGCAGCTGGTGCGCGTAAAGGATGCCACCGTGGTGATCCGACCCACGCCGCCGACGCCGAAAAAGAAATCGAGCGGGCCGCTTAAGTTTCCACCCGCGCTCCCCGAGGTCATCGACATCGACCGGGTGAACGTAACCGTGCGGCAACCGTCGGGCGCCCTGCAGGTGGGGAACCTGTTCGTGCACTTAAATCAGGGAAAACCGGGCGACCTCGGCTGGCAAAACCTCGAGGTTCCGGGAATTGGGCAGTGGGAAAACGTCCGGGCCGGCCTGACGGCGCGTGACGGCGTGGTGGAATTGACGGACCTCAAGCTTCCGCCGCTGGCCGAGGTCGAACGTTTGAAGCTTGACCTCAGCAAATCCGCCGACGGTGAGTTTGGCGCCGACGTGAACGGCCGGGTGTTGGATGCGCCGCTGGAGCTGCACGGGTTGGTGCAACAGGAAAACCCGGCGGAGCCGTCGAACGTGAGCCTTCGGCTTGGACGGGTTGACTTGGCAAAGTTGGAGCCCCTGATCAAGGTGCCGCTGTCAGGAACCGTTAACGGGGTAGAAGCGCAACTGCGCGGAGACATTAACCACCCAAACACCTGGGACGGATTGTTCCGGGTCCGGGCCGAGCAGGTCCGTTTTCAAACCTACGAAGCACAGGCAGCGGCGGTGGAAACCGAGTTCCACGCCGGGGTTGGCGAGATCAACCGGGTCGAGGTACGATCAGGTCCGAACGCGGTTAACCTTTCGGGAAATTACCGGTTGCCGGCGGACAGCGACCGGTTTCTGGAAGGGTTGGAGGTGAATGTCGGGCTGGCGTTGGGCGTTCCCCGACCGGAGCTTTACGTGCCGGTGGTTCAAGGTTCCCTGCTGGGTTCGGGATCGTTTGGACTGGCGGCGGGCCATTGGCGCGGCGAGGTGGGGGTCAGGACGCAGAACCTTTCGGCGAAAGGGTTGCAGGTCCCGGGCACGGGTGCTGAAGTGTTGGCGGCAGGCATCCTTCCCTTCGACCGGGACCTTTGGAGCTCGTTGCAGGCCGTGGTTGCGGCCGACGTTCAGGACGCCAGCTTTTCTCCGGTGCGGGTGCCTGGCGTTCACGCGACCGTGATGCTGCCGGGTGCTGCCGTGGCCCGGGTGCAAGGGCTGGTCCAAGCCGGACAAAGCAGGATCGACCTGAACGCGCGGGTGCCTTTGCCAGCAGGCGGGGCAGCGTTGGATCCCAAGCAGATCGATGCCACCGTGAACGTGAACGTGCCGTCGGCAGCGGATTTCCTGGATCGGCCGCTGTATGACGGAGGGTTGGCGCTGCAGGGTCGCATTGGGCTGGCGGACCTGAAGCCGACCGGTTCATTACAACTCTCGGGCGACCAACTGAGTTACCAGGGAGCCGTGGTCCGGCTCATCCGGGCTACGGTTCAACTGCAGGGTGACCAGGTGTTAATTGGGCCGGCAAGGCTGGCGTTGGATGAAGCAAACCATGTCGAATTCAATGGCAAAGCTGGTTTGGCTACGCCCTACCCGTACCAGGCATTCGGGCAGATTCAACTGCCTGAACTGGCCGGATTCAACGCCCTGCTGCGGGCGTTTCACCAACCGGAAGGCGTCAGCGGCAGCCTTCAGGGCACGTTTTCAGGCAAAGGCGATGCCAACGACCTCGGGGCACAACTGCAATTGAGCGGGGATCGGGTGGCTTACCGGGGTTTGATCGTGCAGACGCTGCAAACGGCGGCGAGGCTTGAACACAACCACCTGCAACTGGACGGATGTCACTTGTCGTTTTCTCCGGAAAACCACGTCGACGCCACGGCGGAGGCGGACCTGACCGGCCCACGCCCTTTTTCGGCCAACGTGACGGCGGCTTTGAAGAACGTCGCGGTTTTCGACCCGTTCTTGAAGCAAATGGGCCAGACGGCCGGCTTGGCAGGATCGATCGACACCGTCGTAACCGCGAAAGGGCAAGTGGCCGATCCGCTCGCTTCCACGGCGGAGGCGACCGTGACCGGCAGCAACTTGAGGTACCGCGGATTGACCCTGGCGACTTTGAACGTTGCGACCGGTCTGGGTGAACGCAAGCTGACGCTTTCGACCCTTCGCCTGGTCTTTGACGCGAAGAACCGGATCGAAGCCCACGGAGACACGCAGATCCAGGAGCCGTACACCTACCATGCGGCCGCAAATGTCGCCCTGGAAGACATCGGGTTCCTGAACGAACTCGTGAAATCGTTTGGCCAGGACCTGAACCCGGGCGGTAAGCTGACTGCGACGCTGACGGGCAACGGAGAGCTGAAGAATTCCGCCGGCAACATTGAAGTGCATGGCGAAAACCTGCGCGTCAAACCGGTTGAAGGGATTAAGGTGGACGTGGCGGGCGCGTACCAGGGCGAGTCGCTCGAGCTGTCCCGGGTTCAGGTAAGCTCCCCTTACGCGGACCTTGATACCGCCCTGCGATTCAGCCCGCAGTGGCTGGAGCTGCCGCACTTGTCCATCACAAAAAGCGGCAACGCGATCACGGGCGAGGTGAAAGTGCCGTTGAACCTTTCTCCCGGAGCCAAGCTGCCGGTCGATCTGGACCGGCCCCTGCAGGTGAACGTGCGCACCGACAAAATTTCGCTGGCCTCGTTGCAGCCGCAAAAACCTCAGGTGACGGGCGAAGTGGCGTTTCAGGTGCAAGCGTCGAAAACGTTGCGGGACCCTTTGATGCAGGTGCAGGTGAGCGTGCGTGATGTGCGTTCGCCGGCGGTTTCTGCCCTGTCGGCGGCCTCGAGCGACTTGGCCATCCGGCTGGCGGACAAGGTGTTCACCTTATCGGGGAAAGTTCAGCAGGCGGACATTCAACCCCTTGAACTGCAGGGAAAAGTGCCGGTCGACGTCGGTCAGATCGTTGAAACGGGCCGCCTGCCGGATGACACGCCATTGCAAGCGTCCTTGAAATGGCCCAGCACCAACCTTGCTTTCATCCAGAAAGTCGTGCCGCTGTTTCGGATTGTGGAAGGCCGTGTGGGCGCCGACGTGAACGTCGGCGGCACCCTTAAAAAGCCGCTGGTCCAAGGCGCCATCACGGCGAATGTGCCCCGGCTGCAGGCAAAGACCGACGTGGTGCCTCCCATTTCAAATTTCGCCGCCCGGATCGAGTTTCTGCAAGATCACATCAGGATCGCGCAGTTGAACGGGCTGGCAGGCGGAGGCGCTTTTCGGGTCGGCGGCGGCATCGACCTTGCCAACGGGACAAATCCGACGTTCGACATCGCGGTGAACGGCAACCAGGTGCTGCTGACGCGCAGCGACAGCGTGATTGTCCGGGCCAACTTTGATCTTGCCATCCGCGGCCCGCTTTCGGCCGGAGAAGTTTCGGGCAAGGTCGGCATCATAAACAGCCGATTTTTCCAGGACATCGACATCCTGCCGCTGAACCTGCCCGGGCGACCCGCGCCAAAACCACCCTCTGTGCCGCCGCCGAGCCAGGTGTCCGTTACCACCCCGCCGTTGCGGGACTGGAAGTTCAACATTGCAGTGCGAACCGTTCAGCCGTTCCTGGTGCAAAGCAACCTGGCGCGGGGGCAGGTGACGATCGATCTGCAGATCGGCGGGACCGGCCTCGCGCCATCGGTCACCGGGTACGTCCGGGTGGACCAGCTCACGGCTTCGCTCCCGTTCAGCCACCTCGATATTACCAACGGGTACATTACGTTTGCGCCCGGCGGCAATCCCCTGGACCCGTCCCTGAACATCATTTGCACGTCGTTGATCCGGGACTATGAGGTCCACGTCCGGATCTATGGGAACGTCTCCAACTTTCAAATCCTTTTCGACAGCACACCGGCGCTTGCGCAAGGCGACATCGCTACCTTGCTCGCGACGGGTGCAACCACCTCGGAATTCGTCCAGAACCCGAGTTTACTGGCAGGTCGTGCCAGCTTCATCCTGGCGCAACAGCTGTTGACGAAGGTTTTCAAGATTAAACCCGATGCTCAGCAACAATCCTTTCTGGAACGGCTTCAGGTTGACATCATTCCGGGCAGCAAACCCGGCAGCCAGGACGTGAGTGCACGCTTCAGCCTCACCAAGAACTACCAGATCATCGGTGAGTTCGGCCAGGAGGGCGACGTGAGCGCCCGCCTTCGTTACCTGATTCGATTCCGATGAGAAACGGCGCCCTGGCAACCGGATCCCTTCTGGCGTTGGTCTGGGGTGCGGTGTCCCTCGCTCAGGCTCCCCCGCCGGCTCCGGCCAGCGCAAATCAGCAGCAGGCAGCGGCAACCGCGCAGATTCAGGCTTCACCGCCGGCCGGTGCGGCTTCCCGTGTTCGGTTTGTCGGAAACACGAGTTTCACCCAGCAGGACCTGCGCGCTGCTTTGGCTGATCCGTTGCAGCAGATCCAGAATCAGGGCTTGAGCGTGCCGTTGGCGGACGACACGGCCTATTACCTTGGCGTGTTCTATCGGCGGCACGGTTACCCAGCGGCGGATGTGACCTACAAGATGTATGGCAACGGACAGTTCCTCGAGTTGGAGGTGCGTGAGGGCCGTTACTACAACCTGGGTCAGATTGATTTCAAGGGTGACAAGGCATTTCCGCCCGCCGCACTGAACGATTACATGATCGGGACAACCCGGGCGCGGTTCTCGCAGTTTCAAAAACAGCTTCCCTTCGTTGAGGCTGACCTGGTAACCGGCACCTCGCTGGTGCAAGGGTACTATGTCTCACAGGGATTCCCGGAGGTGAAAATCGTGAAGCTGGAGACCAAACCGGACGAAGCGCACGACGTGGTAAACGCCACCGTCACCATTCAGGAAGGTCCGCGGTATTTCTTCGGTCCGATCACGTTTGCCAATGACCCGGAAATCCCGGTAACCAACTTCTACGCCAAATTCAACCAGCTTACCGGCCAGGCCAAGCCGTATTCCGAGGCGGAACTGGCAAACCTGCAACGGGATCTTATCTTCATCTACAAGAAGGCCGGGCATTACGCGGCGACCGTGGAGGTGAGTGCCGACCTGGCGCACTTGCCGGCAGGCGGGCGGGTGCCGGTGCGGGTGACCTCGAACCCGGGCCCGGTTTACCGTTTCGGCACCGTGGAGGTTGATCAGGCACCGGGTGCGCGGCTGAAGCCGGACTTCCTGCCGCAACGGTTTGCCGAATTGCAGGGACGAACCTACAGCCCGGACACCGTGCGCGACCTGAACAACGAAATGGTGCGGACCGGCCTTTTCGATACCCTGGACCTTCAGGAGACGGCTGAGCCGGATGACACCATCCGCCTGACGCTGTCGCCGCGCGAAGGACGGGCGAAAGAGTTCAGCGTGTTCGGCGGTTACCGAACCTTTGACGGTGCGATCCTGGGTGCCAGCTACACGAATCGGAACATTGGCGGAGAAGGGCACATCGTCTCCGTCTCCTTAGAGTACACGGGACGGGGTCCGTCCGGTGAAATCTCTTATGAAGATCCCTGGTTCCTCAAGACGCGCGACCGGTTGCGCCTGGCGGTGGGCCTCGATCAGAAACAGGTGGAAGGTTACACCTACACCGAAGCGTACGCTCGGGCGAGCCTCACCCGGAAATACCTCAAAGCTTTTGAAACTGGGGCCTACGTGGAAGCGCGCAGCGTTAATCTCAGCGACGTGACGATCGACCCGCCTAACCTCGTCGGTCCCACCAGTTACCAACTCGCCACCGTCGGCCTGACGCATACGATTGACATGCGGGACAGCGCCGTGAATCCGCGTTCCGGCTGGATTCTGGTGGTGACCGCCTCCGGCTCGGAGCCGCTGCAGCAGGCATCTGCGTTTCTACGGGCGACGGAGCGGTTCAGCATCTATCAATCGTTCGGCAAAGGCCTGCTGGCAGCCGGGGTCCGGTTTGGGGTGATCATGCCTTCCTCCGGCGGGACCCTGGGGGTGCCCATTGAAGAGCGTTTTTTTAATGGCGGCGCAGACACCGTCCGCAGCTATGGCGAACGGGAACTGGGCCCGCGGGACAACAACAACAACCCTTACGGCGGTTTGGCCCGGTCGATTTTCAACCTCGAATACCAGCACCCGCTGTTCGGGGACCTGACCGGAGCGGTGTTCTTTGATGCCGGCGGGCTGGGCGTCTCACCCTTTTCGAACTTGAGCACGGCCATCGGCGTGGGCATCCGGTACAACCTTCCGGTCGGCCCGCTTCGGATCGATTACGGCCTGAACCCCGCGCCCCGTTTCAATCCGGCATCGCACACCCGTGATCCGATCGGCGCATTCCACCTGAGTTTCGGGTTTGCATTCTAGCGAGAGGTCCAGCCGTTGCGTCCGCGCTCTGGACGCTAACGGATGGGGATCAAGGACAGACGCCACTCCCTGGGCACTTGACGAAGTCGCGTAGGTGTACCTGGCGCTACGTTGCACCTCCCTTGGCGGAGGTACCCCACCCCGTTACCCCCATACGCCGACACATTCCCTACTTTGCCCCGTAGCCGACCCGGGATATCAACCGAACCGCCCGGAGATGTAGTCTTCGGTTTGTTTCTGTGATGGATTGGTGAAAATCTTCTCAGTCCGGTCAAACTCAATCAGGCGGCCAAGGTAAAAAAAGCCGGTCACATCCGAGCACCGGGCTGCCTGTTGCATGTTGTGGGTGACGATCACGATCGTGAATCGGTCGGTCAGCCGGGCGATCAGGTCTTCGACCTTGGCTGTTGCGATGGGGTCAAGGGCCGAGCACGGCTCATCCATGAGAATGACATCCGGTTTGACGGCAATGGTGCGCGCAATGCAAAGCCGCTGCTGCTGCCCGCCCGACAGTCCGAGTGCACTCTCATGCAACCGGTCTTTGGCCTCCTCCCACAGGGCCGCACCTTGCAGGCTCGTCTCGACGGTCTCGTCGATGACCCGTTTGTCTCGAATCCCCGCTATCCGCAAGCCATAGGCAATGTTTTCGTAAATCGACTTGGGAAAGGGATTGGATTTCTGAAAGACCATGCCCACCCGTTTGCGCAGTTCGATGACGTCCACGTCCGGGGCGTTGATGTCGACGCCGTCGATCTTGATGGTCCCCGCCGTTACCCTGGCCCCGTCGATCAAGTCGTTCATACGGTTCAGGCACCGCAGAAGGGTGGACTTGCCACAACCGGACGGGCCAATAAAAGCGGTCACCTTTTTCGTCGGGACCCGAAGGGTGATGCCGTGCAAGACTTTTGAGTTCCCGTATTTAAAGTCCAGCTGGTCAACGGCGATGATGGTTTCGTCTGCCGCAGGTTCCAAAGTGATCGTCTGTGCACGCTGTCCCGTCTGCATGGTTCCAGGCACCTCTGTAGTTCGCGCGGTTTCCGTCTCACTCATAAAAGAATCGAGTACCGTTTGAGCTGCTTCCGCCCGGCAATGCCGGCCAGATAACCAGGCCGCGGCACCCTTTGCCGATGAACATCGCCCACCCGAGCAGCGTATAAGCAGCCCGGGTTCAACGCAAGTCTGTTCCGGCCACGGGCTAGCCGGCCCACGGGCCTTGCAAAAGCGCGTTCCTGGCGTTTGCGACAGCGCGGTCTTCCTTTTCGATGGCCTTGTGCCGTTCCGACCGGGGTAACGGAACGGTGCCAAAAGCCCGGGTAACTACTCCGCAAATAAAAGCCCGGCACACGGCCGGGCTTTTATCGGATAGGCTTGGGGTGGGTTTAGAAATTGAGCAACAGGTCGACCTGGAGCACGTCGACGTGGTTGAAGGGGGCCAGGGTGTTATTGAGCGGCGAGGCCGGGAAGGTCCCGGTCGCGGCCCCCCCGTAGAGGTTCTCCGTCAGGTGCCAGGCGTGGTACCACGTCAGCGCGAACTGCGCAAAATCGGTCAGGTTGTAGGCAATGCCGACCGTCGTGCCCTGGGTGTTAAGCGTGCTCAAGGCAAAGTCCGACGTGTTGATGTTGGGGTCC
>DASWVC010000255.1:0-14730 GCA_036401335.1 Chthoniobacterales bacterium
CGAACCCGGGTGACATTTTCTCCAGTTCCGCTGCCGGCACCTTATGGTAATTGCTTTCCGGGTCCCGAAGCTCAACGCGGGTTTTCGAAGCCTGCGCCAGCTTGGTTTCAAGATCTAACACCTGGTCCGCAGCCCGGCCGGCGGTTCCGGCATCGTCTCCGAGCAAGGCAAACATCTTGGCGACGTGCGCCCGATAGGCCGACCGCAACCCAACGGTTTTTTCGTCGGTTTTGAGGTAATAATCGCGGTCCGGCAGGCCCAAACCGCTTTGAGAAAACGTGCCGATCTGGGTTGAACTGTCCCGCTCATCCACGCTTGAGGAGAACGCGAACAAGGGATCAGCGTCGACGAGGTGCAAGCCCGCTACGACTCGGGCCAGGGCCGATGCATCGGAAAGTTTTTGGATTTGCTCAAAATAGGGCTGAAGCGGTTTGGCTCCTTCAGCGTTTACCTGGGCCAAGTCCATTCCACTGGCATAAAATAACCCGAGCTTCTGCCGGGGGCTGCCCGGATCGGCATGGGCCAAGGCGTCCGGGGTGGAGCACGCCTCGAGGATTTCTCTCAAAGTACTGAGGTTGCGCTCGTTTAACTCGATGAAAGAACCCCAACGGCTGTACTCGGGGGGAATGGGGTGCGTTGCGATCCACCCGCCGTTCGCGTATTGAAAAAAGTCGACGCCCGGTTTGGCGGAAAGGTCCATGGCAGCGGGGTCGATCGGCGGGTCCGCCTCACCGTGGGCGGGAGCGGCGACGGCGAGCAGCAGGCTCGACAAAACAGAGACGAACTTCATCGGGCAAATCATAAGCGCTTCGCCCCGGATCGCAACGGAGGGTGGCAGCACGCCTTGATTGCTTACTTTTTGCGTCCCGCAACTTCAACCGCATGCTTGCCCGGCTTCAAGCCTTGTAAGTAAAGGTAACTCGCTCGTCCATTCGGTTCGTTAGAGGGGCTCACCCCATTGACGGTTTGTCCGTTGTCGCTGAGCAAAGCGCCTTCTGCGTTGACTGGCACACCGACGCTGGCACAGGTGCCCGCCGGCACACAAACCTCCAACCTGAACCCCTGCGCACCGTTCTGCCAGCTAACTTCGATGGGACCGTAAGGGGTTGGCACCGTCCCGGCGGCCCAGGAGAGGTCGCCTGGTCGTGGTTCAACCAGCCAGGTCTGGTAACCAGGTTGGACCGGCCGCACCCCCAGCACGTACTTCGAAAGCGCGGAGGTCGGGGCTGAACTCCAACCGTGGGCCAAACTGGTCCCCTCGCCCAACCCGGGCGTACCATCCAGCGCTACGTACTCCCACGCGCCCCCGCTGTAGTAGGGGCTGCTTTGCCGCATCAGACCCCATTCGTTGCGGATCAGCGCCAACGCTCCCGCCGTGTCTCCGGCCTCGAAACGCGCCCAGAGCTCAAAACCAGAGGTAAACGGACCTACTTGAACTGACCCCGACGACTGCTGGACCGGAACGGGCCCGGTCGCGTTTGGAGCGGTGGGCGTGCGGTAAAGGGCCGCGTGCAGCTTCTGGAGCACCGAGGCTTGGTCCGGGACGGCGGTGACCCCGTAGAGGACCGCTTTGGCGTTGCCCAGTTGGTCGGCCACGCCGCGTTGGGCATCGCTGACATCATACAGGCCGGTGCGGGGATTGAACAACTGGGCATTGATGGCGGTCTTGAGCACGGCGGCCTGGATGGTGAAGCCGGCAGCCAAGTCTGCCTTGCCTAACGCGTCGGCCAGTTGGGCCGCTTCCTGCAATCCCGCATATTAATGGGCGTTGCTCGACGTGTCCTGGGCGGGTCCGAAACCTCCGGGGATCAGGTGCGTGACGGGATCGCTCAAACCAGCCAGGAAGGGCATTTCTTTCTCCACGGCAGGCCACTCCTCGCGTACAAACCCCCGGTCAGCAGTGTAGAGGTAGTAATTGTAGAGCGAAGTGACGAAGTAGATCGAATAGTCCGGAGTGAAGGTGTAACCAGAAAACGGGTTATCGCTGAGCGTGGCGCGCGGGATCAGTTGCGGGGGCAGAAACCCAGCCGCTTCGCCCAGCGGTACCTTGAAGAATTGTGAGTACGCCCGCAGGGTGTTGGGCTTGCCGATGCCAAGCGCGTCGTCATTGGACGCGAGCACAAAATGCAATCCGTCACTGGCAGTGGCCCGGACCAGCCACGCCGCCTTGTGCGAGAGCACCTGCACCTGAAAACTGGCGGTGTAATCCTTCCAGGGAGGCCTCCTCTTGGTAGACGCAGAATTCGTTGCCCGGAGTCACAACCCCGTCCGGCGTCGACGTCCAGGTCGGGGGCAGCGAACGGGCCGGCACCTGGTTTAATCAGACGGAGCGGGTACCCAACCCCCAGATGTCATTGAGCGCGGCATCGCTGCAGGAAAAAGATCCCCCGTTGGATGTGTGCGGCGGGTGGAAGGTCGTGGAGCGGATGCCCACCAGGCGCAACGTAACACTGCCCGGCGCACCTAACTGGAGGGCCTCAAAACGCTCGCCGCCTTGGATCAGCCGGTTAGCGATTAGCCCCGGGCGGCGAAGGGGGTAAGCGTCAAGGCGCGCCAAATCGCCCGCTCCCGCGTTGCCCACGAAGGTGACTTCAGGTTGAGCGATGGCCGGGTCTTCCACCTCTCCAGGTGCAGCGGCATCGCCGTCAGGCAGTAGGTAAGGCTGCGACTCGCTGGAGACGGCTTGCAACTGGGGCGTGCCGGAAACGCTGACCACCTCAAAAACCGGCACGCCGCCGACGTCGTCCCCGTAGTCAAGGATGATTTGCGGCGCGGGCCCCTGTCCTCCCCACGTCAGGGTGGCGTAACCTTCGTGGCCTGCAACGAGCGCCTCGGCATTTTGGACGTTGCCGCTGCCACTCACCAGTTTGAGGGGACACAGCAGCGGGCCGGTTTGGCAGGATTCGAGGTTAAGAGCGTCCGCCCGTGCTGCGGAGGTGCTAAGCGACCACGCGCTGAGCCACAGCGCGGCCGGAAGGTGGAAAGCCTTTTTATTTTAGGGGGAATTTATAAATGGGGGGATTTCTGGTTACACACCTAAATCCTGCCGCCATAGGAAGATTATGTAAATTTTGTAATCTACTTTCTTTCGAGGGCCGCCTAGGCCTGAACAAAAACTGCTCGCGGGGCTTTCACCCGCAGACTCAACCCAGAGACTTGCAAGGCAGTCCTAAGCAGACAGGACGTCCGCGAATGCCTGTAAAATCAAGGCGCCCGAAGTGGCCCCGGCATCCAGAACGCCGCGGGAGCGTTCGCCCAAGCGGCTGGCCCGGCCGATCTTCGCCACCAGGTCCCGGGTGGATTCTTTGCCTTGCTCGGCGGCTTCGGCCATCTGTTTCAATGCCGTGGGCAAGGGGGCGCCTTTTTCGACGGCCGCCTGGTAAGCCTCCTGCGCAGGAATAAGGGTGTCCATGATGGTCTTGTCCCCCACCGTGGCTCCGCCTAAATCCTCCAAACCGCTTCGCGCCGCTTGCAGCATTTCACCAAAGATCGGGGCATCCGTCTCCGGCTTGCCTTTCGCCTTGAGGCTCATCTGGATAAAGAACGTTCCGTAAATGGGCCCCATCGAGCCACCGATCTCCGTCATCAGCGTCTTCCCAATCAGGCCCAGGCCTTCGCTGAGCGGGATTTCCTTGTCGCCCAACCGGTCTTTGACCAGGCCGAAGCCTTTGGCCATGTTGATGCCGTGATCGCCGTCGCCAATCTTGCCGTCGATCTCGCTGAGGTAAGCTTTGTTTTTCTCGATGGTCTCGATGAGCGCCAGCACGACGGGGCGCCCTTGGGCATTGGGGTAGGTAGCGGCCATGGAGGAATCAGGGGTTAGGGGGTTGGAGAATTCAGGGAGCGAGTTGGGAGAGGCCGGTGCTTTCGGCCTCCAGGTCAATGAGGCGCTTGAGTTCGTCGTCCACCTTCATCAGCGTGAAGGTAATGCCCATCATCTCCAACGAGGTGAAGTAATTGCCCACGTAGGAGCGGTGAACGTGGATCCCGGCGGCTTTGAGCAGGTCGTAGGCTTTGCTGAACGCAATGTAAAGTTCCATGACCGGGGTGGCCCCCAACCCGGACACCAGCGCCACCACCTCGTCGCCCGCCGCAAAGGGCAGGTCCGGCAGGATGTGGTCCATGGCCAGCTGGGCGATCTCGTCGGCGGTTTTCAACTTCGAAACCAGCACCCCCGGCTCCCCGTGGTGGCCGATGCCCACTTCCATGGTGCCCGGCTCAATCGAGAAATTGGGTTTGCCGGCGGCGGGGATGGTGCAAGGCGTCAAACCCACCCCGATGCTGCGGGTTTGGTTGATGGCCTTCTGAGCGACGGCGATGACCTCATCCAACGAGCCGCCCAAGGCCGCCTTGGCCCCGCCCACTTTCCACATCAACACCTCGCCGGCCACCCCGCGCCGCTTCTGCGGTTCGTCCCGGGGGGCGCTGGCCACGTCGTCATTGGCCACGACGGTTTTCACCTCGATGCCTTCCAGGGCGGCCAACTGTTTGGCCATCTTCACATTCATGTTGTCGCCCGCATAATTGCCGTACAGGCAGGCAATGCCGGCGCCTCCGTCGGCCGCTTTGAACGCGTCGAAAAACACCTGGGCGGAAGGCGAGCTGAACACTTCGCCGACGGCCACCGCATCGCACAGGTTCCGGCCGACGTAGCCGACGAACGCCGGCTTATGGCCCGACCCGCCGCCGGTCACCACCCCCACCTTGCCCGCAATGGGTGCTTTGGCGTATTTCACCACCCGCGGATTGGCCTCGACCGGTTCCACCAATCCCCGGTGTGCCTTGAAAAACCCTTGAAGCATGTCTTCAACGACCCGGTTCGGGTCGTTGACGATGCGCTGCATGGAAGAAGAGGCGGTCATCGTGAGGAAACCGGCTTATGGAATTGTGCGTCAATCTGTTTCATCCGCTCGACTTTCGGGGCCGAGCGGCCGCCCTGGTAATCGGACGCGAGCCAGACATCGACCAACGATTTGGCCAGCTCTTCGCCGACCACCCGGCCGCCCAAAGCCATGATTTGGCAATCGTTGCTTTTGCGCGAGCGTTCCGTCGAGTAAACGTCGTGGCAGACCGCGGCCCGGATGCCCGGCACTTTGTTAGCGGTGATGGCCATGCCAATGCCGGTGCCGCACATCAGAATGGCGCGGTCATGTTTGCCGGCCGCGACCGCCTGCGCCACTTCCAGCGCCACGTCGGGGTAGAGGGCGGAATTCTTTTCCCCGTAATCCTCGACCGGAATGCCTTTGGCTTTGAGGTGTTCGATGAGCTTCGCCTTCAGGTCCAGCGCGGCGTCATCCGCGCCCAGGGCGATCGGTTTGGCAGGAGCATTCATAAGCGTTTAATTTGACCTTCCCGCGACGAAAGTCGCGCTGCTTTTTTTTCTTCTCCGGAACGGTGTTCTGCGGAAGCCCGGAGAAGACGCACCGGGTGAGGTTCAGGGGGCAAGGATGAAAACGTTTCAAAATTCTTGCAGAATTTTGTTTCCGTCCGCCGTAATCATGCTTAAGGTTCGCTGCGTCTTAGCAGAAGTTAATTTCGCCTAACCCTTTGTTGGGGTTAGTTAATCTCCCCCGTTATGAAGAAATGTTCTCCCGGTTTACACCGTGTCGCGGTCGCTTTCTCGGCTGCAATTTTGGCGACGGCGCTCGCGGCGCCCGCCCGAGCTCAGCAGAAATCGTTTGATTGGAAGCAGGCTTCCGGCAAGAAAATTACCATTGCCTTTAACCAGCATCCTTACGCAGACGCCATCATCCAGCGGTTGCCGCAGTTCAAAGAGCTGACCGGCATCGACGTGCAGTACGAGATCACCCCCGAAGAACAGTACTTCGACAAGGTGACCACCAACTTGTCTTCGGCCAGTGGCAATCCAGATGTCTTCATGACAGGCATTTACCAACTTTGGGATTATGCGAGTGCCAAGCGGATGGAGCCCTTGGACAAGTACCTGAATGATCCCGCCATGACCAACCCGGATTACAATTCCGGCGACATCTTCAAAGGGGTGTTTGAAGGCGCCAAATGGGATTTGAAACCGTCTTCGGCTGCCGGATCGGGTTCGTTGTACGCGTTGCCGCTCGGTTTCGAGATGAACGTGCTGGTTTACAACAAGAAATACTTTGATGCCCACGGCTTGAAGCCGCCCACGACCCTTAGCGAAACCGTAGAACTCGCAAAGAAGCTGAAAGGCTGGAACGGACCGGGTTCCTACGGCATTGCGGTCCGGGGTTCACGCAACTGGGCGACCATCCATCCCGGTTACATGTCTGTCTTCTCAAATGCCGGGGCCAAGGATTTCAAGGTTGAAGGCGGCAAACTGATGTCGGCCCTCAATGACCCACTGGCGATTTCGGTGACGAAGCAATTTGCCGAAATGATCAAGGACGGCGGGCCTCCAGGCTGGTCGAATTACACCTGGTACCAATGCGGTGCCGACACCGGTGCGGGCAAAGCGGCGATGATGATGGATGCGGACAGCTTGGCCTATTTCACGGCAACGGGCGATGCGCCGGAAGCGAAAAACCTGGCCGTAGCCCCTTTACCGGCCTTCAAGGAAGGCGACAAACAGGGCGCCAACGAATGGGTTTGGGAGATCGCCATGAACAGTTCGTCAAAGAGCAAGGAGGCGGCTTGGCTGTTTATCCAGTACTTCACTGGCCCTGAGCATGTGAAGTGGGCGGCAGCGAACGCAAAGCTTATCGATCCTCCGCGCCAATCCGCCTGGGAGGACGCGACGTTCAAGCAAAAGGTGGCCGGTGTTCCCGGATTTGTTGAGACCTTTCAAAAACAAATCCCTAACACGAGCGTGAAGTTCACGCCGCAGCCTTATTTCATCAAGTCCACCACGGATTGGGCGGCAACGCTGCAGAAGATCGTTTTGTCCGGTGAAGACCCGAACACGGCAATGAAAGACCTGGCCAAGCGCATTGATCGCGACACGACCAAGCTTAAGTTAGATTGATACGCCCGGTAAGGGCGGCTGAGCGGCGGGGCGCCCGTAAATGGGCGGGATTGGTTTCCGCCCAACGCACCCTCAGAATGCATCCTTTTGGCTTATGAGCGTTGCAGTAACCCAACCTGTCCGACCACCGGCGCCCGTTGCCCCGCTCTCGGATGCGGGGCGGCGCTATGCCCGGCGGAAAGCCCTGCGCCCCTACCTGATCCTGGCGCCTGCGCTGTTGATCAGCATTGGCATCCTGATTCCATTTGTCCGGGCCATCATCGATTCTTTCACCTCGCTTGATCTGCGAGGCACAGCGCCCGCCTGGATTGGATTCGACAATTTCGTTGATACGTTCACCGATGACCGGTTCTGGCATTCCGTCACGATCACCGCCTGGTACGCGCTCTTTGCAACCGGGACGGAAATGTTGCTCGGGATCGTGATTGCATTGCTGCTCAACGAGGAAAACTGGGTGTCCAAAGCCTTTCGGACCGTGTTCATCTTTCCGCTTATGATTGCACCGGTGATCGGTGCCCTGATCTGGAAGCTGATGACCAATCCTTCCGTCGGCATTTTGCGTTACCCGTTGGGATGGATCGGGCTGGGAGAGTTTCGATGGAGCGCCGATCCGCAGTGGGCGCTGTTCACCGTCGTGCTGATCGATGTCTGGATTTACACTCCGTTCGTGATCATCCTGGTGTTGGCCGGCCTGCGTTCATTGCCCAAATCGCCGTATGAAGCAGCCTTGATCGACGGCGGTTCCGCGTCGTTTGTCTTTTGGAACCTGACGCTGCCGATGCTCAAACCGGTGCTCTTCATCGCCCTTGTGTTTCGGTTGATGACCTCCCTCCAGGAATTCGGCATTATCTACGCCATGACCGAGGGGGGCCCGGGCGATCGTACATTGAACCTGGCGATTGGCGCTTACAACAAAGTCTTTCAAGACTACGATCTGGCCGGATCCATCCCGCAGCTGCTGTTCCTTTGGGCTTGCATCTATGCCATCTGCTTTTTTCTGATCGGCCTGTGGCGCAAAGCTCAAAAAGCCTCATCGGGGGTGGCCTGAACCATGACCCAGAGTATCTCCCTGGCCCGCCTGCTTGGTTACGTCTCCAAAAACGTGCTCCTAGCCATTTACGTGCTCTTTGCGCTGTTTCCGCTGATCTGGATGGTTGTTCTTTCGCTTAAACCGGACAGCGAAATGTTCAACACGACGTTCATCTTTCATCCCACTTTTGAAAATTTCCGGGTGGTGTTAACCCGGGCGGATTTTCTGGGTGCCTTGCAGAACAACCTGATTATCTGCGTCTGCGCCGTCCTGCTCTCCATGGTGGTGGGGGTGCCGGCTGCTTACGCGTTGGCCCGATTCCAATTCAAAGGCCGGGAAGACATTGCTTTCACCTTCCTGTCATTCCGGTTCGCTCCGGAAATCCTGGTAATCATCCCGCTGTTTTTGATTTACCAGAAACTGGGCCTGCTGGACAGTTACCTTGGGCTCGTCTGGGTTTACCAGTTGATCAGCCTTCCCCTGCTCATCTGGATTCTCCGTGGCTTTTTCGAAGACATTTCGCCCGACATCGAAGCGGCTGCGCAGCTTGACGGTTATACCTGGTGGCAGGTGTTCTTTAAAATTTCTCTGCCGCTGGTCAGGCCCGGCTTGGTGGCGGCTTCGCTCCTTTGTTTCATTTTCTGCTGGAATTCATTCACGTTTACACTGCTGTTAGGGGGTAGCCACACCCAGACTTCTACGGTGGCGATGAACAAGTTCCTGGCGTCTGACACGGTTCATTTTGGGTGGGCTGCAGCGGCGGCCCTGATCTCGGCCTTGCCGGAGGTAATCCTGGCTTTACTGATTCAAAAACACCTTGTCCGCGGGCTCTCTTTCGGGGCCGTGAAAGGCTGAAGCAATGGCAAGCGTCGAGGTTCAGGGGCTTACGAAATGGTACGGCAAACGCCGGGGCGTAGAAGACGTGTCGTTCACGGTGCACGACAAGGAATTCCTGGCCATTTTCGGGCCGGCCGGGGCCGGCAAAACGACCACGCTTAACCTGATCTCGGGCACGGTAACACCGAACCAAGGTTCTGTGCGGATCGGGGGCAAAAGCATTGACGGGTTGGAGCCGGCAGAACGGAACGTTGCGATGGTTTTTGAGAGCTACGCGCTCTACCCGCAGTTGTCCGTTTTCGAGAACATGGCGTTCCCGTTAAAAAGTCCGAAATTCAAGGTTCCGGAGGCGGAGGTCAAGCAGCGGGTAATGCGGGTTGCTCAAGTGATGAAGATCGACCACCTGTTGGATCGGAAAATTCAGGCATTGAGCAACGGTCAACGTCAGCGGACCGCCTTGGGGCGTGCGTTGGTGAGGAACCCGCAGGTGTTTCTGTTGGATGAACCATTGAGCCACCTGGACGCCAAGCTCCGGCACCTGATGCGGGCGGAGCTTAAAGAGATGCGTCAGCAACTGGGCACGACGACCATCTACGTTACTCACGATTACCTTGAGGCGATGAGCTTGGGAGACCGGATCGTCATTCTGAGTGACGGCCGGGTCCAACAGATTGGCACGCCCGATGAAGTCTATTTTCGACCGGCCAACACGGCGGTTGCCAGGCTTTTTGGTGACCCGGAAATCAATCTCGTAGAGGCTTCCGTTCAAAAAAGCGCTGGTGACCGTCTGACGCTTCAGATGTTCGGGGAAAAAGGGACAATGCCCGTGCCCCGTGAAATCATTGATGGGCTGCGGGCATCTGCACAACCAAAACTGCTGGTGGGCTTTCGGCCGGCGGACGTGGAGTTGAGGACTGCCGGCAACGGGCAAACGGATTATACCGGGGTAGTTTACAGTTTCGAACCGCTCGGGACCAAATCCATCGTGACATTGGATGGAGTGGATGGAACCCGGGTCCGTGCCCTGGTGGACGGCCGCAACCTTTACGAACCGGATCGTCGGATCCAATTTGCGTTACGGCCTGAGCGCCTGATTTTCTTTGATCCGGAAACGAAGCAGTTCCTTGGTCGCGAGGAAAAGGTTGGCACAGGGGTGGAGTGATGGCTGAACTTACGTTAAAGCAGTTGGTCAAGCAGTACCAACCAAACTTGCCAAAGGCGGTTGACCAGGTGGATCTTGCGGTTCGCGACGGCGAGTTCATTGCGTTGCTGGGACCTTCGGGTTGCGGAAAATCCACCTCTTTGCGCATGATTGCGGGACTGGAATCGGTGACCTCCGGCGACATCCTCATCGGCAAAAAGGTGGTCAACAACGTCCACCCAAAAGATCGGGGTGTAGGCTTGGCGTTCGAAAATTATGCGCTCTACCCTCCGCTGACGGTGCGCGATAACCTCGCCTTTAACCTGAAAGCGCACGGGGTCAGTGCAGAGGAAACCGGCAAACGGGTCAAAGAAATTTCCAAGTACCTGCACATTGAAGACTTGTTGGAGTTGAAACCGGCCGCGCTGAGCAGTGGTCAAAAGCAGCGTGTAAACATTGCCCGAGCGTTGATCCGGCGGCCGGCGGTGCTGCTTTTGGATGAGCCACTTAGTCACCTTGATGCTGCGCTGCGCGTGCAGATGCGCACGGAGATCAAACGCCTCCACACCGAACAACGGTTCACCACGGTCATCGTGACACACGATCAACTTGAAGCCATGGCGCTGGCGGATCGCATTGCCGTGTTGAACGACGGAAAGCTTCAACAATTTGATACCCCACTAGAAGTTTTCAATCATCCGGCAAATGAATTCGTTGCGGGTTTCCTGGGGGAACCGCCAATGAACATTTTCACCGTCGAACGAAGTGCGAACGGGTCCCTGGTGTCGCCTGGAACGGAGTTTGCCCTTCCCATCACCGATCACGTGGACCGTTTGTTGGGCCACCGTTCAAAGGTCAAGTTTGGCATTCGACCCTGGGGCGTGAAAGTCCGGCCGGAAAACACCCCGCAAAGTGTTCCCGGTACCGTTTCTGTGGTCGAAAACCTGGGCGATGAGACCCGCGTGGGGATCCGCTACAATGACCTTTTACTGATGTCGAGCATTCCGGCCACCAAACGTTATCAGCCGGGCAGCCGTGTTCATCTAACTTTTAACGATGAGGACCTTAACCTTTTCGACCTGGAATCTGGAGAGCGCCTGATCGCAGCGTAGGGACGCCGGGAAAACCTGTGGCAGTAGGCCGGAATGCTCCTTTTGCCCTGCCCGCACTCGCTCCCCTGACGACTATTTTAACCCTGTTTTATTTTAGGTTGCGCGGTGCCCGTGACAAACGTCGGGGGTTATCCGTTGCGCCAGCTTGATCAAGCCATCCAGTAAGCACCCCGATCCCATGAGCTCCGCCGTTATCAGCGATCCCCAAGTTAACACCCGTTCCGCCATCAAGGGTCAAGAACTCCCCCGAACCATGCGGGCCATTGTTGCTTATGCACCAGGCGATTACCGTTTGGAAACGGTTCCGGTCCCGCGGGCAGAACCGGACGACATCATCATCAAGGTCGAGGCGTGTGGCATCTGCGCCGGCGACATCAAATCCTACGTCGGCGCGGAATCCTTTTGGGGAGGCAACGGCCAACCCGCTTACATCAAGGCGCCGATGATTCCTGGCCATGAATTCATTGGGCACGTGGTTGAACTTGGCGACAACGTCCAGAAAAAGGGTGAGGTTCACCTGGGTGACCGCCTTATCTCTGAGCAGATTGTGCCGTGCTGGGAATGTCGGTTCTGTAAACGGGGCGAATATTGGATGTGCGAGAAGCACGACGTCTACGGTTTCCAGAACAACGTGAACGGCGGGTTTGCCGAATACATGCGGTACCCCAAAGAATCCATTAACCACCAAGTGCCGCAGGACCTTCCATTGGAAAAAGCAATCCTGGTGGAGCCATACGCCTGTTCCGCGTGGTGCGTCAAGCGGGCTAACATCGGTTGGGACGACGTCGTGGTTTTAGCGGGAGCCGGCACGCTGGGTTTAGGCATGGTGGGTGCCGCCCGGCTTTGCGGTCCAAAAACGCTGATCGTCCTCGACACTAAGCCCGAGCGGCTTGAGCTGGCAAAAAGGTTTGGTGCGGACCTTGTTTTTAACCCGTTGCATGATGACGTGATCAAGATCGTCAAAGGGATGACGGATGGTTACGGTTGCGACATCTACATTGAGGCTACGGGGCACCCGAACGCGGTGGTGCAAGGCTTGCAAATGCTTCGGAAACTTGGCCGTTTTGTGGAGTTCAGCGTCTTTTCGCACGATGTGACGGTCGATTGGAGCATCATTTCGGACCGCAAACAACTTGATGTGCTTGGGGTTCACCTTGGCCCCTACTGCTACCCATTTGTCATCGATGCAATCGGCGACGGCCGGCTGCCGACCGAAGGCGTGGTGACACACCAACTTCCGCTGGAGGAGTACGAAAAGGGTTTTGAGATGATGAAAAAAGGGGACAAATCGCTGAAGATCCTTCTTGTGCCCTGAGCGTCCACCGGTAGCCTTCTGGCTGTCGGAGCGTTATCCCCGTGAGGTGTTTCCCCCATGAAACCTGGTTCGCTCCGCTCCCGTTGCCCACCCCCGAAGCTCCGCGCGAGCTGGTTACGGGCATGAAGGCAACCATCCGCAACGTGGCCAAACTCGCGGGCGTGGCGCCGAGCACGGTTTCCCATTACCTGAACCACACTGCTCAACTGGCCCCCGGGACTGCCCAGAACGTGGAACGTGCCATCGCCGCTCTCAATTACCGGGTTAACCTCGGTGCCCGCAGCCTGCGCCTCAAAAAGACCCATTCGATCGGCCTGATCATTCCCAACATCAGCACCCCGTTTTTCGGTGAACTGGCGGCGATGGTCGAGAGCGTGCTTTGGGACCGAGGGTACCAGATGCTGCTCTCCCTCTCCGCACGCGACGTTAACCGGGAAATGTCTCACCTTACGAACTTTGTCAGTCGCCAGGTGGATGGCATTCTCGTCGTTTATAACCAGGAACAGGAGCAGCGGGCGCAGAACGTCCGCAGCCTGGCCGTTCCAGTGGTGTTCCTGGATCGGGTCGTCCGTGGCGCACCTTCGGTGGCAACCGACAATTACCTCGGGGGGCAGCTTGCCGCGCAGCATTTGCGAAAGCTTGGGCATCGCCAGATCGCGATGCTTTGTGGGCAATCGGACATCCAAAACGTGATTGATCGCATGGCCGGCTTCAACGACGAACTTCGTCGAGACGGGGTGGCCGTCGATCCCGCCCACGTTCTGCATGGGGCGCAAGACCTGGAGCTGGGCTCCCGCGTCAGCGAGTTGTTCTCCCGCCCTCCCTCTCCGACGGCGGTTTTTGCCACCAATGACATCGTGGCCATCGGCGCATGGTGTGGACTCATCGCGCTTGGGAAACGGGTGCCCCAGGACGTGTCCCTGGTGGGATTTGACGACGTCGAGATGAGCCGATTCCTGGTTCCGCCCCTGACCACGGTGGCGCAACCGGCAGCGGTGATCGGGCGCAAGGCAGTCGACCTCCTGCTTGACCTGATTGATCGTAAACAGGCGTTAGCGCCGGCAGACGGAAATACAATCTTGCTTGAACCAACCCTCAACGTGCGGGGTTCGACCGGCATTTTGGAGAAAGGGGGTGACCCGGCAGTGCCGTTGTACTAGAGCGACCCAGATCGCCCGGCACCCTGTAAAACTGCCCTACAAGTGATTTTCTATGCCCGATGGGCTGCTGCGTTTTCTGCCACCAAAATCACCCTTTGCAAAAAGCTGCCTGGTCAATGTCCTCATGGTCATGGCTGGCCAAGCGTAACCCGATACAACCGACCCACCAGCACGCTGGTGGCTGCTCCTTGAACCTCGAACCCACAACCTTTGTTTCCCTTCACCTATGAAAACGTTTTCTCATTTTGCGGTCCTCGGTGCGGCCCTGTTCGCGCTGGGTTCTACCGCCCAAGCCTGGTCGCTTGAAGAAGCGGCCAAGCCTTATGCCGGGACGGAGATTTCCGTCATCTTTCTGGATCGGCCCGGCTACCGCGCCATCACCTCAATGCTGCCCGACTTTGAAAAGCGCACCGGCATTAAGGTTCGACACGACATCGTTCCCTACGAAAATACCTTGGAAAAGGAGGTACGAGACTTTTCTTCCAATGGGGACCTGTCCATCGCGCTGGTGGACCTGGTGTGGCTCGGCACGTTTGCAGACTCCGACTACCTGGTGCCCGTCGATGAGCTGAAACAGAAATACCCGGCCATTTTCGATCCTGACTACGACATGGATGACTTTTTTCCACTCATTCTTAACGCATTTGGGTCTTGGAACGGCAAGGTTTCCGGGCCGCCTTTCGACAACTATTCCGGCGTGCTTTATTACAACAAACAGATGCTTAAGGAGGCGGGTTTTGATCAGCCACCCGCTACCTGTGACGATCTGATGAAAACGTACGCTCCAAAGCTGACCGGCAAGGGCAAGTACGGCTACGCGCTTCAATCGCGCCGCGGTGAAACCCAATCCTGCGACAGCTTCATGCGATTCATCTGGCCCTGGGGAGGGTCGTTGTTGGATGCTAAATTCAAATCCAACCTCTTGAGCCCACAATCCCAAGCGGGGCTTCAGTTTCGTCAGGATTTGATCAAATACATGCCGCCCGGCATCGTTGACTTCGATCACAACGAAGCCGTGAATGCCCTCGCGCAAGGGCAGGTCGCGATGATCACCGAATGGTCTGCCTTTTATTCGACGTTGGCAGACCCAAAATCGTCCAAGATCGTCGATCAGCTTGGCGTTGCCCCTGAGCCGAAAGGTCCCGATGGTCGTAAGCCGGCGCTAGGTGGGTTCTCG
>DASWVC010000256.1:0-4818 GCA_036401335.1 Chthoniobacterales bacterium
TGGGAATGGAAGGGGCGTGATCGAGGCTGTCGGCCGGGTTTTTTATGAACGTGGTGTCGCGCTGCGGGTCGGTGTTGGCGCAAAGCCGGAAGAGCACCTCGCTGGTGTTGCGCACGTCGCAGTCTTCATCGACCACGACGACGTATTTCGAGAACATCATCTGCCCCATGCCCCACAGCCCATGCATTATCTTGTATGCCTGGTACGGGTATTGTTTCCGGATGCTCACAAACACCAGGTTGTGGAACACGCCTTCCGCGGGCAGCGCCATGTCGACGATCTCGGGAAAGTTCATCCGGAACACCGGCAGAAAGACGCGCACGCTGGCGTCTCCCATGTAAAAATCTTCCATCGGCGGGACGCCCACGATCGTTGCGGGATAAATGGCCCCCCGCCGGTGGGTAATGGCCGTCAGGCGAAAGACCGGGTAATCATCGACCGGAGTGTAAAAGCCGGTGTGATCGCCGAACGGCCCTTCTGGCCGCAGTTCGCCGGGTTGCACGTAGCCTTCGAGAACGAAATCGACGTCGGCCGGCACCTCCAGATCAATGGTTTCGCATTTAACCAGTTCGACCGACCGTTTCCGGACGAAGCCGGCAAACAGAATTTCATCAAGGCCATCCGGCAACGGCGCCGTAGCGGCAAAAACATAGGCCGGGTCGCCGCCGAGGCATACAGCAACGGGCATGGGCAGGTTTTGTTCGTAATACCGTTTGCCGTGGCGTGCGCCGACTTTGTGGACCTGCCAATGCATGCCGGTCGTGCGGCCATCATAGACCTGCATTCGGTACATGCCGACGTTGCGGGCGCCGTTGTCGGGGTCGCGCGTGTACACGTTCGGCAAGGTAACGAACCGTCCCCCGTCGTGGGGCCAGCACTTGAGAATGGGAAGGTCCGTCAGGCTGAACGGGTCAATCGCCTCAAAGCGGTGAATCACTTCTTTGCAAGGACCATCCTTGACCACTTTCGGCCTGGCGTGCAGCAAATCCACGCCTTGACGCAAGAGCCCCCAACCTTCCCGCAGCGAGGTAGGCGGCTTGGCTTTCAGGATGAGCTGCATCTGGTGGGCAAGCTCGTCCACGGAACCGATGCCGAGCGCCTGAGCCATGCGGCGGCTTGAGCCCATGGTGTTGATGGCCAAGGGAAACGAGGAAATCCGGCCATCGACCGTCGGCCGCTCAAAAAGCAAGGCTTTCCCACCCAGAGGCGACTTCATCTGGCGATCGGCCAACGCCGTGATCTCCAGCTCCGTCGCCACCGGTTCTTGAATGCGGATAAGCTCACCCGCCTTCTCGAGGGTGGACACGAACTGCGCAAAAGAGGAGTAAGCCATGTTCTTTAATCCTTCCCGCCCTGGCCCCCGGGCGGAACCCGGCCAGCCGGCACCAGGTTTTTCCCGGTCATGAACGCCTTTACATGCGTGCACGATTCCTTGGTCAAAGGGTCAGGAACCACCAAACTACGAAAAAAAGTGGTTCCATGCAATCGACGACCAATCACCCGAGGACCATGAGGGGTCCCGGCGACCGTGTCGCGCGGGTTGCGACGGGGAAAGGACCGCGTAAGCTGTACCCTTTCCATGCACGACCGGTTCGGCCACCACGTCACTTACCTCCGCATCTCCATTACGGACCGTTGCAACGAGCGTTGCCTCTACTGCATGCCGCAGGACCAACAGGAATGGTTGCCGCATGCGGACATCCTGACATTTGAGGAGATTACACGGTTGACGGCCATCTTTTCGACCCTCGGGGTGGATAAAATCCGCCTGACCGGAGGCGAACCGCTGACGCGCCGCAACGTCCTCGGCCTGTTTGAGATGCTGAGCCGGCTGGACGGCATCCGTGAGATCGGCGTTTCAACCAATGCCTCGTTGCTCAGCCATCAGGTCAAAACGGGGGGCGGCACGGTTGCCGACCACCTGCGGCGTTGCCGCGTTGACTCGGTCAACATCTCGCTGGATTCACTGAATCCGGAGACTTTTCGTCAGATCACCGGACGCGATTACCTGGGGCAAACCCTCGAGGGCATTGCTGCGGCGCAGCAGGCAGGCATTCCCAAAATCAAACTAAACACCGTGTTGCTGAAGGGTCGCAACGAACATGAACTGGCAGACCTGGCCGAGTTTGCGGGACGTGAAGGGCTGCTGTTGCGGTTTATCGAACTGATGCCGGTAAGCCAAACCGAGGTGCTCGACGAAGACACCTTTTTTCCGATTGCGGCCGCGCGCCGGCAGCTCGAAGCCCATTTCGGCCCGCTTATCCCTGACCCCGATTTCCGCACGAACGGACCGGCCACCTACTATCAAGTGCCCGGCACCGGCCAGCGCCTCGGGTTTATCGGCGCAATGACCAACCTGCACTTCTGTGAAACGTGCAACAAGATGCGGTTGACGTGCGACGGCAAGATCCGTCCGTGCCTCGGCAGCCACCTGGAGTTCGACATCAGGGAACCCCTTCGAGCCGGGGCCAGCGACGCCGAGTTACGCCGGCTCATTTTGGCGGTGGTGGCCAGCAAGCCTGAGCAGCATGGGTTCCGCCTCAATTACCAGCCGGGACGAAAAATGGTGGCGATCGGCGGATGAGTGACGCCGGCTCCCAGCTTACCCACGTCCGCGCGGACGGCACCGCGGCAATGGTCGATGTTTCCCATAAAGCAGCCCAACGAAGGATCGCCGTCGCCGAAGGATTTATTCAACTGGCCCCCGGCACGCTGGCTAAAATCAACGAAAACGCCATCGTGAAGGGCAACGTGCTGGTGGTCGCAAGGGTGGCCGCAATCAGCGCCGTAAAACGGACCGATGAACTCATTCCGCTGTGCCATTCCCTGCCGGTCCAGCACGTCCGAGTCGATTTTACCGAGAAGCCCCGGGGCTTGCGGATCGAATGCGAAGTGGTGACCATCGCCGCCACCGGCGTCGAAATGGAAGCCTTGACGGGTGTCTCGATCGCTGCCCTGACCATCTATGACATGTGCAAAGCGGTTGATAAGTCAATGGTCGTCGGCGAGATCCGGTTGATCTCCAAGACCAAAACCCTGCTGCCAACGGCCGCCAGCTAAAGGTCTCGCGCCCCCCCTTTCTTTCTTATGACCACCCTTCGTGTTGGCGTAATCACCGTTTCGGACCGTGCCGCCCAGGGCGTTTACGAAGATCTAGGCGGGCCGGCTGTGGCTGCCAGCGCGCGGGACCGGGGTTGGGTGGTCGCCGCCGAGGCGGTCGTGCCGGACGAGCAGGACCAGATTCAGGCCTGCATCCGTTCGTTTGCGGCCCAGGGTTGCGGATTGATCCTGACTACGGGCGGCACCGGGCTTGCGCCGCGCGACGTGACCCCGGAAGCGATCCGGGCCATTGCCAGGGTTGAACTGCCCGGCTTCGGCGAAGTAATGCGGGCGGAATCGATGAAACTTACGCCGAACGCGATTTTGTCGCGCAGCCTGGCGGCAATCGTCGATCAATCCCTGGTGATTGCGTTGCCAGGTAAACCGCAGGGCGCCGTGGATTGCCTCCGTTTTGTGGCCGGGGCAGTGGCGCATGCGGTGAAAGTGGCTGCCAGCGTCCCCGACAGCTGCTGAAGGAAATTGTAGCAATTGTTTGAATGGTAACAATTGTAACAACGAAGGTGGGACGCTGCAGCCTTTGGCCGGGCAAAGGGCGATCTTGCGATCCCAAACGCAGGCGTGGTCCGGGCCTGGAACGGCACTGAGCCGTGATGCTTTCGAACGATGGATGCAAAGCTGCTCATCCTGGTGCTGAACGGGCTTACCCAGGCCGCCCTTTTCTTTGTGCTCGGGAGCGGGCTGACGCTGGCGTTCGGTCTGATGCGCGTGGTCAACCTCAGCCATGGAGCCTTTTACCTTCTGGGCGGCTACATCGGGTATTCCGTGTTCCGGGCGACCCAGAACTGGCCATTGGCGCTTGCCGCCGGCGGCCTCTCGATCGCCTTTCTGGGGTGCCTCGTCGAACGGATCCTGCTTGCCCGCGTACGGGGTGGCGACCTTCCCGAAACGTTGCTGACCGTGGCCCTCTCAATGATCATCGCCGACGTTTCACTGGCCGTGTGGGGCGGTCACCCGCTGACCTTGAACGTTCCCAAGTACCTGAATCCGTCCATCAACCTTTTCGGCATCACCTACCCCGGTTTCCGGTGCCTTCTGATGGGGATCAGCATTTTGATTGCGGCCCTCCTCTGGTTGGTCCTTTACCGGACCAAGCTTGGCGCAGCCGTCCGGGCCGGGGTCGACGACCGTGAAACCGTGAGTGCCCTCGGCGTCAACATCGACGCCATGTACAGTCTCGTCTTTGCGCTCTCGGCTTTTCTGGTGGGCGTCGCCGGCGTTCTTGGGGGTTCCTTTCTCCAGCTGAGCCCGGGCAGTGATACCACGATCCTGACCTATTCGCTCGTCATCATCATTCTGGGCGGAATGGGCAGCTTGTTAGGTACCGCGGCCAGTTCGCTGATTTTAGGCCAGGTTTTGTCTTTTGGGCTGGCCTATGCCCCGCAGTATTCCTATTTCCTCCTCTTTGTTCCAATGGCCGTCGTTTTGGCGGTCAGGCCCCAAGGCTTTTTTGGGAGGCCATCGTGAAGCGGGATCGCAGCCGAACAATCCGGTTCCTGGTCGCGATTGCAGGCGGGGCGCTGCTGGTCCTCCTGCCGTTTTACGCTGGCCCTTACACGATCACGACTTGCGTGCGGATCATCTATTTCGGTTTTCTCGCCCTTAGTGTGGGCCTGTTGGTTGGCCAGGCAGGGATGGTAAGCCTCACCCAGACGGCGTTTTTCGGAATGACCGGGTACGTGCTCGGGCTGATGGGGAAGG
>DASWVC010000257.1:0-3487 GCA_036401335.1 Chthoniobacterales bacterium
GGCCGTGCTCGACCGCGAGGCGCTGCGGGACTTTGCCCGCCGGCACCTGCCCGACTACATGGTGCCCTCGGCGTGGGTCGTCCTGCCGCAGTTTCCCCTCACGCCCAACGGCAAGGTCGACCGCCGCGCCCTGCCCGAACCTGCACGATCGGTTGCCGCCGTGATGGTTCCGCCGCGAACCGCGTTGGAGACCCGGTTGGCGGCGATCTGGGAAAAGGTTCTGCAGGTTGAACCGGTTGGGGTCACGGCCAACTTTTTCGAACTGGGCGGCAGTTCCCTTGCTGCCGTGCGGGTGTTTGCGGAAATCAAAAAGGATTTAGGCAAAAACCTGCCGATGGCGACGCTGTTCACGAGACCCACGGTGGAAGAACTGGCGAGTTTGTTGAAAGAGGAAGCTCCCGAGCAGGAATGGACAACCATCGTTCCCATCCAACTGCAAGGAACTCGCCCTCCATTCTTCGGTGTTCATGCCGGCTTGGGCAACGTGCTGTTCTATCGGGAACTGGCGCATTTGCTTGGACACGAACAACCTTTTTACGGCATCCAGGCCCAAGGGTTGGATGGCAAGCCGATTGTCCGGACTTCCGTGGAAACGATCGCCGAATATTACTGGCAGGAAATGCGGAAGGTTCAACCGACCGGGCCTTACCTCCTGGGCGGCTATTCCTTCGGCGGAGTGGTTGCCTATGAAATGGCGCGCCTGATCCGTGCCGCGGGCGAGGAAGTGGCTTTGCTGGCGCTTTTCGATACCGGCAACCCGGCGAGACCGCCCCGCTTGCGTTCCTATGCTGAACGGCTTCGGAACGCGTTCCAGGACCGGGAGGCACTGAGCCCGTACCGCATCATGCACTTTCTGGCAGGCCGGACCCGAGGCCGGCTGGGAGACCGTCTGCTAAGGTGGAGTGAACTTTACCGCAATTTGGCTGCGAAGTGGCGGAAAGGCGGTGACAATAAGGCCGTTGCCGAAGAACAGGTTAATCTAGCGGTTATCACGACCCATGAACGAGCCGCGCTGGCTTACCGCCCTCTGCCATACGACGGCAAACTTACTTTGCTGCGCGCAGCCACCCAGGAAGAAGGCTACATTACGGAACCGGACCTGGGTTGGGGACCCCTCGTGCACGGAGGTATGGAAGTCCACGAGGTTCCCGGCACGCATTGGGATTTGTTTTCGGCGGAAAATGTCCGGAGCCTGGCCGAAGTTCTGCTTGCGTGCATGCGCGCTGCTTTGGCCGGATCCCCGGCGCCTGCTGCCCCCTCCGACCCGCCGCATCCAAAGGGTACTTTCCCCTGGCAGCCCCGGGAGGTGGTCGGCTTGGCTTCCCAAAACAGGCGCGGTTAGGCCACTTCACGTCAGGCTTGGCAGGCAAGCCCTTGCCCGTCTATTTTGGCTTCGCTTCCCCTACGGAGTACCGGGTGTGCTCTGAAGACGGGTGGGGTTTGCAAGCACAACATGCCATTTAGCGCCCACAAACAGGCCCACACAACGTGGTCACTGACCTTGCGCGCCATCTTCACGGAGTACCGTGGGCGCATCATCCTCACCTACCTGCTGACGCTGCTTGAAAACCTCTTTGAATTGCTCTACCCGTCCGTCACCGGGTTGGCCGTCAATGGCCTGCTCAGGCACCGGTTCTCTGGCGTTGCCGTCCTGTTAAGCATTTGGTTGGTTCACACGGTCACCGGCGTCTTCCGGCAAGGGTACGACGCCCGGATTTTCACTTCCATCTACACCGATTTTGCCACTCAAACGGTTCTTTCCCAGGGAAAAGAGGGCACGCCGACCTCGCAGATCGTTGCGCGTTCTGCGTTATCGCGGGAATTTGTAAATTTTTTTGAACATGACATCCCGGCCACCGTTGCTTCAGCATTCAGTTTGTTGGGCGCGCTTGTGATGCTTTTGTTTTATGACCACTGGTCTGCTGCCCTGTGCGTTGTGGTCTTCGTGCCGATGGCCATCCTGAATCGGAGTTACTCGCGCCGAACGCTTGCGCTGAACCGACGGTTAAACAACCAACTCGAACGTGAGGTCGATGTGCTCACCCGGCGCCCTTTCCTTGGAGTCCGTCGTCATTACCAACTCTTGTCGGGTTGGCGCATCCGGCTTGCGAATGCGGAGGCGGCCAATTGGGGGATCATGGAACTCTTCAACATCGGTGCTGCGGCGGCGGTGATCGTGAGGGTGGGCTCGATGCCTCACCTGCAGCCGGGGACGGTTTACGCCATGCTGGCGTACCTGTGGAACTTTTTGTCGAGCCTCGGTCATGTGCCGTCTTTGATCCAACAACTGAGCCGCCTTCAAGACATTGCCCGGAGAATGGAGGGGGGCGCCTCGAATGACGCCTGAGTTCAGGAAATCGTTTTTGGGTTGACGACGGCAGCTACGCCTTCCGGCTCGACCAGCTTTCTCTGCAGCCGGTCGTTCTGCACGGCAACGGTGGGTTGATTCCTTACGGTCCCCTGGGGACCTCCTACTATTACTCGTGGACGAACCTCTGGACCTTCGGCACCGTCATTGACCACGGCCTTCCCGTCGGGGTGGACGGTGACCGTTCCGGGTGGCACCCTGAAAATCACCCCCTTGCAAAAGGACCAGGAGTTGGTGGTCACGGCGGCGCCCGCAGGTGCCTATTGGGAGGGCGACTCGTCGGCATCCGGATCAGAGCGGCGCTTGGGCCTTCTCCCCACCGGCCGAGCCGCCGCTGGGGCCCGGGTGGTTTCACGCCTGCCTGACTTCACGCCCTAACCTGGCAGCCATGCACTTCAGGATTTCTTAGAGCATCTGTTTGGCCTGGGCAGGTGTTCTCCTGGCCCTGACAGGCAACCTCGCCGCGCAAACCCCGGCTCCTCCGCACGCCGCGCCAAGCCCGGCATAAAACTATAAGCCCTCGGTCTGCCCATGCTCATCTTCGAGGTGGGCACGGATGATGTCATCGAAGTGCGTTTCCGCCGTAAAACCCAGCGACAAAGCACGGGCCGCATCGAATTGGCGCGCCCACCCTTCCACGATGCCGGTAATCACCGGGTCGGGTTCGCGGCGGATAAGGCGGGCGGGGTCCGGACCAGCCACCCGTTGCAGGCTTTCAATCATCTCCGCAACGGTAACGGAAAGGCCAGGCATGGTCAGGTTACGGCGTGGGCCGATGGTGGCGCCATCAACCTCGGCAGCCCGGAAGAGAAACCCGACCGCAGAGCGAGGCGACGTGAACCAGTGACGCACGGCGTCCGGCACGGGGAGCACAGCCTCCTCCCCTTTCAGCGGTTCTCGAATGATGTTGGAGAAGAAGCCGGAAGCAGCCTTGTTGGGCTTGCCAGGCCGCACGCAAATCGTCGGCAGGCGGATGCCGAGGCCGTCGAAAAAGCCCCGCCGCGTGTAGTCGGCCAGGAGCAGTTCGCAAATTGCTTTCTGTGTCCCGTAGGACGTCAGTGGCGTCAAAAAGAATTCCTCACCGATCACGTCCGGGAAAGGGGCCCCGAAAACGGCGAT
>DASWVC010000258.1:0-4669 GCA_036401335.1 Chthoniobacterales bacterium
ACGGAGGAACGCAGCCGGATGGATCCCGCAACCTGGCTCATGTTAGGCCGGGCCGACCTGGAGGAAAAACAATTTTCGGATGCGATCGAGGCGACGAACGCCTACTTGGCCGCGGTTACGGATCCGGCTGAGCGCGCCCAGGGATTTTTGGCCTTGGGCCATGCTCAACTTGGAGCCATCCAGGCCGATGCAGCCACCAAATCGGCCGAACAAGCCTTAACTTTGCAGCCGGAAGGGCGTTTGAACGCCGAAGCCCGCATGCTGCTCGGCGACATTGTGACAAGCCGCGGTAACTATGAAAATGCTGCGCGCTCGTACCTTAGCGTGGCCGTTCTGTACGAAGATCCTGAGGTGACTCCGCATGCATTGGAAGCTGCTTACCAGGCCTTCCAAAAAGCAGGTAACCAGGACCAGGCGGGGAAAACCCTTTCGGAACTTAAAAGCCGTTTTCCCTCTTACGAGATCCGGCTTTCGACGAGCTGAGGAAATTGTATGAATGGTACCAATTGTATCAATTCTAACAGTGATTCCTGGCGACGGGGCCGATCGAGGTGTCTGGCTGTTTGTCCGGTAGGGGAGCTTGTCCTCAAGCGCCCGGGATAACGGGCCGCCCGTCTTGTGGGGTCACGGCCGCCAAGCGACTGCCGTCCCATAGGTGTTAACTTGTTATTGCAAACGCCTCGCCGATTGTCTGTTACGGCGGGCATGGATGCCCGAATGGTGGGGAAGGAGGATGGGGAGGTGTTGAAGGCGTTGTTTCCGGCGGACTGGCAGGCCTTGGCCCGCCAGAGCAGGGCGTTGAAGGGGTTGCGGCAGGACAAGTCGGCCGAGCAGCGCGCGCGCAGCCCCTGGCTTGAACTGGCCCTGGCCGTTCACCAGGTGCGGCACGCCGGCAAATCAACGGAGGCTCAGGGCACCGGTGACCAACACCAATCCTCCCGCGATCAGCAAGCTGCAGGACCAGATAAAATCGAGGTTAATCCAGGAACTCCGGAGCACCATGAGGCCGAGCCTGTCGTACACCAGCCAGGCAATCCCGGTGCTGACGGCCAGATGGGATGCGGTGTGCACGGCGGTGGCGCCCACCACGGTGACCGAGGTCAGGGTAAAGACCTCCCCCGGCGCCGAACCCGCTGTTATCCCGCACACGGCCGGGCGCAAGCCAACCACCACCGGTACAAGCATGAGACCGGCCCCGTGGGCTGTCGCCATGAGCCACGACCAGCGGGTTAAATCGAGGAAACTGACCTGCATGCCCACCCAGGAAGGGTGCCTTAGCCGACGCAAGCGCCACAGTCCAAAACCCACCAGCGCTGCTGCCGCCGTCCAGCGAAGGACAGAGATTGGCATGGCAAAGCCAAGCAATGCCACCAAGGTCACCGCCATGGCAATGGCCAGGGCATGACCCAGCGCAATCGGCGCCAGGGATTGGAACACCGCCTTCCGCGATTTTCGCTGGAGTCCGAGCGCAACCCCAAAAAGCCAGCCCATCGCCGGGTTCAAGCCATGCCAGGCCCCGAGCAGCGCCAGACTCACCCAACGCCACCCCTGACCATCCCCCTCCAGGACCATCATGGCGGGTAACAGTAGGAGTCGGACGAGGAGTCGCCCCCGTCCAGGCGCACCTGATGAAGCCGATGGTCTGCCGTGCTCACCCAGAAATTTGGGTCAAGGCGCAAGGAGCCATCGTCCGGCGCCTCTGCCTTGACCATCCAGGGCCGGATGCCATCGGGGAAAAACTGTTCGTCCCAAGCCTTGTAAAGCGAGTTCGTGAAGTACACCCGCCGGCCATCAAGGCTGACCTCGACCATTTGCGGGCCCCCATTCAGAGCCTGTCCGGGATCCCGGGGATGGGCGGCCTGCCGGGCGACGCCCCCGATTTGCAAGACGCCCGTAAGCCTGGGCGAATCCGGGTTTGAAACGTCGTAACGCCGCAGTTCGCCTGTTCCCCAGCAGGACACGTATAGCCAGCGGTCGTCCAACGACAGGTTGATGTCTGTTACCAGCGGCGGAACCGCCTTAAACCCCTTCAGCAAGGGCGGTAGAAGGTCCGGGTCCGCCGGCTCGGCAGGGATCTCGATTACTTTTTTGACTGCCCATGCGCCGCCGTCCCGGTGCCAGAGCCAAACCGAAGCCGACAAGTCCTTGAGCGAAACCACCACCCCGACAAACCCGAACGTGCGTGTGGGATCGTGCGAAGGCCGCAACTCCAGGACCATCTGGTACTCCTTGCCAAGGTCGAGGCGTTGCTGGTGTTTGCGCCTGCGCAGGTCCCAGACATGCAAAGCATGCCCATAGCCGCTGGCTAGCAAGTGCTCCGCGTTCAAGCCGCTTTCAATCTTGTCCGGGGTGCCCCATTCGCTGGTGAGCATGGCGTCGTGACCCAGGTGCCACCAGAAATCATAGGCCAGTTCCTGCGGACCCCGGTCAACCTCCCACCTGCCCAACACGTTGAAAGTGTCGTGGTCCAACAGGAAAATGCCGCCTGGCCCACCCCCGTCTTCGGCGCCTAGCGCGCTTACGTACAAGCCTTCGGGACCGCAATGAACCGTGTGCGGCCGCGAGTAGCCGGTCCGGAGGACTTCCTCCGGCTCAATCACCTTTACCAACTCAAGCCTGGTCGGGTCCGGTTTCGTGTCGATGATGTGGATGCGCGACGAACGCAAGCCCGGCACTACCAGGTAACGCCGTTCCTGGTGCGGGTGCGGCGCGTAGGGGCAGAGGGCGGTGCTGCAGGCGTTCCAGCCGAAGTGGTGCAGTTCATCACCGTTGTTCGGCATGTCCACCCGCCCGACCACCTGGCTGTAACCAGGCGAGTCCGGGTTAACATCGACCACGTAGAGGGCGTCTGGACCTGCCGTCTGATCGGAGGCAAGGCCGGCAACGTACGCGTACCGCTCCGGCGGCGCCTGCATCGCCAACCGGGCAGTTGGGTAAAACGTCGGGTCCGCCTTCCAGCGGAAACCGTTGGAACGGCCATTGCGTGCCACGGGTGAAGCGAAGTTCGGGTCAGGCATAAACAGTGGGGAGAGGGGGTGAAACCAAAACGGAGTTGGGGGAAAGGTTCGGGCGCACGGTTCCTGCCCAACCATCCGCCCGTCTTAGGCCTGATGCGCCGCAAAGTCGATCCAGAAGGAAGAAGTGGCTACAGGAAACCAGCGTAAACGGCTGCTTGCCCCTTGGCAGCCGGGAGTTTCTTCGTGCATGAACAAGACCCGTCTTGGCGGCAACCGCGCAGGAAGTCCAAACAGCCATCGCTCCGATATATACTTTTTGTAGGAAATATAATAAAAACATTTGCAATCGATTTGTTTGGCAAGCGTTAGCCCCGTTCGGCAATCACCTCAATTCGCCTGCGGGAAGGCGTCCTGAGAAATCGGACTGGACCCAAAGAACGTGACGCGCTTCAATTCGTTGGCGGGACCGTTCGTCGCGCCACCGAATGAGCCTGCCACCCACGATGCGCTACGTCTCCCACGGTGAGGGTGGCGGACCGGAAATGCTCCACGTCACTGAAGGCCCGGTGCCTGTGCCCGGGCCGCGCGATGTACTGATCGAAGTCGCATTTGCCGGGGTCAACCGGCCCGACATCCTGCAGCGGTCCGGCAATTACCCCCCGCCGCCCGGCGCCTCGCCCGTGCTTGGGTTGGAAGTTGCAGGCCGGGTTGTCGCATGCGGCGACAAAGTCACGGAATGGATCACGGGCGATCAGGTGTGCGCACTGACGCCCGGGGGCGGTTATGCGGAGTATTGCGTGACCGACGCCAGCCACTGCCTTCCGATCCCCCGCGGACTTGACCTTGCCCAGGCTGCTGCATTGCCGGAAAATCTTTTTACCGTCTGGACCAATCTGATCGACCGCGGCCGGCTCCGGTCGGGCGAGACGGCACTCATTCACGGGGGCTCAAGCGGCATCGGGTACACTGCCATTCAGCTCGCCCGGTTGCATGAAGCCAGGGTGTTTACTACGGTCGGAAATGACCGAAAAGCGGAGTTCTGCCGGGGCCTCGGAGCGGACGTGGTCATCAATTATCGGACGCAGGATTTCGTCGCCGAGTTGCTAAAGCACACGGCAAAGCGCGGCGTGGACGTGATCCTCGACATGGTCGGCGGCAAGTACATCGCCCAAAACCTTAGTTTGCTCGCAGTGGAAGGCCGGCTGGTACAAATCGCTTTTTTGGAAGGAAGCAAAGTGGCGGAGTTCGACTTTATGCCCGTCATGCTCCGGCGGCTGACCCTGACGGGGGCCACTTTGCGCCCGCGAAGCGTTGAGGAAAAGGCTGCCATCGCGCGCAGTCTGCGTGCGCAGGTCTGGCCGCAACTCGAGAGCAGGAAACTGAAGGTCGTCATCCACGCTGTATTCCCGCTGGCTGCAGTTGCCGCCGCCCATCGCATGATGGAGGAAAGCCAGCACATTGGCAAAATTCTGCTCCGGGTCCGCTGAGAAAGACGTCCCGGTAGCGCGGCGAGTCCCTTCGCCGCCGGGCGCGGAAGGATGGCGCTTGAGGACAAGCTCCCCTGCCGGAGAAGGCGCGACCCTACCGATTCCGCTCCCCTACACCTTTTCCTGCCGTTTCCGCCTCATCCACCCGGCGAACCTGTCCCAGACCTCATTGATCGAGCGTTTCGGTAGGAGTAAACAGCGCTCCGGCAACGGCACGTCCGGGTC
>DASWVC010000259.1:0-1505 GCA_036401335.1 Chthoniobacterales bacterium
CTGAAAGCGTGGGTGATTTGGCCGAGTACCTGGCGGTTTTGATAAGACGGACAGGCGCGAAGCCGAGTATGAAACGAATGCGATGCTTGCCATTCGAGAACACTTCGCCAACCGGGCAAACCCCGCCTTGTTATGAAAAAGACCATCGAGAAACAAGTGGCTGAACTGGAGGCGAAAGGGCCAGCGCACTTTCAGGGACACGATTGGTTCCAGTTGTCCGATGAAGAAGCAGCCGTCTTTGGCATCGACCCCGAGCGACTCCCCCGCATGGTGGTGGCGTTGGATGCCTACGAAGCGTTGCTGGGCATTGTCTACTATGGCCACCTCGGATTTACGGAAGAGGAAATCCAGGCAACCCAGGAACGTTTACAGTTCCGGGAAGGCGTGGAATCCCTCGAAGACTTCCAACGGTTCGCCCAGGAATACGCCGGGCTGATTCGTCGGGAAAGCGCGGCGTTCTACGCCAAGAACGAGTTCTGGCTGAAACGTCAGGGGCTCATTACGTACCCGGACGAACCCAAGCCTTGAGCAGAAATATTTCACCTTTCTGCAACTGCCTGCTTGCATACGAAGCAAGCTTCGTTTAGAGTGCAAACGCATGAGTACGATGACCCTGAGCGAGTACCTGACCCAAAACCCCGGGGTTCGCCTGGACGACGGCGGCAACACGTGGGACGCACGGTTCCTCTTGCGGGCGCTGAACGACCAGGAGGCCGAGGAGCTGGAGTTCCCCGTCGTGATCACCAAAGGAGGCGTCTAAGAAGCCCTGAATGGCCAGCCCGACGGCCCCGTGCTGTTTAGAATCGTGGGGTAAGGGTTAACCAGCCACTCGCCCCCAAGCACCGACTAAACCCTTTGCCCGTGGCCAAACCCAAGCCGACCCAGAAAACCGCCGCAACCGTTGCTTGCCCGCACTGTGGGCATGCCTTGAGCGCCCGAGAAATAAAGGCCATTGCGGACGTCTACAACGCCCAACGCCTTCGGAAAATCGGCAGCGCTGGAGGGAAAGCGGGAAGGGGCAGTCCGGCCAAGGTGGCGAGCGCTAAAAAGGCGATTGCGACACGCTGGGCAAGATACAGGGAGGAGCAGGCCCGGAAGGCTAAGAAAGCAAAACCATGACCGATTCAGTGCCCGTCCGACAGTCGATCTTAAACTACACCACCACGATCGGCGTGGAGCAAACGGTGGCAGAAATCACCCGGTTGCTGGCGCAAGCGAAGGCACAAGCGATCCTGACCGAGTTTGATGAAGGCATGGTTTCGGCGCTGAGTTTTCGAATCAAAACGGAGTTTGGCGTGTTGACGTTTCGGTTGCCGGCCCGCGTCGAGCAGGTCTACCGCGTGCTGGCCCGCAACCCGAAGATCCCTCCCCGGCTCCGCACCAAGGACCAAGCGGCCCGGGTCGCCTGGCGAATCATCAAAGATTGGCTCGAAGCCCAGCTCGCCATGATTGAAGCCGGCCTGGTCGACCTGGAGCAAGTGTTCCTGCCCTACGCACAGAACGCC
>DASWVC010000260.1:0-46001 GCA_036401335.1 Chthoniobacterales bacterium
TCAGCGGACCTCACCTGCTTTAAAATGTAGAGTGGATGATCCTGCCATTCGGCCCCCATCCCACCATACCTCCCAAGATGCCTTACTGCGACCGGCCCGTAAGGGGCTCAAGCCCAGCTTTACCCTGCGGTCAAACCCCGGACGCGCACACCTCTACGGCCTTCGCTGTCCGCGATCAATTGTAAAAAGCATGTTTATCGATCATTGGCGCCCTGCCTTTCCGTCAAGCGACACACCGTTCGGCCCGCTTGCCCGTTCCTGAGCGCGACGAAGCACGGCGTCCAACACCCGGGCCAGCATCCCGACGTTCTCCGGCGAAAACAGTGTCCAGTGACTGCCCGGGACGTCGTGAATCGCAACCTCGCCGCTTGCCAGGCTGCCCCATCCCAGGTCGGGCTCCACCACGTACCCCTCCTCGGGCGTGGCAGCACGCAACAACGTGAGGTCGCCTTTGTAAGGCCTTGGGCGGTAGGCCAACATGGCCCGTTGGTGAGCGGTCACCACGCGGAGCGCAGTCGCTTCTTCGGTTGCAGCGCGGCCCGAACCGTGCCGCAGCCGCAACGCCGCCCGCCGGTAACGTTCGCTCCACCTCAAAAGTTTTTCCCCGGTTCGGCCCCGGGTTCGGTGAGAAAGGAATTGTAAGATGCGGTCTGGTGCAAACGCCGCCGGGTTCCGCGCTGCGTGCCAAATCCTCTCGGTGAGAGACCGCAGGCGCGGAGGCCGGGCCGGATTGCCCGTGTCGAAAAGGACGAGCAAGCCGACCTTGTCACCCGCTTCCTGAATCTGGCGCGCCATTTCGTAGGCTACAAGACCGCCGAACGAATAACCGCCGACCAGGTAAGGGCCGCGGGGTTGCACCTTCCGGATTTCCTCCCAGTAGTATTCTGCCATTGCTTCAACGGAGGTCCGTGCGATCGGACCTCCGGTTAAGCCTTCGGATTGAATGCCGTAAAAAGGTTGCTCGTTGCCCAGGAACCGGGAGAGTTCCCGGTAAAAAAGGACGTTGCCCAGTCCGGCGTGGATGCCGAAGAAAGGCGTCCGTGCGCCCTGCGGTTGAAGGGCCACAACCGGGCTCTGCTCTTTTTCATCGACGGATGCCTCCAACTTCCTCGCCAACTTCTCAACCGTCGGATTCTGGAGCAAGGCGGAAACGGGAAGGTTCGTTCCAAAAACCTGGTTGATGTCGGCAAACAGCCGTACGGCCGTCAATGAGGTTCCGCCTTGGGCGAAAAAGTCGTCCGTGAGCCCGACGCGTGGAACGTTCAGCGCTTTGGCCCAGATTGCGGCGAGCTGACCCTCCCACCGATTGCGGGGCGGAGCGGACGCAGGTTCGTTGAAGGCACACGCCGGATCGGGCAGCGCCCGCCAGTCGACCTTGCCGTGAGCGGTCAAGGGAATTTTTTCGACCGTCACCACGGCAGACGGGACCATGTAGTCCGGCAAGGTTGAGGTGAAGAACTCACGCAGTTCCCGGACGGTCAATTCAGCCGGATCCGCAACCACGTAAGCCACGAGCCGCTTTTCGCCCTCGACCCCCGGTCCATGTGCCGTTACCGCTGCGTTGCGGACGGCCCGATGCTGTTTAAGCGTGGCTTCAATCTCGCCAGGCTCGACCCGGAACCCACGAATTTTTAGCTGCTGATCCATCCGGCCGAGAAACTCAACCGTGCCGTCCGGGCGCCACCGTCCAAAGTCCCCTGTCCGGTAAAGGCGCGCGTCAGGCTCAGCAGAGAATGGGTCAGGCACAAAGCGTTTTGCCGTAAGCTCCGGGTCATCGAGGTAACCACGCGCCAAACCGGGACCGCCCACATGAATTTCTCCGCGCACACCGATCGGCACCGGCTTCTGCCACTGGTCAAGAACGTAAAGGGTTGTGTTCGAGATGGGCCGGCCGATGGGAATCGTGAGGGCGTCGCCGGCCAATGAATGCACCTCGTAACAAGCTGCAAACGTGGTGGTTTCCGTCGGTCCATAAGCGTTAATCAAACGCTGTGGGCCGCCCTGGGCGAGAACCGCGGCAACCCTGCGGACGTCGGCCGTTTCCCCTCCGAAAAGCACGGTGCGCAATCCCGAGAAAGCTCCCGGTGCGTGTTGCGCGATCAAGTTGAAAAGGGGGGTCGTGAGCCAGAGGGTCGTGATGCCATACCGGCGCAGCTCCTGAGCCAGTCTTCCTGGTGCCAGAATGACGTCCTGATCAAGGATGACAAGCTGCGCGCCGTTCAACAACGCACCCCAGATTTCAAAGGTAGCGGCGTCAAAGCAGGTGTTCGACGTTTGCCCGACCACGTCGGACCCGTCAAGGGCGATGTAGTTTGTGTTAAGGACCAGCCGATTGACCGCCCGGTGGGGGACGGCTACTCCTTTGGGCGCTCCCGTCGACCCCGAGGTGTAAACAACGTAGGCCAGGGAGCCGGCTTCGGCGCACGGACCCAGGTTTTCCTCGCTGCCCAAACCGGCAGGGGCGACGTCCACACAAATCAATCGGTCCGCGTGATCCGGGAACTCGCGGGCGAGCTGACGGTCGGTGACGACCATTGACACGCCGTTCAACATCCGGGACCGTCGCGCGGGCGGGTAAGCAGGATCGATCGGCACGTAGGCGTTCCCTGCTTTGAGGACCGCAAGCAACGCCGCGACCATGGGGGCCGACCGCGGCAGGCAGACGGCAACCAATTGCCCGGTTCCCATGCCTTTGGCCTGAAGCTCATGCGCAAGTCGGTTGGCCCGGCGGTTAAGTTCGTCATAGGTCCAACGAATGCCCCCATGTTCCAAGGCGATCGCCTTTGGGGCCTGGGCGACTTGACGTTCAAAGACCCGACTGATGGTGGCGTCGTTGGGAAACGGCGACCGGGTTGCGTTCCATGCCACAATCAGTTGCTCCCGTTCGGTCGGGTTCAACAGCGGCAACTCGGACACCCGTGCGTCCGGCTCCGCCACAATTGCTTCCAGGAGCGTTCCGAAATGGCGGCTCAGACTCTTGATCATCTCGTTGTCAAAGAGCGCCGGGTTGTAGGTGAACGTTCCCCGAAGGCCGTCCGGGTGCTCCACCAAGGACAGGGTCAAATCGAATTTCGCAGTCTGGTCCTCTACTTCAAACGGCTCAAACTGCAGGCCCGGAACGGCGTGGCAGGCGGCTTGCGCTCCGACGAGAACAAAGGCAACCTGGAACAACGGATTTAAGCCCGGGATCCGCTCCGGCGCCAACGCCTCCACAACCAGATCGAAAGGAAGATCCTGATGCTCAAACGCTTCCAGTGTTCCATTGCGGACTCGCCGGAGCGCTTCCCGAAAGGTCAAATTCCCGTCTAATCGGGTGCGTAAGACGAGCATGTTAAGAAAATAGCCGATGAGGGATTCAGCCTCACTGCTTCCCCGGGCAGCGATCGGCGAGCCGACCGCGAAATCATCCTGCCCGGAATAACGGGCGAGCAGAACCTTGAAAGCGGTCAGCACCGTTGCGAACAGGGTTGCGTCCTCGGACCGGGCGAGGGTTCGCAGGGCATCGGCAAGGGCCGGCGGCACCGAAACGTTCGCGTTGGCCGCCGCCGCCGCGTCGTACCGCGGCCGGGGTCGATTCATGGGGAGTTGCAGGACGGGCAAGCCGGCCAGCCGGTCGCGCCAGAAACGCAGCTCTGCTTCACGCCTGCATCCGTCTACTTCCTCCCGTTGCCACTGTGCATGGTCGGCGTACTGGATCGGCAGATCAGGCAGGTGCGGCTCACGGCCTTGCACCAAAGCTTCATACAAGGTGAGCAGCTCCCGGGTCAGGATCTGCCGGGACCATTCATCGAACACAATATGGTGAAACGTAAGGACCAGCACGTGCCGCTGCTCTGCAATTTGGAGCAACGCCGGACGCAGCAAAGGGCCGGTGGCAAGGTTGAACGGCGCCCAGGCGAGGGCCGCGATGCGTTCGTCCGTCCGGAGTGCGACCTCCTCCGGGACGGGCCCGCGCAGGTCGAACATCGCCAGTGGCACCCTCACGACCGGAGCCACGACCTGCACCGGCTCGCCGTCGGGTCGGGCGCGAAAGGTTGTCCGCAGGATCTCGTGGCGGCCGACGAGCGCTTCCAAGGCCCGCTGGAGGGCCGGGGCATTCAGGTCCCCGGTAACGCGCCAGGCCAAAGGAACGTTGTAAGTGGCATGGCCGGGTCTGAGCTGGTCCAGGAGCCATAACTGGCGCTGTGCAAACGAGGTGGGCAATACCCAGCCGTCCGGGGCCGCCTCTGAGCGAGGGTAGCGGGGCACCATTTTGGGGTTGGGCGATGGAGCGGCTGAACCCGTGTGGGCGGCCTGCGAGGCACCGTCGGCGTAATCCCGTTGCAATGCTTCCGCGAAAAGCCTGAGGGTGGGGGCACGGAACACGAGGGCCAGGGGCACCCGTTTTCGGGTCAGGTCCTTCAACCGGTTCACCATGCGCAATGCCAGCAGGGAGTGGCCGCCGCGGTCGAAGAAGTTGTCGTCGCGCCCGATCCGCGGCACCCCGAGCACCGCCTCCCAGATCACGGCCACTTCGTTTTCCAGCGAGGTGCGCGGCTGGATGAACGCGTCGAGGGGTTGTGCTTCCGGCAACGCGCATCGGTCCAGCTTGCCATTGGGCGTCAGGGGGAATTTGTCCAAGATCATCAGGGCGGAGGGCAGCAGGTAATCGGGCAGCGTCGACGCGAGGTACTCACGCAGCTCCCGGGCACTCAGTGTGGCTGGGTCCCCTGCTACATAGGCGGCCATGCGCTTTTCGCGCCCGTCCTCTCCCTGAACCGTTACCACCGCGTCCCGTACCCCCGGGTGTCGCCGCAGCGCGGCTTCCAGTTCCGCGGGTTCGATCCTGAAACCGCGGATCTTGACTTGCCGGTCGATCCGCCCGAGAAATTCAATCGTGCCTCCGGGGCGGTACCGCGCCAGGTCACCGGTCCGGTAAAGCCGTGCTTCCGGATCGTCGCTGAACGGATCAGGCAAAAATTGTTCGCGGGTCAGATCGGGTCGGCCCCAGTAGCCGCGGGCGAGGCCGTCGCCCCCAGCATACAATTCTGCTTCAACCCCGACTGGAACGGGGTTCTTTAATTTGTCCAGCAGGTAGACCCGGGTATTCGCCACTGGCCGCCCGATCGGCACCGACACCCGGTTCACCTCGGGCGAAGACATCACGTGGAAACAAGTGAAGCTCGTGTTTTCGGTTGGACCGTAGACGTTGATCAGTCGACAGCCCGGGTGGGCTTCGAGAAACCGCTGGGCGTGCGCCGGCGACAGGACGTCGCCACCGGTCAGCATTTGCGTTACAAATTGGAAATTTTCCAAGTACTGGTCCACCAGTTCATGAAACAACCCGGTCGTTAGAAAAAGGGTGGTTATGCGGTGACCCTCAATAGCCTGGGCCAACTCCTCGAGCGTCGGGGTGCCGGCTGGACAGACCACGAGCCGTGCGCCGTTCAGCAAACTCCCCCAGATCTCGAATGTAGCAGCGTCGAAAGCCGCTGGAGCCAGCTGGAAAAACACTTCCGCCGAGGTCAGCTCAGCGTAGTTCGTTCCGCGGACCAGGCGCACCACACCCCGGTGTGGGATGGCCACCCCCTTGGCATCGCCCGTGGAACCGGACGTGTACATGATGTAGGCCAGATGACCGGCGTTGGTCCGGTTGGGGGCGATGGCGGTCCGGATGTTCGATTCCTCAGACGCTTCCAGGCAATGCACCCGCCCATCGAACCAAGCGAACCGGTCAAGCAACGGCCGTTGCGTCACCAACACCGGTGCCCGGGTGTCATCTAGCACGAAACGAACCCTCTCCTTCGGGTAAGCCAGGTTGATCGGCACGTAAGCTCCGCCTGCCTTCAAGATGGCCAGCATCCCCACCAACATCGCGATCGAGCGTTGCACAGCCAGCGCCACCGGCACGTCCGGCCCGACGCCCAACGATTGCAGGTCGGCGGCGAGCCGGTTAGCCCGGTGATCGATCTCCTGGTACGTGGCCCTCACGCCGTCGCATTCGGCGGCGACCGCGTCCGGCGTTCGGTCTGCTTGCGCCTCAAACAACTCGTGTATGCAGCGTTCGCGGGGATAATCCGTGGCGGTGTTGTTCCACTCCACCAAGACCTGGTGGCGCTCGGCTTCCGTCTGAAGCGGCAGGTCGCCGATGCACCGGTCCGGGTCGGCGAGGATGCCGTCGAGCAACGTGGTAAACTGGGACAACCGGGTTGCGATTTCCGGTTCGTCGAATCTACCGGCGTCATAGACCAAGCGACACTCCTCCAGACCGAGTGCCACGGCCAAGGTGACTTCGCCGCCACCAGGGATCGGGCTGTCCTCCCATCGCTCGACCCAGTCGACGGAAACCGGCCACGAGCATCCGTCCTCAAGTCTCGAAGCAAGAATCGGCTGGCGGCTCACGATGTCGCGAGCGTAGGTCATGTGGCGACGGACCAGGCCGAGTTCCGTCCGCACCATCTCACAAGCTTCCGCGAAGGTGTGCAGCGGATTCACCTCAAAGCACAACGGCACCCGAGCGGAGAAGATCCCTTCCCATCCAACCACCTTCTGCCGGAGTTCCATTTCGCTGAACCCGATGGAGAACTCAAGCAAACGTCCGGAACGGGCGAGGTAAATAACAAACGCCGCGAGCAGGAACTCAGCCGCGGTGCAACCGCCGGCGGCAGCTCCCTTCCAGACACCGGGCGGAATTGACACCTTTGTCTTTGCCGGACCCACGCCACCCGTCTCCGGTGGGACCTTTGCCTCGGCCGGGAACCGGACCAGTTTCGAAGCGGCGAGTTTTTGGACCCAGAAACGTTCATGCGGGCACACGGCCGCTTCCAGGGCCGCAAGGCACGCCGCCATTGGGGTAGTCACTTCGTCGAGGCAATCGCCTTCCCGCAGCCGGCATTGCGCAACGAACTCGGGCAGAGGCAGCGGACGGCCTTCCAACGTGCTTACGTAACCGAACGCGACCTCATGCGTTGCCGTGGCAACCCGGATCGCCTCACGATCAATCCGGGTAATCGTCCCTGGGGCATGGTGCGAGGTCGGATGAAATTCCTCCACCTTCGGAAGAACGAAAAAGGTTCCCTTCACCATGAATTTCGCCAACCCCAGGCCGTTCGCGTAGGCTCCGAAATGGAGGGCCCTCACCATCGCATCGATTTCGGCCGCGCCGCGGTTCCAGGAGATCAGGCAGCCGGGTGATGGCTTTTTGCACCGGCCGTAGAAAGTACGCTGCCCTGCATTCTGCGGCCGGGGCAGCAGGTGCCCGGTGGAGGAAAGGCCCGTGACCAGTTCGTGAAAAGAAGCGACCGCCGCTTCATAGCATTTCACGTTGAGGGTCACAGCAGTTTCCCCGGGCACGATCACAACCTTGCGCTGGACGAGGAGATCGCCGGCGTCTACTTGCCGGCCCATCAAGTGCCACGTGACGCCGTGGTACGGCTCCTGGTTGATGAGGGCCCAAGAGGTGGCGTAAGTCCCGGCGTACCGGGGCAGGAGGGCATCGTGATAATTAATTGCGCCCCGCTGCGCGAGGTCCAGAACGTCAGGCGGCAAGATCTGCGGATTGACGATGCTGAAGAGGTAATCGAAACGTGCTACGCCGGGCCGGGAAGCGGGGCCGGGCCAGCTTTCGAAATGGGGCAGGCGCCCTTGCTTCGCCCAGTTCGCAATTGCTGGATCCGAAGAAATCACCCCGATGATTTCGTGACCCAGCTGCCGGAGAATCTCGCCGCAACGAATTGGCAAGGTTCCCTCCCCGATGACCATGCAGCGGAACGAATCAGGCTCTGGCATTGTATTTAGCGTGCGCTCCTCATGGATCGGGTTCCTGCTGAGTTTTTCAGCTTGTTCCGGTTGCCGGAAGTCTTTTCCGAAACGGGACCGGCCGATGGCGCAATGCCCCTTGTAGCGGTCAGCGCGGCGCGGGCTTAAGGCAATCCAGGGAGCAAACCCGCCTCGGTTGCGAGTGTTGAAAATCTTCGCGGCGCCTGAGGCCTCACCAATCCATTTGTGATCGGGCCACGCCGCACGCCCCGGCCGGCCTGCCCGGCGGCGAAGGGACTCGCCGCCCTGCCGGACCCCCGGTTACCACGTCCACGCGCGGCTGAGGTAATCGGTGAACGTCAAGCTGAACAAGATGCCCAGCCAGAGAAGACCGGCACCGGCGGCCAGCCAGATCAGGTGGCTTTGCCACCGTACCCGCATGAAGCTTACCACCATGAACCAGCCTTGGGCTGAACTTGCCAGTAGCACCAGGAGCACGCGCAACGGTCCGAGAGGAAGGCGGGAAAAAACGATGGCTGCCCCAAGAAGGCAGGTCAAGCCGAGGTACGTGCGAAACGAAGCGGGACGTCGGGATGTTTGGTCGGTCATCGCCCTCCTCCCAGCAGGTAGTAAAGCGGAAAGACGAAGATCCAGATAAAATCGACGAAATGCCAGTACAGGCCCCCGATTTCGATTGCCACCTCGCGGTCTTTTCGGACCCAGCTGCGAGCCACCAGAAAGAAAAAGACGGCAATTACCCCCAAACCGATGAACAGGTGCAACGCATGCAACCCGGTGGTGATGAAATAAAGCACAAAGAACAACTGCACGTGGAGGTAGTCGGGTCCCTGGAAATGGAACGCCGGGCCAGGCAGGAACCCCTTGCGCCATTCGTCGTAGTATTCAAAGCCTTTGATCCCGAGAAACAGGACACCCAGAAAAAGCGTTACACCCAACAGAAGCAGCGTCCGGGTTTTCCGGCCATCCCGAAACGCGGATATAGCAAGTGAAAAAAGGAAACTGCTGGTGAGCAGGACAAAAGTGTTAACGGAACCGGCCACGAGGTTCAGGTGGCTGGCCGCTTCCATGAATGCTTTTGGGTAGCTGAACCGGTAGACGGCGAAGGCTAGAAAGAGCCCGCCAAAAAACATGAGCTCGGTCGCCAGGAACACCCACATGCCGAGGCTGGACGATTCGCGCTGCTGGGAAAGGTCGTCAAACTGTTCCTCGACGTGGATGGCGGGTGACTCACGCATGGGAAAAGGTCAGTGCAGGTCTCGTTTAACGAACCGGGTAGGCGTACGGCGGCTCCGTTTGGGTGGGCGTTTCCGCAAAGTTATGTTTGGGCGGAGGGGACGGAATCTCCCATTCGAACCCTTTTGCACCCCAAGGATTCGGGCCCGCCGGTTTCCCGTAACGGCAGGACCAGAGCAGGTAGCAGAGAGGCAGCAGGTAACCCACCCCTAGGATCGTCGCTCCGGCGGTCGAAAACACGTGGTACACCTGAAACTGCTCGGGGTAGGCGTGGTAACGCCGCGGCATGCCGAGGTAACCGAGAATGAATTGCGGGAAAAAGGTCAGGTTGAACCCGAGAAACGTCACCACGGCGGCGATTTTGGCGATGAATTCCGGGTAAAGCCGTCCGGTGATTTTCGGCCACCAATAATGCAGCCCGCCCATGAACGCGAGGACCATCCCGCCCACCATGATGTAATGGAAATGCGCAACGACGAAATACGTGTCATGCACGTGCATGTCCAGGCCCAGGGCCGCCAGCATCAGGCCGGTCATCCCGCCGGCGGCAAAAAGCCCGATGAAGCCGAGGGCGTACAACATCGGCGTGTCCAGCCGGAGGTTACCTTTGCGGAGGGTTGCGGTCCAGTTGAAGACCTTGATGGCCGAAGGCACCGCCACCAGGAAACTCAGGATCGAGAAAGTCAGCCCCGCATAGACGGATTCACTGCTTACGAACATGTGGTGCCCCCAGACCAAAAACCCGAGCACGGCGATGGCGATGCTGGCAAAGGCGACGAACTTATAGCCGAAGACCCGTTTTTGCGAGTAGGCGGCGATCAGTTCGCTTACCACCCCCATCCCGGGCAGGATCATGACGTAAACAGCCGGGTGCGAGTAGAACCAGAAAAGGTGTTGGAACAACAGCGGGTCGCCGCCGAGCGCCGGGTTGAACACGCCCACCTTCCAGATGCGCTCGAGTGCCATCAAGAAAAGTGTGATGGCCAGAACCGGGGTGGCCAGCACCAGGATCAGGCTTGTGGCATAGTTGGACCAGACAAACAGCCGGAGGTTAAACCACGTCACCCCGGGCGCGCGCATCTGGTGGGTGGTCACAATGAAGTTGAGCCCGGTGAGAATGGACGAAAAACCGGAAATGAAGACGCCGGTCGCCATCAGCACAACGTGCGAGTTGGCGTAGGTTGAACTGTATGGGGTGTAGAACGTCCATCCGGTGTCGGCACCACCGATGAGCACCGCGTAAAGCACCACGGCACCTCCGGCCATAAACAGGTACCAACTCAAAAGGTTGAGTTTTGGGAACGCCAGGTCCCGGGCCCCGATCAAGATCGGCAGCATGAAATTGCCGAGGACGCTGGGAATCGACGGAATGAGGAAAAACCAGACCATGAGGACGCCGTGAAGGGTAAACAGGCGGTTGTACGTTTCGGCCTGGACCAGATCCCCGCGAGGCGTCAGAAGGTTCAGGCGCATCATCAAGGCCGCAACGGCACCCATGGCGAAAAAGCCGATAATGGAGAACAGGTAAAGCAGGCCGATGCGTTTGTGGTCAGTCGTGAACAGCCACGAAAAGATTCCGCCCTCGGAAAGGTAATTTTCCGGTGTGTCCCGGGGATCGACTTCAACGGCTTGGAAAACAACGCTCATGACGCGAATCAATGGGTGAAAGCTGCCTGCGGTGGTTCTTCGGACAAGCTTTTGATGTAGGCAATCAGCTGGTAAATTTCGCCCTCGGAAAGCCGGCCGGCGTAGCTGGGCATCACAGGATCATAACTGGCCACGATTTCATACTCCGGCATCAGGATGGAATCCCGCAGGTAGCGCTCGTCTGCCACGACGACGCGCCGATCCTGCAGCGGCACCGGTTGACCATACAAGCCGTGCAACGAGGGCGCCCGTACCACCCCGTTGTTTTCATGGCAACCGCTGCAGCCCAAGGAGCGGTAGAGCCCTCCGCCGGTCTGCACGATCGGCGGCGGGTTCATGCCGGTACGAAGCCACGCCGCGTAGTCCTGCGGTTCCATTACGTAAACCTGGCCGATCATGTGGGCGTGGTTTGTGCCGCAATACTGGTCGCAGAAGATCGGAAACACACCCGTTTTCGCCGGGGTGAACCATTCCGTTGTGTATTTCCCGGGCAGCACGTCTTCTTTCAGCCGGAAAGCAGGCAGGCCGAAATCGTGAATCACATCCTGCGAACTCATGATCAACTTGACGGTCCTACCCAAAGGCACGTGCAACTCGTTGATCTCTTTTTTGCCTTCCGGGTGCTGGATGTTCCACATCCACTGTTTACCAATTACTTCTACCTCCAGGGCGTCCCGGGGCACCTGGTTCTTCTGAAAATAAAGATCGGAACCCCAGGCGAACATGCCGACGAAGATGAAGAGGGGGAGGACGGTCCAGGTCACCTCAGCCGGCAAGGTTGAGCGGTCGCCAAGGGTGCGATCGACTCGCGGGTTGGACCGCCGGTATTTGACAAGAAAGTAAAGGATAACCGCGGCAATGCCGGCGAGGACCGTACCGGTGACGGCCACCATCGCCCAAAAGAATTGGTCGACGCGGGCGGCCAGGCTGGAAGCTTGATCCGGCAGAACCTGAAACTGAGCAAGTAAAGCGGGAATCCCGTTCATGCCCCGGCATCCTTTGCAGGTAAGGTGCGGCGTTTCGACCGGATTAAGGCCACCAACCCGGCGAGGGTGAGGACCGACCCGGACCGGAGCGCAATCAATACGTAGTAGGCCACCGAGCCTGGCGCGGGACTGTGGGAGAAGCAAAGAAGCGATATGAAATCCACTACCCTTCCCACCTCTCCGCGACGCGCATTCGCCAGGGCGCGGTCGAAAGCCGGCGCCGGGTAATCGATCCCGAACAGGTAGGAAGCAATTTTCCCTTCCGGCGAAAGAACCACCAGCCCGCTCGGGTGCACGTATTGGTTGCTCCCAGGGTCGTATCGGTAATGGAATCCGACCTGACTGGCCAACTGGGCTATCGCCGGACCGGTGCCGGTGAGAAAATGCCAACGTTCAGCGGCGGGCGGCCACCCCAATTTCCGCAGGTACTCACTTTTCTTTGCCGCCGCAGCCAGGCAGTTCTCGGCCGGGTCAATGCTGACAAACAAATATTCGAAGTCGCGGGACGGCGATTCCGGAGGGAATTCCTCCAGGGTGCGAGCCGTCCCGTTCAATCCAATTCCGCACAACATGGGGCAGCGGTAGTAACCCATCGCCAACACGACGGGGCGCGCGCGGAGGTAGTCGCCCAGGGTCACTGCCTGACCTCGTTCATCGGTGAAAGCAAGCGCCGGCGCCACCGGGAACCCAAGGTGTTGTTCGAACCCGACGCCTCGCACCGTGCCCTCAGAAGCGGGTCCGGCAGCCTGCGCCGGCACCAGCAACGCGAGCAGCGCGTAACCCATCGCGACTAACAAGCATTGATACCGCAGGCCAGACGCCCATTCCGAAAAGCCCCGCTGCAAGATTCGCCAGATGCACCCGGGGCGCTTGAGGACAAGCTCCCCTACCGGGGATGCCATCGATGCCTTCATGGCTTGATCCGATCCGCCGGCATTCCAGCAGTCTTCGCGCCGTTTTCCGCCGCTTTTTGTTTTTGCAGGTCCAGCTCGGTGGGTCCGTCCTGGATTGGCGGCCGTACGGGCAGACCGCGCGCCAGTAGCAGGACCATCGCTCGATCGACCGGGATCTTCATTGTTCCGTGCGCCTGATCAATCCAGCCGGTGCCGTTCAAATCACGCTCGGCCTGCGCGCGGTAAGCCTGAAGGTCAACCGCCGCGTTTGCCTGCAAGGCGGGTGCCGGGTAGGCTGAGGCTGCTGTGGTCCCAAGCGGGTACACCCGGCCAAAACCTGGGTTGGCCCCAGCGAGCAAGCGCCCGTAACCGATCAGGGCCAGGTGAAGCACCGCAGCCGTCGCGACAAAAAGGGGCACGCCCCACAGGATTCTCCTGAGCGGAACGTCACTCGATTCGTGAGTTTTCTGAACTGGCCGGATCGGGTTGGTCATCGTCGGTGAGGTGCATTGGGCGGAGTTTCGCGGAGCGCTTGGCGGCGGTACACAAAAGTCCAGGCGGCTCCGATGCCCACGAACGCCACCGGATCGGTCCATGCGATCCGCAGGGTCGGGCGGAACGCCGGGGCCGTGTACCAAAACATGGCGACCGCCTGGACGGCCAGTTGCGCCACGGCGAGGGCCGTGAGCATCCGGGGAGATCGCTTGATCCCGCGGAACAGCAGCAGGCAAAAGGGCAGCACAAATTGTACGGTGACCAGAATCAGCGCCACGCCCAACCAGCCGTTGCGCGTCCGGCGCAGGTACCAGTTTATTTCGTGCGGCAGATTGCCCGCGTAAATGATGATGAGTTGCGAAACGCTCAGGTAGGCCCACACCAGCACGAACGCGAACAGCAAGCTGGCCAAGTGGTTGAGTTGCTCAACCTCCGGTCGGTTCGCGTCTGCCCAATGCAGCCTCAGCAGAAGCGTCAACGCCAGCGCGCACAAGACCTGGCCGACAACGACAATCGCCGGAAAAATGCTCGAATACCAGGTAGCCTCGACCGCCATCAACCAGTCAATGAACACGAACGAGGTGACTACCATGAACGCGGCTAAGCCCAGGCCGCTCGTGAGTTGCAGCCGGGAGCGGATTCTGGCCGGCTGCTCGTCCGGTGAAGTCCGACGCCACACCAGCAGGTAACTCAGGCCCAACCAGAGAGAAAACGCGACCATCGCCCGGAGAACCATGCCCGGGGTGTTGAGGTAAAAGGCCCGGGCCCGGAGCACCGGCCCGGTGTGCTCGCCGGCCAGCCCAGCCCAGGGGTAAAGGTGTTGCAAGCCGAAAAAGATGGGGACAATCAACAACGCCATCAGCGGCAAGGTCGCCAGTCCGGCGTTCAGAAAGGGGCGCAGGGCATATCCCCACTTGCCGCCCGTGAGGTGGTGCAGCATGAGCAGCGGCAGGCAGCCAAGCGTGAGCCCGATCCAGAAAAGAAAACCGATCAGGTAGGACGGGAACGCGTTCGCCGGAGAGATGACGAAACCGGCGATCACGGCGAGGAGCGCAGCGCCGCCCAGGATTCCTCCGTAACGCTCTTCGGGCGCGAGATTAAGGTTAATGGCCTGCATCGTTCCCCTCAGGTTGTGGTGACAGGCGCGGCTGCTCCTCCGGCCGCAGGTCATCCAGCTTGGCGTTTCGCGCCAGCTGCAACGCGCGAATGTAGGCGATGATGGCCCAGCGCTCGGCCGGTTCCACCCGGGAAGCGTACGAATACATCGCACCGTAACCATGGGTGATGACGTTGAAGAAATGGCCCTCCGGTGCCTCCCGAAGCCGTTCCTCATGAAGCGAGGGCGGCCGGGGAAAGCCCCTTTGCACGATCATGCCGTCCCCGGTCCCGGTGATGCCGTGGCACACCGAGCAGTAAATGTTGTAGCGTTCCTGGCCCACTTTGAGCTGGTCCATCGTTACCGGCGCAGGAAAACCCCGGACCAAATGCCCATTGATCTGTCCGGCGTAAAAGAAATCATCGGCTTGCGCCTCGCCGCGCGCGACAACGCCATCGACCAGCGGGCGCGATGAGTTGCGGTCCGCAAAGAACGGGGTCTCCTGGTAAGGTTTCAGGCGCGAGTCGGTCCTCATCTCCTGGCGGCAGCCCAAAACGCCGAGCGCAACGACCGCTAAAAAGCGTCCGGTACCTTTCATCGCCGCATCTCCGTGACGGCGACCGCGCCCGTTTCCTGCATGAAAAACCTGCGCACCAGCAAGGGATCGAACCCGGGATCAGTCGACAGAATGCAAAGGAAGAACGCGTCTGTGGTGACGCGTTCAAACCCCGGAACGGCAAACACCGGGTGATGAAGCTGGGGCAGTCCGTTAAGCACAAATAATGACAGGACGGCCGCAACCGCTCCTCCCAGAATGGTCAGCTCAAACGTGATCGGGATGAAAAGCGGCCAACTGTCAAGGGGCCGCCCGCCGACGTTAAACGGGTAGTTAATGCCGACGCCCCAGAACTGCAAAAAGTACCCGGTCAGCCCACCGATCACGCCCCCGGTCAGGACCCAGGCCGGCGCCCAACTGCCGGTGCGGCCGAGGATTTCATCCAGCCCCTCTACCGGCAACGGACTGAAGGCATCCAATTGCTCGTACCGGTGCTCCCGGGCACTCCGGGCCGCTTCGCGAAGCGCACCTTCCGAATTGAACTCCCCCATCACGCCGTAGATTCCGGAGAACCCCTTCACGATGATTTGCCCTTCTCCTTTGCAAGCAGATCCCGGACTTCAAACATCGTCACCATCGGCAGAAACCTGACAAAGAGGAAAACCAAGGCAAAGAACAAGCCGAGGCTGCCAACCAGGGTTAACCAGTCCCAGCCGGTGGGAGTAAACATGCGCCAACTCGAAGGAAGGTAGTCGCGGTTTAGGCTGACTACCACGATCACGAAACGCTCCATCCACATGCCCACGTTCACGCTCAGGGCGGCAAAAAACAGCAGCACCGGCCTGGTTCGTACCGAGCGCCACCAGAGGGATTGCGGAAGGACCACGTTCACCAGAAGCAACAGCCAGAAAAGCGGCGCGTAAGGGCCTGTGGCACGGTTCACGACGGAATACTGCTCCGTCGGGTCGCCGCTGTACCACGCAAAAAAAATCTCAAAAATGTAGCCGTAGGCCAACAGCAAACCGGTTGCCAGCATAACCTTTGCCATATGGTCGAGGTGTTGCTCGGTTACCACATTTTCCAGCCGGTACCATTTGCGCAACGGGATGATGATGTTGAGAACCATGGCAAAACCCGAGTAAACGGCGCCGGCCACGAAGTACGGCGGAAAGATGGTCGAGTGCCAGCCGGGCACGATGGCCGTGGCAAAATCGAAGCTGACGACGCTGTGCACCGACAAGACCAACGGGGTCGACAACCCTGCCATGAGCAGGTAAGCCGATTCATAGTTGCGCCAATGCTTGGCGGAGCCGCGCCAGCCGAGCGCCATAAAACCGAAAATGAGCCGGGTAAAACGGTTTTTCGCCCGGTCCCGGAGCGTCGCCACATCCGGAACCAATCCGGTGTACCAAAAAAAGATGGACACCGTCAGGTAGGTGCTGACTGCGAACACGTCCCACACCAGCGCGCTCCGGAACTGGGGCCAGAGCTCCATGCCGTTCGGGTAAGGCAACAGCCAAAAAAAAGCCCAGGGCCGGCCGAGGTGCAGCAGCGGAAACATGCCGGCGCAGGCCACCGCGAACAGGGTCATCGCTTCGGCCAGGCGATTGATGGAGTTACGCCATTTCTGTAGAAGCAGGAGCAGGATGGCGGAGATGAGCGTCCCGGCGTGCCCGATCCCGATCCACCACACAAAGTTCGTGATGGCAAAACCCCAGGCCACCGGGATGTTAATTCCCCAGATGCCCACCCCGACCGCCAGCAAAACACTGATGGCGTAAAACAGACCCATGGTGAGAAGGAACGCGAGGCCGAACCCGATCCACCAACTGCGGGGATGACGACGATTCAGGACGATGCCGCTGATCTGTTCGGTGATGGATCGGAACGTTGCGACGCCTTGCACCAGCCGCGGCGGCTCTTCCGCCCGCTCCGCCCGGGCCCGCGTTTCCTCCTTGGATTGTGCTGTTCCCGGGATCATGCGGTGTCCCGTTGACAAGGCGAGGCCGGCGGGTTTGCGTCCCATTCCACCCGGGCCAGGTAGGTGGTGCGCGGCCGGGTGTTCAGGTCGCCCAACATGGAGTAGTTCGAGGCCAGCGTTTTCAAACGGGACACGTGGGACTTCGGATCGGCCACATTGCCAAAAGAAATGGCGTCGGCCGGGCACGCCTGCGCACAGGCCGGGATGACTTCGCCGTCCCGGATGGGCCGGTTCTCTTCCTGGGCTTGAATTTGCGCAGTGCGGATTCGTTGCACGCAGTACGTGCATTTCTCCATCACTCCCCGGCTGCGGACGGTAACCTGCGGGTTCCAGACGAGCTGCGCGCTCGGGGTCGCGGTGTCGGCGTACTGCAGGAAATTAAACCGACGTACTTTGTACGGGCAGTTATTCGAACAGTACCGCGTCCCCACGCAGCGGTTGTACACCTGTTGGTTAAGGCCGTCGGCACTGTGCAGCGTGGCCTCAACCGGACACACCAGTTCGCACGGGGCGTTTTCGCAATGCATGCACGGCACCGGCTGCTGGTAAACCTGGGGGTTGGCCGGGTCCCCCTCAAAATAATGATCGACCCGGATCCAATGCATTTCCCGTCCGCGCGATACCTCCCGCGCTCCGACCGAGGGAATGTTGTTTTCGGCCTGGCAGGCAAGGACGCACGCGCTGCACCCGATGCAGCTGGTGAGGTTGATCACCATGCCCCACTGGTAAGCCGCCGTGTTTAACGAGGCCGGGCCGTAAAGCGTCTGGTTCTGTTCCGGGTCCGGTTCCCTGCCCTCCGCGCGCTTGCCCTGCGCAAAGGCCGTCAAGGGGAGGACCCGAAAGAAGTCACGCCCTTCCAAAGAGTGATGGAGGTGGGTCTGCGCGAGCTCGGCGTGCCGATCCGACCGGGTCACTTCCACGTCCCGGCAGAACCATAGGCCGGAGGAAGGGCGCAACCGGTACGTATTTACGCCCACCCCGTCGCCCACGCGTCCCGCCCGGGAGCGGCCGTTGCCCAGGTAAAGGGTTATGGTGCGTGCGGCTTGACCGGGTTGAATCCAGACGGGGATTTCCACTTCAGCCCCTTGGTGGCGAATCCGGATCGCGTCACCGTTTTGCACCCGGAGCTCCTGGGCGGCAGCCGGACTGACGATCGCCGGGTTACCCCAGGTGACCTTGCTGAACGGTTTAGGCAGTTCCTGGAGCCATGCGTTGTTGGCGAACTGTCCGTCCCAGATGGTGGGGTCCGGCGCGAACACCACCTCGTATCCTTGCCCGGCTGTTTCCTCGGACCGGGCGGAGCCCGGCAGGGAACCTCCGCCCGTCGATGTCCCAAGTTCCGGCGTGGCGGTGTCGGCAATCACGCCATCGCTCAGCGCCTGTCGCCACCGCTTCTCGAAATCGCCGTCCGGGACAAGGCGCTGCCGCCAGAATTCGCGCACGATCTCATGGGCCTGAGCGGCGGGCTGGCTCAGGAAAGCAGCCATCAGTTCATGGACCGACACTCCGCCGTAAAGGGGTGCGATCAGAGGTTGGACAATCGAGGTTTCGCCGTGCACCGCCCTCACGTCGGACCACCCTTCCAAGAAATGCTGCTCCGGAACGTGCCAGCGGCAACAAGCCGTCGTCTCGTCTTCGTACAGTCCCAGGTAAAGGGAAAAGCGGGCGCGGCCAAGTTTTTCGCCGAGGCGGAAATCGGCGGGCGCGGTGAATACGGGATTGCCGCCGAGGATGACAATCCCATCCGCCGCATTGGATTCGAGGTCGTGGACAAGCTCAGCCATTGAAGCCAGGTGATCGACCGGTTGTGCCGCGGCCGGTTGACGGTACACGACCGTCTGCCCCGCGTTGCCGAGGGCCTGATTCAAGGCGTGGACCAGCGCGTGCGTCTCGGCGTCCTGGCCTGGGCCGACCAGCACGAGGCTTCGGCCACGGTGCTCCCGCAACGCCGCCGTGGCTGTGTCCAACCAAAGGCGCACCCCGCCTTCGGCTTTTCGGGCCGGCGAAGGACCAAGTCCCAGTTGTGCACCGAGAGTCCACGCAAGCCACTTCATGTCGGCTGCAGCCATCGGCAGGCGCGCTTGCGCCATCGAGCCGGTGATCGTGAGGGTAGGTTCCGCCACCAACAAGGCGTTCGGCTGCAGGAAACCAACTTGGTCGAAACGCCGGCGGCTCGTGAATGCTTTCGTGAGTCGAAGCCGGTCCGGTGCCAGAAACAGGAAATCGTAATCCAGGCTGACGATCACGTCGGCGTTCTCGAGGCGGTAATCGGGCTCCGCCAACTGACCGAGCGCGAGTTGCGCACCTTGGTGGATTGACCACCGCGAAATCGGTTCCCATTGGTGCCATTTCATCGCCGGCAACGTCGCGCGCAGGGCCTCGATCTGTGCCGCCAGCGCTGGCGACGTGACCGACCCGGTCAGCAGACGAAAGTGCCGGCCCTGTTCCGGTCGGTGCCGCTCCACTTCTTCCAGCACCGCCTCAAGCATCGCCCCATGTGGCTCAATGTTGCCGTCGTGAAGGACGGTGCGCGAACGGTCGGGATCGTAAAGCTGCAGCACGGCTGCCTGCTCGAACGGGCCGGCCGCACCCAGGCTGGCCGGATGGGAAGGGTTGCCTTCGATCTTTGTCGGGCGGCCCTCGTTGCTTCTTACCAGCAAGCCGGTCCCGAACCCACCGAGGGCCATCGCGGTCGCAAACTGCAGCGGACGGTCCGCTTTAATGTTTTCGGGCTGGTCCACGTAAGGAACAATCTTTGTCTGCGGCGGCCGCGCACACCCCGCCAGGCCCGCCATCGCCAAGGCTGCCCCCATCACCCTCAGGAATTCACGCCGCCCCACCCCGTCGCCGAACTCCGCCGCGCCGTGCGGGAATTCCCGTCGAGCCCACACCCAAAACTCTTCCGAGCCCGTCAGTTCGTCGAGGCTGCGCCAAAGAGGCCGGGACGACGCCTCCGGACTCACCGCTGCCTCGACGATGGGCAGAGCCGGCCGGGGCTCGCCTGAGGGTGAATTAGTCTTAGCCTTGCGGTCGGTCATCGGTGGCAGGTCGAGCAGTCGGTGAGTTCGCGCACGGATGGGACGTCCGCTACCTTCTTCAGCACAGCGCGCTTCGCCTCCGGATCTGCGTCGAGGCGCCAATCGAGCGTAAAAACCTGCGGCGGTTGAAACACCGCATCCGGCGGTGCGAAGGCGGCTGCCGGGTGCCGGTGACACTCCAGGCACCAGCCCATCTGCAACGTCGCCTGCTTTTTCATGAGGGGCATGCTCTGGACGTCGCCGTGGCATTTCGTGCAACTGATGCCATTGTTCACGTGGACGCGGTGGTTGAAATAGACGTAGTCCGCCAGGTTGTGCACCCGCGTCCACCGGATCGGCAGCCCCGAGCTCAGGCTGTTACGCACCGGCTGGAGCACAGGCGCTTCCGTCCATATCTGGGAGTGGCACGTCATGCAGGTGTGCGTGTCCGGCATGCCTGCGTCAGCGGTTTTGGTGACGGTGCTGTGACAGTATTGGCAGTCGATGCCTAACCCGGCCACGTGGTGCTGGTGGCTGAACGGCACCGGTTGGTCAACCGGCACGCCGACTTGGGTGGCGTAGGAAGAAAACGAGAACCGGTAGGCAGCCACTCCGCCACCCACCAATGCGAGCGGGAAGATGATGAGTAGGGTCTTGAACCAAAGGCTGACCCGGGGTGAGAATATCTGAGCCATCTCCTGAACGCGCCGCACCGTGCCCGTGAACCGTCACGCGACAACCCCATTCGGGTGAGCCGGCCACGTTGGACTGGCCGCACGAGGAACATTTGAAGATTAGAACAAAAACGGTGATGCCCGTCCAGGCTGCTCTGGCTTCCCGTGCTGCCGAAGCCAGCGCTGCCGTTACGAAAAAGCAGGAGTGGCGCACCCGAATCACCGAGCCGGTGCGATGGTATTTCGTGAACACGGGTGCAACGCCAAAGCGAAATGGTAACGCAAAGGGGCCGGATGTCTTCAGCGGGTACGGACAGCCCGACAAACCCTTCGCAAGTTACGGTGCCCTCGCCGCTGTTTACGCCAGCCTCTTTTCCGGCCTCTTGTTTGTCACCCACCGGCGAGGGGCGATGCCGGAGCGCATCGAGGCCCGCGACATCGGTTTGCTGGCCCTGGCCACCTTCCGGCTCAGCCGCCTGGTGACCAAGGACAAAGTCATGAGCAGCTTCCGCGCGCCATTCACCAGGTTTGAGGAACCGGCCGGCGCCGGCGAAGTCGAAGAAGACGCCCGCGGAGACGGTTTGCAAAGAGCCATCGGCGATCTTTTGACCTGCCCGTACTGCGTCGGCTTGTGGATCGCCACCGGCCTGGCGTTCGGCCTCGCCTTGGCGCCGCGTTCCACCCGGCTTCTGGCGTCCATTCTCGCCACGGTTGCAGGCTCGGATGCCCTTAATCACGGGTACCTGATGCTAAAGGAAAAGACGCAGTAAAGCGGTGCCGGCGAGTCCCTGCCGACAAACGCCTACGTGGTTTGCGCCTTTACGCCGCCGGATCTGGCATCCGACCACCCAGTACCGATCACACGTCAGTACTCTGCAAAGCCCGCCGCCTCGCTCCCTGACCGCCGAACCCACCGTTGCGCGATCGATATCGCCACCGTCCTGGGTGAGCCAGGGACAAGCCTCGCAATGATTCGCCAGACCGCATTGAACATGAATCCATCCAACACCGAAACGGTTGTCGCGCTCTACGCGGCATTGGGAGAGCAAAATCTGTCTGCCCTTTCTGAGGCGGCCGGCGCCGACATCGTCATCACATAAACATCGGAGTAACCTTGGGGAGGTACATATCACGGCGCGCAAGGCCTGAACGCTTTCCTCACCCAGCTGGCCCGGCACGTTCAAGCGAAGGTCGAGGTCGAGGAATGCTTTGAAGCGGGCGAACAAGTCATCGTGATCGGGAGAACCGTCGGCGAGGTGCGCGCCGCCGGAGCAAAGTTCGCCGTGCGGGTCGTGCACGTCTGGACGGTGCAGGAAGGCAAGGTGACGCGCTTCGAACCTTACGTGGATACCCCGACAATGCAGCAGGCCTTGGCGTCTTCTGCCCGATGATTCGAGGGTCCGTCGACCGACAGAAGAGTTCTCGGCTACTGACCTGGCGTCGAAAATACGGACAGGGCTTTCGGTCCGCTCGCGGGGTTGGTTGACGGTGTCACGGTGGTATCGAATTCCAAAAGGCGAGTGGAAACGCTTCGGATCATGAAACGTTTCGGTGTGATCGAAGGGCTACGCGGGCGTCGAAGGCAGGCGCTCAGCCATCGGCTCTGGCATTGAAGGGCACCTTCGCCGTGAAATGCCGTTGAATCCCGAGCCAGGCCCGCTATTTTCCGAATGCTGGTTCCGTGTCCTCGCGTCACGTCCCGCGCCACTTAGGCCGGCCTCCGCTGCACGGAAGGCAAGATCCTATGACCTCGAAACTCGCCGCCATCGTAGAACACCGCCGTTTGCCTTCCCCTGCCCCAACCCCGCAGGCGCTGGCTTGGCACGCAGGCAGCTTATGGATTGGTTCGCGCGATGGCCGCCGCGTTTACGGCATCAACCCGCAGGGGTGGACGGTAACTGAGGAAACGGCAGCGCCAGGCATTCCCTGGGCAGCGGTTTCAATGCAGGATGCCCTTTGCTTTACGAGTGGTGAAAGTGCGGACGATGACCGCTACTTGCGCCGCTATGTACCGGGGCATGGTTTCGATGAATCCTACCGTGTTGCCATCCCCGAGTTCACCGGCTCGTACCTGAGTTTCGACGGTCAGCACCTCTACGTGAGCCAATGGTACAAGCACCGGCTCCTAAAGCTTGATCCGCGTGGCCAGGTCCTCCGCACGATCGAGATTGGAGCAGAAATCTCCGGTCACGCGTTTGTCGGAAACCATCTGTACGTGCTCCGCGGCACGGAACAAGACGGCGAGAACTGGCGACTGGCCCGGCTCGACTTAAAGGAGGCGACGCTACGCATTGAGGAACTCGCTCGCGTACCGTTCGCCTGCCGCTCGCTGACGTTCGACGGAAACTATTTCTGGACGAACCATCGAGCAGCGAACGAGACCGTGGCTTTTTCCGGGTCCGAACCCTGATTAGCAATCCGCTCTTAACCTCTCTCGAGGGGGCTGGACGGCGTCCTTGCCTTACCCCTCTTGTGCTTGGGGCAAGTCCCCTGCCAGGGAAGGCGTGACCCCCACATTCGTCCACCCCGACATCCCAGTGGCGCTAAGATAAGAGGGCGTTGGGGACGGTAAAGGGTCACCGGACCGGCGGCGGCGAGTCCCTTCGCCGCGGATCGGTTCTCCCATCACGTGCAACCACGCTGCGCCGCTTCCGCGCTGATTCGAAAGCAATGACCAGCGTCGCGTAAGCAAGCAGAGCGAGCGCCAAAAAGGCCAGGGGAGGAATTCGGACGGATTGTCCGGCCACGAGCGAGGCGCTGGCGTCGGCAAGCCGGAGCAAGTAAAACCGGTCTCCGCCGGTAAGCCGTTCCTCGTGGGTGTACTGCGGCAAGAACCCCAGGACTTTGCTGCCCGCCTGAGCGGCATAAGGCAGGTAAAGCGCCGCGGCCAGCGTTCCTCCGGCTAAAGCAGGTCTGGGCCCGCAGAGCGCCGCGAAGGCGCCCACCGTGAGCAGCAGCATCAGTGCGTCGACGTGGCCGGCTCCGGCAAACTCCCAGACGGGAAGCGGGTGCCAGGCATAAGCCAGCACCCGCTTCCGCGGCAGGCCGGCTTGCGCCAGAAGCGCAAGCAGGATCAATACCATCCCGCAATCCGCGGCGGCCATCGCGGCCTTCATCCCGGTAACGGAGCCCCGGACCCGGGTGACCAACCAAAAGAAGAGCTGGGCGGCGGGCGGGTAGATGGTGCGCGCGTACTCCTTCCGGTTTATGTCTGGGCAAATGTCGGAATCCCGCAGGAACGAGAGGTGAGGATCGGCTGGCGGATACAGGTAGGGGTTAATGCCTGCCCCTTGCACGCAGCCATCCCACACGTAACGGTAGACGTCGGTGGACAACCGGGGCCGGTTCAGCGGCACCAGCAACGCACGAAAGAGCACCGCAAACGCCAAGATCCAAAAGAGGGTGGAGCGCTCGCTTAGCGAAGCCACCGCGTCTGGCGAGAATAAACCCATATCAAGCCGGCCGTCGGGGCGGCACCGCTAGAAATTCGCCTTCCCGCCGCTTTTCCAGAAAGCTGAGGAAGGCCCGGGTCCGCGGGGCGAGAAATCCAGTGCGACGCCCCGGCAGTTCGCCCCGGAATTCCCGGGCGAGGAACTGCAGGCCGGCGGAGTCGTCCACATCGTGCCAGGGCGGCAGCACGTGAGCACGAAGCCCCGCCCGTTGGATCGCTGCCAATGTTTGGTCAAACACCTGCCCGGTGCTCCACGCGATGCCGGCAAAAAGGTCCGGCGGAGCCTGATGGACGCCAAGGACGTAGTAGCCGCCGTCGTCGGCGGGTCCGATCACAGCGGCGTGCGGGTCCGCTTTCAACACCTGCAGCAATTTCAGGTAGCAGGCCGGCGGCACCGTAGGGCTGTCGGAGTCGATCAGGGCAACCGCGTCACAACCCAACAACAGCAGGTCTTCAATAACCCCGCGCAGGCGTCCTCCAAGGTCAGTCACCCGCTGGGGAAGCAGTGGAATGTCCGAAGCTATAAGCCCGGCCAACTCGGCTTCAGCACCCAACGGGGCGTAGGCGGCCACCGGTTGGCCAAATGGATCGGCCGCGGACACCGCAGCTAACGCCTCCGCGGTATCCTGGTAAAAACACCTGCTTAAAGCGGCGGCCGTCTCCGGGTGCAGTGGCGGACAAAGGCGCGTTTTGGATTGGCCGGCGCGCGGTGCTTTTATCATGACGGCCAGCGCGCACCTGCCTTTCAGGATCGGTTCCGGAGCGGGAGGATGGAGAATGCGGTGATCCATAGTCAAAACCGAAAATCAAGTACAAAGGAGCTTTTCGGGGCACCAGATATTCTCGCACCTTTTCTTCCGCCGATAGGTCGGTTCCATTGGGGAATGGACCTCTGGCAACCGGTACAGCCACACGTAACCCGCAGGCGGTCGCCCACCTCTTCGGATGCAAAGCGGTTCGTATGCGTGTAAGCGTTTCAATTGCTATGCCTACCAAAGTCCAAGCTTACGCGGCCAGAACCGCCAAGGGTCCCGTCGAACCGTTCTCCTACGACGCACCTCCCCTTTCGGCGCACGAAGTGGAAATCGCGGTCAGCCATTGCGGCATCTGCCACAGCGACATCGCCATGATCGACAACGACTGGCAGATGACCAAATACCCACTGGTGCCCGGCCACGAGGTTGTCGGAACCGTTTCGGCGGTCGGTGAGGACGTTGAGGGCCTCAAACCCGGGCAACGGGTTGGCTTGGGCTGGCAGTCCGGCTCCTGCGGCCTATGCGAATTTTGCCGGCGAGGCAAGGAACACCTTTGTGCGAACGAACAGGACACCATTGTGGGGCGTCACGGCGGCTGGGCGTCAAGTGTACAGGCCGACGCCCGGTTCGTGGTGCCGATTCCTGAGGCATTGGAGTCGGCGAACGTTGGCCCGATGATGTGCGCCGGCAGCACGGTTTGGGGCCCGATCCTGCATTACGGCGTAACGGCCGGGATGCGGACGGCCGTTATTGGGATCGGCGGCCTCGGCCACCTCGCCGTGCAATTTCTTGCGCAGAGCGGTTGCGAAGTAACTGCTATTTCGTCCACCCATTCCAAGGACGAGGAGGCGCGCCGGTTCGGTGCGAGTGATTTTATCGCGACAAAAGGCACAGACGAACTGAGCCAATCGGCCGGCCGGTTTGATTTTATCCTGTCGACCGTCTCAGCCGATTTGAATTGGGGGGAATACATTAAGGCACTGCGGCCGGAAGGCACGCTGGTCCTTTGCGGGATACCGGAGAGCGAGTTGAAGATTGCTCCGTTCGGGATCATTCAAGGTGAGAAAAGCGTGAAGGGCGGGCGAGCGACAAGCCCGAGCGACGTTGTGCAAATGCTTGCGTTTGCCGCACGTACCGGGGTTAAACCGATGGTCGAGACGTTCCCGTTGGCGAACGTTAAAGTTGCGCTTGACCATGTCCGGGCCGGCAAAGCACGGTACCGTGTCGTGCTGACGGCTTAAGACTAAACCATTCGCGTGAGCCTCCCGCCTTGTTAAAGCCTGCCATGATAACAGCCTCCCCTCCCGAACGCATCCTGGTCTACGGCGATTCCAATTCGTGGGGTTGGATCCCGGTTGCCCACGGCCGGCCCTCGTCCCGTTACCCCACGCAGGAACGGTGGCCCGACGTCATGGCGGCTACGCTGGGATCGGGACACGAAGTGATTACGGAAGCACTGAATGGGCGGACTACCGACGTGGCAGACCCGGATGAAAGGGTCCCGGGGGCGGGCCTGGACGGCAGCCAATACCTGGCCCCATGCCTCGCCAGTCACCTTCCTCTCGACCTGATCATCATTATGCTGGGGACCAACGACCTGAAAGCCAAGTACCAGCGGTCCGCCTTGCGAATCGGCCTGGGCGCGGCCAAACTGCTTGACCTCGTGCAAAGCTGTCAAGGTGGAGTCGGCACAGCTTACCCTAACCCGCGCGCGCTCCTGGTCTGCCCGGCTCCGTTGGGTCCTACAGAAATTGTCTTCGGGGAAGATTTTGCGGGTGGCCAGGCCAAGTCTGCTGCGCTTCCGGCGATTTATGCACAAGTGGCCGGCCTGGCGGGTGCAGCTTTTTTTGATGTCGGAACGGTCACCGGGACGGATGGCGTGGACGGCGTGCACCTGTCGGCAGAGGCGCACCACCGGCTCGGACAGGCACTGGCGGCTAAGGTCAAGGCCGTCATGGCAGCCCGGTGACAAATGTGCGCTGGATCCGACGCTGTAGGGCGAACTTGAATTACGCTTTACGCCAACGGAGAGACCGGTGCGTTTTCTGTGGGCGGCGCACTCGGGCGTACGGGCACACCACCTTTCAAAAGGTCGCGGATTTCGCTTAGCACAACCACATCCGGTGGCAGCGCCGCTGGTTCCTGAGGCTTGAGCGCCTCCCTGCGTTTTAGCCGGTTGACCGCCTGGACCAGCAAGAAAACGCAAAAAGCGACCAGCAGAAAGTTGATCAACACCGTCAGGAAGTTGCCGTATGCGATTACCGGACCGGCTGCCTTGGCCGCAGCCAGGGACATGCCGGGTTGCACTTTGTCCGACAAGGAGAGGTAAAGGTTACTGAAATCGAGGTTCCCGGCCACCTTGCCAAGGGGCGGCATAACGAGATCCTCCACGATGGACGTAACGATTCTGCCAAAAGCTGCGCCGATGATCACACCGACGGCCAGGTCGACCACATTCCCGCGATTGATAAACGCTTTAAATTCGGAATAGAAGCTCATGGTACTGAGTTAAAATTTCCGCCGATGCGCCGCAAACGGACGCCGGTGCTCGACCCGTCGCCCATGCAGCCGTCCCCTCGGCCGCAGCGGGGCTTGCAAGCTATTACCTATACGACCCCGTTCGCAATGAGGGATGCGGTGAAGCTTTGTGGGCCGGCCCGGGGTTCCCGGCTATGGCGGGACCTGTCGGCAACCCGGTTCGCAATAAGATTGTCCTAACCGCGGTTTTGAATCAGGCTGCTTGGTCTCCCCCGTGCAAAGCCGCTTATGAACGCCGATCGAAAACCGTGGTACCAGATCCTGTACGTTCAGGTCATCGTTGCCGTCCTGCTCGGAATCATCGTTGGCGTCGTCAGTCCAGCGTTCGGCAAAGAACTCAAGCCGCTCGGGGATGGGTTTGTGAAGCTGGTCAGAATGATCATTGCTCCAATTATTTTCTGCACCCTGGTGCACGGGATCGCGTCCATGGGCGACATGCGGCGACTTGGCCGGATCGGGCTTCGCGCCCTCGTTTATTTTGAGGTTGTTTCGACGTTTGCGCTTTTCATCGGACTAATCGTCGTGAACCTGCTACAACCAGGCGCCGGGTTTAACGTTGACCCGAAGACCATCGACCCGAAGCTCGGCGAAACGTACGCGCAGCAAGCCCATTCGCTCAACGCGACCGATTTCTTTCTCAACATCATCCCAAACACCTTCTTCGACGCGTTTGCCAAGGGCGATCTGCTGCAGGTCATCCTGCTGGCGTTGCTGACGGGGTTTGCCATTTCCTTTCTGGGGGAGCGCGGCCGGGGTTCCCTGAACGTTATTGAACAAGCTTCCAAAATTATTTTTGGGATCATGCGCATCATCGTCCGGGCTGCGCCCATCGGTGCGTTTGGGGCCATGGCCTTCACCGTCGGCAGTTACGGCCTCGGCGCCCTCAACCGGCTGCTAGCTTTGATCGGCGGTTTTTACCTGGCAGCGGGTCTGTTCGTCGTCGTTGTGCTCGGCACCATTGCCCGTGTAAACGGGTTTTCGATCTTTCGTTTTCTCAACTACATCAAGGAGGAAATCCTTCTGGTGATCGGCACAAGCTCTTCTGAAACCGCCCTCCCGGGCATGATTCAGAAGATGGAACGGCTCGGATGTTCCAAATCCACGGTGGGGCTGGTCATCCCGACCGGGTACAGCTTCAACCTTGACGGCACCAACATCTACATGACCATGGCCGCCATGTTCCTTGCCCAGGCAACCAACACACACCTCACCTTGGGTCAGCAGCTTTCCCTGGTCGTCGTTGCCATGCTCTCCTCGAAAGGCGCCAGCGGCGTCACGGGTGCCGGTTTCATTACGCTGGCCGCTACCCTGTCCGTCATCCCTTCGGTTCCCATTGCGTCCCTGGCTTTGATTGTCGGCATTGATCGCTTCATGAGTGAGTGCCGAGCCCTCACCAACCTTATCGGCAACGGCGTTGCCACCGTAGTCGTAAGCCGGTGGGAGAAAGAAGTTACGGGCGCAGAAGTGGAGGCGCGGCTCCGGGCAAAGGCACCTACCCTGGACGATGCCGTGCTGCCCGAAGCCCATGGTGAACTCGTGCCCGGGGGTGCAGCGCCCCAACCGTAACCGGCCGGGCAGCTGCGATTCCTTGTTTCGTAGCAATTTCGTCACGGAACACCTGTGTGCTTGCGCCGCCACGCCCCGTTAGCTACGTCCTGAAGGAACATGAGGCTTCCATCGGGGTTTGTTCAACCGCGTCCGCCACGAAACCGTTCCCAGGCCTACGCAGGCATTCAACCGCTTTCCGCGTTTCAACAACACCAGCGATTTGAACCGTTGCCCCTGCCGCTCGGACTGCCGCCCTACCATTTTGACCTCGCGACGGTGCTGCCCGGCATCGAAGCAAGTGCGGGGCAACTCGGGCACCTCACCTTTCATGTGGTCGGCGATACCGGCGGCGTCAAGGACCCCAAATACCAGCACGACGTGGCAGCCCTGATGAAACAGGATTTGTCCAAGCCGTCGTCCGAGCGGCCCTCATTTTTTTACCATTTGGGAGACGTGGTTTATTTCAACGGCGAACACAAAGAATATTACTCCCAGTTCTATGAGCCGTACGATCACTACGACGTTCCGATTTTTTCGATCCCCGGCAACCACGATGGCGCCCCGCTCCCAGGAGATACTTCACTTTCAGGGTGGGTTTCGTATTTCATGACGCCGGCCCCTCACATAGACCCGATCTCACAGGATGCGCCGCGTGTAACCTTGGCTTTACCCAATTGCTACTACACCTTGACCTGCCCCTTCGTGACGTTGATCGGACTTTACACGAACGTGCCTGAGGGGGGATCAGTTGATTCCGTCCAGCAGCAGTGGCTGACTAACGAATTTGCGAGCGCTCCAGAATCCAAGGCGTTGCTAGTCTGCCTGCACCACCCGATTTACAGCTTTGACGACCACCACAGCGGGAGTCCCCGCATGGCCGATGTGGTTCAGCATGCGATTAACGATTCAAGGCGGGTTCCTAACCTCGTTCTGGCCGCCCACGTCCACAATTATCAACGCATTGAGAAGAACATCGGTGGCAAGGTACCCACGCCGTTTCTGGTTGCAGGCCACGGCGGGTACTACCATTTGCATCACCTTAATGCCGAGGACGGTGCGGTGGACCCAAACACCGGGGCCCGCTTGATAAAAGGCAGCGACCGTCGCCATGGGTGCGTAACCTTGCAGGTCGACGCTCAAGCCATTCGCGGCACGGTGATGCTGGCCGGGGAATCCGGGCAGCCCGCGGAACCCGCCTTCGACGATTTTACCTACCCAGCCAGCCCCCTTCACCTTCCTAAGACAATAACGGCAGCACTGTGATCCGCCTTCTGCACTCCTCCACAAGATGCCGGGCGCCAAGGGCGGACATGGCTTAACTGGATTCAGTTTGGCCGCTCGGAACCTACAGCCCTGATGCCGGTGACGCGAAAGACTTTAGTTCTCACCTCCGCAACCCTCACCCTGTTCGGGTGCGATTGGGGCAACCCTTCGGTGGAAAACCCATTTCCCAACCTTCGTGTTGACGTGGTGCGCCGCGACGCGCCGACGTTCACCCTGGTGGTCGAAAACCACTCCGACGACCGGCTTCAGGTGACACTGTTGAGCAGGCCCGGTGCGGATGGCCGGTCCGGAGGGGGTCAGGAAGAGCGTTTTGTATTGTCACCTCAAGGCGACGTCAGTTTCCCGCTGCCAGCGAACACGCGGATGGTGCAAGTAACGGACGCGCATGCGCTCCGCCAGTAGGCAGGCATTCACTCTCGCCAGAAAACACATCCATTGGCAACCGGTCGATCGAACAGGACATGTTATGCTTTGGACGATTGTCGGCATCCTGGTGCTCTTTTGGATTCTCGGGCTGGTGATGCACATCGCGGGCGGGCTGGTTCACATTCTCCTTGTGCTCGCGCTGATCGTCGCGGTGATCCGGCTGGTTCAGGGCCGGGGCTTGTAGGTCGGGGCAGCGCTGCCGCACGCAGGAGGGATTGGCTGTGCCTTTCTGCATCGGCGGTTGGTGACGCCACTTCGTTTTTGGCTTGTGGCATCGCCCGGCCGCGACCCGCCCTGCGGTCGGCAGGGGATTGCGTTCATACTGGGCTGGTCCCACCCCACGCCGTTCCTTGCGACCGCTATTCTGAACCTGTCATCCCGGAACCTGCCCTATGAAGTTAAATGGTAAATTGACGGCGCTGCTCGCCGGGCGTGCCCTGAACACGGTGGAGGAACTGAACACGACAGTAACGATGAGCTGGCGCGACGGGTCGAGGTTGAAGGTCATGGCCCAAAGTGAAGTGCCCATTACCGTGCCGACCGGGGCGGCTCTGATGCAGATCTACGAAGACGGGCCTGGCTTTGAATTGTGGTTTGACCGCGGTGAAAAAGTGGTGCTGCACTTGGTCAACCCCGGAGGTTCCGTGTCACTTCGGAACCCGGAAGGGGAGGTCATTTACCTCGGCTAACCTGCAATGCGCCATCTTTAACCATGCCCAAGAGACCCGCGTCGCCGTAGATAGTAGAAAACACCAGCCATTGCGATGAAAGCCAGGAGAAACTTGAATCCGCGGTTGACACGGACACGCCAACTGGGCGCATTCCAGGCCGATTTCGGATCTGGCAGGTGACGTAAGGCGTCCGCACGCAGCAACGCTTCTGCCTGCGGGCTGACGTGGGCGTCGGGCCGAAGCAAGGGCAGGGCCGGGTCGCCCACCCGAAGGCCGCCGAACCCTAAGAAATGGGCTAAAGGGCTGTCCGCGAACAAGCGCCGTTTGTTGAAAACCCGCTCCACCATGGAGGTGCAATCCTCGCCAAAAAAAGGCCGTCCTTCCAGCCGGTTCAAAAAAGCGATTGCTTCCTCCACGGCTGCATTATCCACGTTGCGAAAACAAGTGGCCGGCACCGTTACGTCCCACCCCCGGTGGTCACGGGCGCGAAACCGGTCCAAGGGCGTCCAGTTCAAGCCATCAGAAAAATCTTCAAACAGCGTCCCGAACAGTTGTTCCGCCACCATTTCACGACCGTCCGCAAGACGAACGTGCAGCCCCGCATGGATGGCCAGGGGTGGGCCGCCGGGGAATCGGGCTAACCCGGAGAACCGTTGGTCCAAAGTCTCGACCGGGCGAATCACCCATGCGCCGAGGACGCTCACCGAGTCGCTTTGAAAAATGATCCCCACCAACTCGCGGACCGTCCCGGGCCGGATGCGCGGATCGGCGGGAACTGGTGAAAGGTCGTTGGTCTTCACAACGCGTCAGGCCACGGTCGGTTGCGTAAGAACGGCGGAAACGGCACGCGCAAAGTCCGATTCAGGAGGGCCTTGCGGCGACACGAGTTTAGCGGCCGCCTTTGCGGCATCATTCCCGTGGTACATCGCCACCCCCAGGCCCGCCCACTCCAGCATCGAGACATCATTTTCCCCGTCGCCAAATGTAATGACCTCCTCCGCGGTCAGGCCAAAAGCTTTTGCAACCTTGGCCAGGGCGCTTCCTTTGCTGACCCCGGGCGGCATGAACTCCAGGTTTTCCTTTTCCGTCGACAAAACGTCCACCTGACCCTGGAACCGCTCGGTCAGGCCCGGCCGCTCGGCTTTGAGAACCTCAGGCGCTCCGTACCAGACAACCTTCAACGCTTTATGCCCGTGGAGTTCCCGCAGTTCGGGAACCGCTTCAGGGACTTCTCCCACACGCCGTTCGTAAAGGTCCAGGTACTGGTCGCGCTCGGGGCCGACGTAAAGGTGGTCCAACTGGTAGTAGATGACCTGCACCCCAAGGCGCTGGCCCGCTTCTACGATTGCAGCCGCGAGCGCCTTCTCCATAAAATGGGCTTCAAGAACGCTGCCAGTTTCGCCGTCGCGAATCAGACCGCCCTGGCAGGCGATGATCGGTCCATGCAGGCCGAGCTGGCGTTGAAACCGGATGCTGTTCTGGTGGCGGCGCCCCGAAGCGAGAATCACGCGAATGCCTGCCGCCTGCAACCGCCGGACCGCCTCGGCGTTTTGCGGACTCACCTCTTTATCGGGACCAAGCAGCGTTCCATCCAGGTCAGTGGCGGCCAGGCGGTACGGAAGTTTCACGTTGGACGGCAATGTTGGCATCAAGGCGGATTCGGTTGGGCGCATGGTCTCCGGCCTTGTTGCCCGGCTGGGCACACCCCTCGCTCAAGCCTGCGGGCGCCTCAACTGGTTTCAGCGTGTCGGAAACAGCCGGTAAGGTGGTCGTTGACCATCCCGACCGCCTGCATGAAGGCGTACACAATGGTGGGTCCGACAAATTTGAAACCCAGTTTTTGCAGCGCCGCACTGAGTGCCCGGCTGTGACTGTCCTCGGCCGGAACGTCGGCAGCGGTGACAAAACCGTGCTGAATCGGTTTGCCGTCGACAAAGGTCCAAAGGCATTCGGCAAACCGGTCAAGGTCGCCGTTGAAGTGGGTGACGACGGCACGCGCATTGCCCACAACCGCCTCGACCTTCCGGCGGTTCCGGACAATCCCGGGGTTGGTCAGCGCACGCGCAACGTCCGCCTCGGTCCAAGAGCTGAGCCGCTCCGGCTGGAATCCGAGGAAGGCCGACCGGTAGTTCGACCGTTTGTGCAGGATCACCCGCCAGCTCAGGCCGGCCTGAGCGCCTTCGAGGCAGAGCATCTCAAACAAGTGCCGCCCGTTCCGGACGGGTACACCCCACTCCTCATCGTGATACTTTACGTAGAGCGGATCGTCCGGGGGACACCAGTCGCACCGCCGCTTTCGGCCAGGGACTTCCGCCCCAGCGGGCTGTTCGGCGCGGTTCATCCCGGTTCTTTGCTTCGGGGCAGCTCCACGCTGAACTCCGATCCTTGCCGCTCCTCGCTTCGGACCGACACGGTTCCCCCATGCGCCTCCACAACCGCCTTTACCACGCTCAGACCCAGCCCAAGCCCCCGTTGCCCACGGCTCTTGTCGCCGCGGTAAAGCCGGGTCCAGATCCGGGCTTGTTCGGGCACAGGAATGCCGATGCCATTGTCGGCCACGACGACCCGGACGCAGCTTTGGTCACCGTTCAACCCCACCCGGATCCACCCTTTTTCCGGTGTGTATTTGACCGCGTTGTCCAGCAGGTTCGCAAACGCCTGGCGCATCCGGTTCGGGTCGACGTCGGCATAACCGGCGTCGGGCCAGTCCGTGCGAATCTCGATGGATTTTTCTTCCGCCAACAGGCGGTAAACCTCCGTGACCTCTTCCAGCAATCCGCGAACTGAGGTCCGGGCAGCCTGGAGGCGCATCATTCCGTGCTCGGCTTCGGTCACATCCATCAAAGTATTCAGCATGGTGAGCACCCGGTCGGATTCCTCGACGCAATCCGCCAGGGCTTCCCGCGCGCCGTCCGCTGTGTCCTGCCGAAGGGCAAACTCAGCCGAGCCGCGCAACCGGGTCAGCGGAGTACGGAGGTCGTGGGCCACGTTGTCCAGGGCTTCCCGCATGCCGCGGATCAGGCCTTGGTTACGCTCAAGAACCCGGTTAAACTGCCGCGCCAGTTCCGCCAGTTCGCTTTGCGCCTGGCTCTCCGGAACACGCTCGGCCAGGTTCCCGGTGTTGACGATCTTCTGGGCCGTCCGAACCACTTCCCGCACCGGCGCGGTGGCACGGTACGCAAAGATCGCCCCGCCCGCCACGGCCAAAAGCAGCGTCGGCACCATGGCCAGGAGAAAAGACCAGAGGAACGGCCCGATAAACGCCGCCGCACCGTTGGTGCTCCGCCCGACCTGCAAGATCGAACCATCCCGAAGCTGCATGGAAGCGAGGGTATAATCGCTTCGGTCATCCTTGGGCACTCGTGACCAACCCGGAACGGCACCGGCCTCGGCGGCCGGTTGCGAGGCGTTGAAACGGGTCCAGTCGCCCGGGTCCGCTACGAACAGCACACTGCCCAGGCGACCGGTAACCCGAACGAAGAAAGGGCCGTCAGTCCTAGAAAATTCGGTGTGCCTCACCGCGTCGCGCAAGGCCGCCAAACCCTGATTCTGGTAAATGGCGGCACATTCTTTCAAACGTGCTTCAATGATGGCCAGTTCACTGCGCTCATAGAAGGACGTCACCAGCAAGTACAGGAGCGCAAAGAGGAGAAGCGTGCTCAGCGTGAAGGCCGCCGCGTACAAACAGCTCAAGCGGACCGCGAAACTATGCCAGAGTTTTCGGATCGGATTTAAGGACATAGCCCACGCCCCGGACGGTGTGGATGAATTTATTGGAAAACTGGCGGTCGACCTTCGAGCGCAGCCGATGCACCAGGACGTCAACCACGTTGGTCTGCGGATCGAAATGGATGTCCCAGATGTGCTCCAGGATCATCGTTTTGGTCACCGGCCGGTTGACGTTCCGAAGCAGGAATTCGAGCAGGGAAAATTCGCGCGGGTGCAGTTCGATCAGCTCCCCGCCGCGGCGCACCTCGCGGGTAAGAAGGTTTAAGGTCAGGTCCGCACATCCCAACGTCGTTGCCTCCCCGGTACGGCTGGCGCGCCGGATCAACGCCTGCACCCGGGCCAACAGCTCGGCGAACGCAAACGGTTTGGTCAGGTAATCGTCGCCCCCTGCCTGCAAACCCCGTACCCGATCATCGACATTGGCCCGAGCGCTCAGGATCAGCACCGGAACCTGACTCCCCTGCTGACGCATCCGCCGCAACAGGGAGAGCCCGTCCAGCTCCGGCAACATCAGGTCAAGAATGGCCAGGTCGTAGTCGACGGCCGTCGCCCACGCCAGACCCGCCTCGCCGTCACTGGCATGGTCGACGGCGAACCCGTTTTGTTTCAGACCTTTGACGACAAACGAGGCGATTTTCTCGTCGTCCTCCACCACCAGCACGCGCATAGGTGCCCTTCGCCGAACCTGAAAGGGCGGCCCTCCCGCCGTGTGGCAGAAAGGCCGCTTGCTTTTCGCCGGGTTCGGTTAGCTGTCGCTGCCGCCTTCGTTGACCGCGACGTAACGGGTGCCCCCGCGGCTCCACACCTTAACCAGGGTGCTGTTGCCGGAAGGTTTCTGGGTCAGGTTCACGGCGTCCTGCGCATTGCGCACAGGATGATGGTTGATCTCGGTGATGACGTCTCCAGGGCGCAGGCCGGCGTCGTACGCCGCAGAGTTCTGGTCAACGTCGGTGATGACTGCTCCCTGCACGTTGCCCGGAATTCGTAATTGCGTGCGGTTTTCGGATTCCAAGTCGCCGACGGCCACTCCCTTGAGCGCATCGCCCTGCGATTGATCGGACGGCGCGTTGTTCGCCGCCAGCTTGTCAGCGGACCGCTCCTGCACGGTGACGTTCAGGTCCTTGGTCTCGCCGTTCCGGTCAATTTGAACGGGAACGGTCGTGCCGGGCGTCGTGGCCGCCACCCTCAGTTTCAACTGGTTGGCATTTTCAACCGGTTGGTTATTGAACTTCAACACCACGTCGCCATTCTTGATGCCCGCGGTGTCCGCCGGACTGTTGGGAGACACGTCAGCCACCAGGGCGCCGTTGGTCCGGCTTACCTTCAGGGCCTGGGCCAACTCCGGCGTCAGGTCTTGGATCGACACACCCAACAACCCACGCTGAACCCGCCCGTTCTTGATCAAACCTTCTGTCACCCAACGCACCAGGTTGCTCGGCACGGCGAACCCGATCCCTTGATTTCCCCCGGTGCGCGAGAGAATCGCGGTGTTAATGCCGACCAGACGACCCTCCGTGTCGACCAAAGCCCCCCCGGAGTTCCCGGGGTTGATGGCGGCGTCGGTCTGAATAAAATCTTCATCCTGCTCAATCGAGGTGGCCCGGTCTTTGGCACTCACGATGCCGCGGGTAACCGTTTGACCGATGCCGAACGGGTTGCCGATGGCCAAAACGAAGTCGCCTACTTGCACCTCGTCGCTATCGGCGAGGGTCACAAAAGGAAGGTTCTGGGCCTCCACCTTAACCAGAGCAATGTCTGTCTGCGGATCGGTGCCGATTACCTTCGCACTGAAATTACGGCCATCATTCAGGGAAACCTGAATGTCCCGGGCGTTCTGGACGACGTGATTATTCGTCACGATGTAGCCGTCGGCGGACACAATCACCCCGGAACCCAGGGCGCGCTCGCGTTCACCACCTTGCCCGCCCGGCCCACCCGGCCCGCCTGGGCCATTGGGGATCATCGGACCGTGGCCGCCGAAGAACCGGCGGAAAAAATCCAGGTCAGAATCAGACATCTGGCGCTCGTTGCTCTGCGAGGTCACCGCGATGCGGACCACGCTCGGGGCCAGTTTCTTAATTATAGGAGCGCTACTGTTCGAAGGGTCGCGCGGAAGCGGAGCAGGATCCGTTTGCAGGCTCAACCTGGGGCTTGCAGCCGGATTGCCACCCTGTCCCGTCGGGTTGACTGCCAGCGCAGTACCGGCCAGCAGAGCGGCCCCGGTCAGCGTCAACCAACGGGGGTGGGATGTTTTAGGTAACCAGAGTTTCATAAGCGGGTGCATGTTATTTACGGGGTACCGTCATCCTTGCGGCTGACGGATTGGTTGCCTGAACATTACATCTTTGAAAGAAATCTGGCCCGCGAAGATTCAGTGCGGCGGAGCCGATCGTCGTCGACGCGTCTACCTGACGGCGGGAGGTCAACGGTATCAGTGATACCAGTTGGATCAACTGTACCAATTGCATCATCGACACAGGGGCAGAAAGGCTTGGATTGATCCCTGCAAGGGGAACTTGTCTGCAAGCTCTCCCTCAAGCCCCTTGCAGGGCGTGACCGGCATGGCGCGACGAGCTTCGCCCGGGGCCCGTTACCTCAACACCCTAATGGCACTCAGAGAACGACCTTCAGCGGCCTTGCCCCGACGCCCCATCGTCCCGAGAGCTCCTTCAGGATGCCAGCCCTGCCTCGCCCCGTTCGAACACCGCGAGGATTTCCTCCGGCCGCTGGGCCCGCTGGAACGCCGCGCAGAGCCGCTCATCGCGAAGCACCCGCATGAGCACGCCGAGCAGGCGGGCATACTCGGCGTCCATGGCAATCGGGATCCCGATCAAAAGGATGTATTGGATCGGTTCGGCCTGGTCCAGAACGGGCTGACGCAGCCGACCGAAGGTCATCACGAAGTCCAGCACAGCCGTGGTCCGAACGTGCACCAGGGTGACCCCGTATTTCAGGTGAGCCGTGGGCCCCTGGGCTTTGGCGGTGAGTGCCGCCGCCAGTTCCTGCCACGACGAAACCCGGGGGTCGGAACGCAGCGGTTCCGCCAACCGTTGAACGGCCTCTGCGTACGTTTCCACGTCCAGGTTGAGCAGAATGTTCCCAGGTGGAAGGGCGTCTCGCAGACGGATCATATGTTGCTCCCGCTCCACCGCAGCTTCGACCGGAGAATGTCGGCAAACGTGAACTGCCGGGGGAAAAGCAACGGCACCCGTCGGTCGCCTGCCGCTACCTTCACCAGGTCGCTCGCAATAACCTGGCCGCTGTCCTGACCATCCACGCTGAGCATCAGCGGAAACTCGCCACGGCTCGCCCGGACGCTGATGATCGACCGGTTCGAAACCACCACGGAACGATTGGTCAATGCGTGCGGGCAGATGGGTGTAACAACCAAAACACCCGACCTCGGCATCACGATGGGACCACCCGCCGACAGGGAATAAGCAGTCGAACCGGTTGAAGTGGCAACGATCAAACCGTCGGCATTGTATTCGCTGAGCAACTCGCCATCAATCTGGACCTCGACCTGCACCAGCCGCGACCGCTCGCCCCGGGTCAGCACCACGTCGTTAAGCCCGAGTTGCCGCACGACAACCTCCCCCTCGCGGACCAGCGACACCTCCAGCAACGTGCGCTCGTCGACCCGGTAATTGCCTTCCTGCAATGCTTTCAGGGCTTCGTGAAACCCGGGTCCGGAAAAGGCCGTGAGAAAACCAAGCGTGCCAAAGTTGATGCCCATGATTGGTCGAACGTCGCCGCGGAGGTCGCGAATGAGCCGCAGGATCGTTCCGTCACCCCCCAGCACAATAATCAGATCGCTTTCCTCAGCCACTGTTTGCAACGGGTGACCTTTGACCGAAATGCACTGGGCGGCCTGCTCCTCCACCAATGCACGCATCCCTACCGCGTCTAAAGCCGACAGCAGCGCTTTCAGCGAGTCGATCGCACCCGTTTTCCGCCAGTGAACGTAGACCCCAACCTTCAGCGAAGACATGCCAGGTACTCCTGATTCCCTTTAGCGCCCCGGATGGGCGATTCAATGACGCCCAGCCATTCGCGGCTCAGTTTCTCCACCACCCAACGGCGGACCCTGTCCACGGCTTCCAGGCGGTAGGCGTCCTCGCGCACCACACCGCCTTTTCCCACCTTGGCCTGCTCAAGTTCAAATTGGGGTTTAATGAGCGGAATCACGCAACCTCCCGGCTGAAGGCACAAAAACATAGGCTCCAACACCAGCGTGAGCGAGATAAAAGAAAGGTCAGCCACAATCACCGCAAAGGGAGCGCCGACCTGTTCAGGGCGAAGGTACCGGGCATTCAAGCCTTCAAACACTGACACCCGGGCATCCGTACGCAGGCTGTACGCCAGCTGGTTGTGCCCGACGTCCACGGCGACGACTTCGAGGGCGCCCCGTTGCAGCAAACAATCCGTGAATCCCCCCGTGGAGGCACCCACATCCAAACAACGTTTCCCGGCAGGATCCACCTGAAAAACTTCCAGAGCGGCCTCAAGTTTGTAACCGCCCCGACCTACGAAACGCTCCTTGCCCGTTACCCGGATAACGGCATCGGCGTGAACGAGCTGCCCCGGTTTATCCACCCGCTGCTCCTCCACCAGAACCTGCCCGGCCATCAGCGCCCGTTGCGCCTGTTCCCGTGAAGGGAAAAGTCCGCGGCCAACCAGGATTTTATCGATGCGCTCGTGTCGGGATCCTCTCATTCAACGGCTTAACTGTGACCACGACCGGTCGAAATTAAAGCTTGATTAAGGATCCGAACCATCAATCTATTCGTTCTTTTTCAGTCTTATGTCGTCTGAACCGCTCAAAGAGCAAATTAAGGAAATGCTCGTCACCAACCTCATGTTGCGCACCCCGAAGGAGGAAATCGAAGACGACCTGCCCCTTTTTGGGGTTGATGGCCTTGGCCTTGACTCCATTGATGCCCTTCAATTGGTGGTCAGCATGGAAAAAACGTTTGGCGTCGGCGTGCCAAACTCGGAGGTTGCCCGGGTGGCTTTGGCTTCGGTCAACACCATCCACGATTACATCGTGCAGCAGACCGGCCGCTCCGCCGCCTAGGGGGGAATGGTAAGAAGTGCATCAATGCCATGAATTGTAACCCTGCCGGATCGGCAGCGGTGCTCCGAATAGTGCCCATCTGGGAGTGGCGGAGCCACGGGGCATCGGTGTGAACGCAAAGACCGCCACTCCGCCCCCTCCTTCGAATTGGCACCATTCATGGCATTGGTACCATTCTTACAATTTCCTCGTGGTTTCGGCCGCGTTGATCCCGTCGATCAGCTTGCGCATCCGCCCGAAGTTTCGACGAAACGGGGTGCAGATCAGTCGTGGAAGACGTTGCAGTTCCGGTTCGTTCTTTTCTTGCCGGAGCGGCTTTCCCGCCCGAAGGGGGGCGCTGGCGAACATGCCCTGAAATTCCTCATTCAAAGCACCAATCGCGGCCGGGGTGAGTTCTTCATGCAATCGGAAAACCAGGTCGTCGCCGACCCATCGGTAGGAATGGAATACCCGGTAAAAGTTGAGGATGGTTGCAACTGCGTCCTCCACGCCGTCGCACATGTGGAAGAAGTGAAAATCTTCGGCCGAGATCAATCCCTGCGCCAGAAAATGGTCTCGCAGGAAGCGGATCCAGGTCCGCCAATATTCCCCTTCGGGTTTGTCCACCAGCACCAGCGGGATAATCCGGGCCTTGCCGGTCTGCATCAAAGTCAGGATCTCAAAGCCTTCATCCATCGTGCCGAAGCCTCCCGGAAAGAGGGCGATTGCGTGCGTCTCTTTGACAAAATTGAGCTTGCGAGTAAAAAAATAGTTAAAGTTGACCAGCTTCGGGTCCCCCTGAATGATTTCATTGGCGCGCTGCTCGAAGGGCAGCCGGATGTTCAGGCCGAAACTGTGTTGCCGTCCAGCCCCACGTTGCGCAGCGCCCATAATGCCTTCGCCTCCTCCGGTGATGATCATGAAGCCGCGGTCGCGCATCGCGGCGGCAAAAGCCGCGGCGGCCTGAGACTCCGGCGCCTCCGGCGGCGTTCGCGCCGAACCAAAAACCGCTACTTTTCGAATGCCGAGGTAGGGTGCAAACGCCCGGGCTGCTTGCCGCAATTCTTTGGCGGAGCGGTTGATCAGCTTGAGATCGGCGCGCGGCACCGCGTCGCTGCCCATGCGCAGGGCGGTCACGATCATTTCTGCGATCAACTCCGGAGACTCGCGCACTCCCCAGTCCCGCACCAGGGCCGCGATTCGTTGGTCAAACTCAGAGTCGCCAGACGACGCGTAAGCCGTATGCAGCGCATGGATGCCGCCTGCCGTAAAATCTTCCACGATGCCTTTTACGATTGCTCGGCCCGGATTTCACCTGCCGATTTCGGCCCCTCAGGCCTCCCTTACCCTAGGGCCGCTTTCCTGGCTGGTCCAGCCAACCTCGGCTCCCGCCGGCCAACTCCTTCCGTGCAACCGGAAAGCACCTATGCTAGATCGACCCTCCACCCATGATCATCATCCTCAAGCCAAAAACGCCGGAAGAACAGATTGATGAGGTGATTGCCGAAGTCTCCAAGCTCGGGTACACCCCTCACCCCATCCGCGGCGAACTTCAGACCGTTGTGGCGGCGATCGGCGACGAGCGCACCCATCACACGCTCGAATCGTTGAACGTTCTGCCGCAGGTCGATCGCGTGGTCCGGGTGCAAAAACGCTACAAGTTGGTCAGCCGGGAATCTCAGCCCGACGACAGCGTGGTCAATGTGGATGGCGTCCGTATCGGCGGCGGGCATTTTGCGTTGATGGCCGGCCCTTGCAGCGTTGAATCGGAGGAGCAGTTGTTAAAGACGGCCCGGGCCGTCAAAGCACGGGGCGCAACAATTCTTCGCGGCGGTGCCTACAAGCCGCGGACCTCCCCTTACGAATTCCAGGGCATGGGCAGAGAGGGCCTTCGCCTGCTTCAACTGGCTAAAGCCGAAACCGGGCTCAAAATCATCACCGAAGTCCTCAGCGAGCGGGACGTTGAACACGTGGCTGCGGCCAGCGACATTTTGCAGATTGGAGCCCGTAATGCCCAGAATTACCAGTTGCTGGTGGAATGCGCCCGCAGCCGGAAACCGGTGCTCCTGAAGCGTGGCATGAGCGAGCGCATCGACGAATGGCTACTCGCCGCGGAGTACATCCTCTCCAACGGCAACCCTAACGTCCTTCTGTGCGAACGAGGGATCCGGACCTTTGAAACGTACACCCGCAACACGCTCGACTTGGCCGCAGTGGCGATTGCCAAGCGCGAGTCCCACCTGCCGGTCATCGTTGATCCGAGCCAGGGTTGCGGACGGGCCGACCTGGTCCAGGTGCTTTGCCGCGGGGCCGTTGCCGTGGGTGCCGACGGCCTCCTCATCGAGGTCCACCCGCACCCTTCCGAGGCGTTGAGCGACGGGCAACAGCAGATTGACTTTGAACTATTTGCGCGGCTCGTAAGTGAATTACCCCCTTTCCTTGCGGCCGCTAACCGCACACTTGCCTGAGGCCCTGGCCTTCGCTAATTTTGCGCGGGGGCGGCAGCACGCGCGTTGCCGGCGGAACGATGGAGAAGATTTTTGATGTGGCCATCATTGGGGGTGGACCGGCCGGGAGCGTGGCCGGTTCGGTGCTCGCCCAAGCCGGTCGTTCTGTGGTGATCCTCGAAAAGGAACGGTTCCCACGGTTTCGCGTGGGTGAGTCGATGATTCCGGCAAGCTCGGAAACCTTGCAGCGCATCGGGGTCAAGGCGAAGCTTGATGCCGGCGGTTTTCTGGTGAAGTACGGCGGCGAGATTTGCTCGGCCTGCGGTACCCGGTCCCGTTTTCTTTTCCGAGATGGGCTCCGGCCCAAGTGGAAAACTTCCTACCAAGTGGAGCGCGCCAAGTTCGACGAGGTGCTGCTGGACCATGCCCAAGAACTTGGGTGCGACGTGCGGGAAGGGCAAACCGTCGAAGCGGTGAAAACCAGGCCGGATGGCGTGACGCTCAGCTTGGCGGGCGGGTCGGCCCCCTTGCCGGCGCGGTACGTCCTGGATTGTTCCGGCCGCCATAGTTTGCTGGCGAACCACTTTCACCTGCGTACACCGTATGCCGATCTGCGGAAGTTTTCGGTGTACGCCTACTACGAAAAGGTCGATCGGCCCGAAGGCGAAGCCGGCACGTTGACCCGCATGATCCGGACGGAAGATGGGTGGATCTGGATGATTCCGTTGATCGACGGCAAATGCAGCGTGGGTGTCGTCATGAACGTTGAACGCTTCCGGGCGGCGAAACGTTCTCCGGAAGAGGCGTTGACCCACGCGCTCCAGGTGCAACCGGAGGTAAGCGCCTGGATGGCGGCCGCGCGCCGCTACAGTCCGGTCTACGCGACCGGTGATTTTTCTTACCGGGTCACCAGACTGACCGGCGAGCGCTGGTTGTTGTGCGGGGACGCTGCCGGGTTCATTGATCCCGTGTTTAGCAGCGGCATTTACCTGGCCATCTATTCCGGGGAAAAGGCCGGCGACGCCGTAAATGCCGCTTTGATGCGTCCGGCGAACCGGGCACAAGCCTTCGCGCGCTACGAAAAGCAGGTGCAAAATCGATTCACCGCTTACCTGAAACTCGTCCGTGCCTGGTACACCCAGCCGTTTATAGAAATCTTCCTGCACCCGAAAGAGATGCTCAACCTGGTCCCGACGGTGAACAGCGTCCTCGGGGGCAACGCGTCACGCTCGTGGTCGGTGCGGTGGCGCATGAAATTCTTTTTTCTGTTGGTTTATCTGCAAGGGAAAACCCGGCGCCTGGTTCCGGGTTTAACCTTGAAACCGGCGATTTTGCCGGCGTGAAAGCTGGTTTCGTGACGCAGGGAACGCTTTTTCACCTTCGAGTTCCGGGTGTCCGGCCAAAGGGCCGGGGAGCGACGAAGCCTGGAGGCAAGGCCGGAAAGGTTGGAATGATCAAGTACCTGGGAGCAATTCTTTGTGGGTTAATGCTTGTTGGCTGCCAAACCGGGCGTGAACTCCCCGGACTCGGCAGTGCGGCCGTGACGCGCACCGGTCAACTGCGTTACGCGACCGGCCAACGTTCCTTTATCGGAGACGTCATCCTCCGAACCGATCCCGATGGCGACTACGACCTGGATTTCTCTAAAGCCGGGGTTTCAATCCTTCGCATGCAGGTGCATGGAGACCGGTTTTCCGCCACCGGCAGTTTTGCTCGTGGAGGCTGGAGCGGTGCGGCCGGGAATGCACCGCGGCCGCTCCGCTCCTGGGCGCTTTTGCGACAGGTTTTACCCTTTTTCAATTCCACCGAGGTTCAGGCTTCCGGTGGCGGTGCCTGGCAGGCCCGTTTTACCCGGGCGGGTAAGGCCCTCAGCGCTGCGCAGATTCGCTTTGCACAAGGCGACTCCATGCTGTTTAACTTCGCGCAGTAATTTTCATGCACGAGACTGTTCCTCAGAGGACTGCCGAGCTTCCGATGGACGTAACCGAACTCGCGGTACCCCAGAACGCGTGGTACGCGCCGGTCTGGTTTGAGGCGGCCAGCGCCCTTACCCAGCACGCGCCGCGCTCCCTCACCCGCCGGCTGGCAGCCGCTGTCGGTGACCTTAGCTATTTTCTTTGCCATTCCCGCCGCCGGGCCGTTTCGGAAAACCTTCAGCCGCTGTTCGCGGACCCGAAACAACGCGAACTCGTTTCCCGCCGGTGTTTCCGGAACTTTCTCTGCATGCTCCACGATTTCTGCGACTCCTCCGCCGGCTCGGCGCGGGTCAATGAGCTGATGGTGGAACGGCGCGGCTTTGACGCCCTCCGGGCGGCGCAGGCACAAGGCCGCGGCACCCTGCTCGTCACCGGACACCTGGGTGCCTGGGAACTTGGCGGGATGGTTTTGGCTGGGGACGGTTTCCCGGTGAACGTGGTGACCTTGGAAGAACCCACCAAACAACTGAATGAGTGGCGGCAACGGTACCGGGCTAGGTTTGGCATCAAGACCATCACCGTCGGTTCGGACAAATTTGCTTTCGTCGAAATTATTCAAGCATTGAAGCGCAATGAGCTCGTCGCGATGTTAGTGGATCGCCCGTACCTGCGCAGCGGGGTGCCGGTGCGCTTTTTTGGCCGCGAAACCTTGTTCTCGGCGGCGGCAGCCCGCATTTGGCAGCACACGGGAGCCGCCGTGATGCCGGCCTTCGTGCTTCAACTGTCGCCCGGCCAATACGGGTGCTATGCTTATCCTTCGATTGAAATGCGCCGGGAACATTCCGTTCAGGAAAATTGTCAGCTTATCGCCGACGTTTTTCAAGCCATCATCCGGGAATCGCCTGATCAATGGTTTAACTTTGTTCCCGTATGGCAATGCCGTTAGAATGGTCATGAGACGTTTCTGGTTGTCTGGCTTGATCTTAGCTACCGTCGCCGTCGCACCTGCGTGGGCCGCACCCCTTCCGCCTGGCGAGGTCCAGGATCTGGTGGGCCGCCTGCAAGCCGCCCACGAGAACAACAGTTCTCTGCAGGCCAATTTCCGTGAGGAACGCAGAATGGCCATGCTCAAGGACCCCGTCGTGAGCCAGGGCAAGATCTGGTTTACGCTGCCGGATAAAATCCGTCGCGAGATCGCCGGCAACGCCCCGAGCATCACCGTGATCAACGGCCGGAAAATGGTGATCTTCTACCCGAATTTCAAAGAGGAAGAGTCGTATGACCTGGAAAAGCGGCCGATCTTGAAAGATTCGCTCCAGGCGCTGACCGCAGGGCTGAACTTCCGGCAGGTTTCCACGTATTACAACATCGAGGCTTCGCGGGAGGGTAACGAATACCGGGTGTTGCTCACGCCCAAGACGGCCGGGATTCGCAGGATTATGAAGGCGGTAACGCTGACGATCGACCAGAACCTCACGCCGGAACGGGTTAACTTTGAGAGCGCCAGCGGCGAACGGGTTGCCATCACGTACAGCGAGGTTCGGCGCGACCCGGTGCCTGAGTCTTTCTATGAATTTAACCCGCCGGCGGGTACCAAAGTGACGACCCCGCTAGGCAGTTGACAACCTGGCCGTTTTCGAGGATCCATTTCGTCCGGTGCGTTTTTGCCTCGTGGTGTAACGGTAGCACAAATGATTCTGGATCATTTTGTCATGGTTCGAATCCATGCGAGGCAGTTGCTTTAGGCTGAGGAACTTACATAGGTTTTTCAACACTAAGTAGATGCCTGCTTGGACATTTCTTCAAGGCATGGCCCGCCTTCTGATGGTTTAAGGGGGCCAGTG
>DASWVC010000261.1:0-1913 GCA_036401335.1 Chthoniobacterales bacterium
CGGCCGGCGGAAAACAGGCCGGGGTGCATGGGGTAAATCGGACCAAAATGGGATTCGCGGGTGCAAACCGGTTAGGATTCATCGGAAGTGGGACGGCGCCCGCTGGGGCACGCGCTCGGTGCGCGTACGGAGTCTAAGTAGGTTGCCGGAACGGGGGGATGACGGAAGACGGGGTCACGTCTTAACAAGCAACCTGGCTTGGAGGCATTTTACCTTCTTGGCCAGGGCCGCTTCGTGCTTGATGCGCCCGGCAAAGCGCCGGACGGCCATGGTGACCGCCGGGTATTCCATGCCTCCGGCCAACTGGCCCAGCTCGCGCAAGGTCCGGTCCGAATGGTGGCGGCCGAAGAACAAGGCCGCCGCCAACGCCCCATTGCCACGGACCGCTCTGAGCACCTCCCAATCCTGACCCCAAAGCTCGCTCACTGCGGCGGTGATCGCCTCCCAGGTTAACGAACCCTGACTCGCTTGCCTCAAGCCCGTTTGTTCCCGCCAATCGCCCTTTAACCTTGCTTTCATCCGGTCCACGAAGGCTTTCGGGCCCAAAAGCACGGTCGCTTTGCGTTCCTGCTTCCAGCCGGTCTCCCACTCACCGAGCGCCGCGGCTTCTTCCAACGCCGTTCGGTACACCGACGCTGCCCTTCCCCGCTCATGAGCGAACCGGCCTAAATCACTCCCGTGGTCATCCAAGCGGGCGGCGGCAGGGCCGCAGCGTAGTACGGATACGAACTCCACCGGTAGGTCCGCAGCGCCTTGACCCGCGCAGCCCTCAATTCCGCGTCAACGGGCGCTTGCGGTTCCCCTCAGCTTTCGTGGCCTCCCCACCGGCGAACCCGGACCGGGTTGAGGTGAAGGTACCGATTGATCCGCACCCCGACACTGGCCTCGTCGTACAGCACCGCTTTAAACCAAGTCGGCGGCGTCTCGAAAGATCCGTCGCCGTTCAAGGCCCCGGTTGACCACGTGGTACCACCCCCCTCCACGTCGAGTCGGGTCGGTCGCGCCCTCCCGCGATCCTCCCAGCCGGACGGGCGAACCGTCAACGCCAAGGTTGTGTGCTTAGACGTGACCCTGTTCCCCCGTTCACAAGTCTTGCTTAACCACGGGCTGGCCTCGATCCGTCCCACGTTCACACCATCCCTCTCAAACCAGAGGGGCAAGCCATGCGGGAGCCGGTTTCACAAGGAAGATCGCTTTTCCACGTTGGAACTCAGCGACTTTTCGAAAGGGATAGGCAAGGTCGTCATTGTCGAACACCAGCACGATGGGGAGGACTTGAATGGCTGCCTTAAGATTCGCCAGCGTGCGAGGGAATCGGGCCCTTAGTTTTTCAGGCGGGACCTCATGCCCACCTTGGGTCACTCGCATGGCCACGCGTTCTTCCGAAGTCTCCGGCCGGGAAAGTCCAACGAAGCAGAGAACCACGTTGTAGCCCGCAGCGACTGCAGCGGTAAGGAAGGTCAGCTTGTCACCGACCGGATCGGAAAAGACGGTCTCAAAGACAAAGCTTTCGCGAGACCTGACAAGTTCGCTTCGAAGCGCACCGGCAACTTCAGCCGCTTCGTAGGCGGGCAGGCCGAGTGTACTGCCAATTTCGTCGCCGTTAACGAAACGTAATCCGGCTTCACGAAGGTGCGAGTGAAAGAAGGTTGTCTTACCCGCGCCATTCGGACCCGCGATCGCCACCATCACAGGTCGCTGATCCCGCGCGCTGCCGATCATGCACTGGTGTTGTCCAGGCTGAGCTCGAATCGACGGTTGACAAAACGACCCAGTCTGCGAGTGCCGTCCTGATCGATGCGGATCAAAAAACCCGGATGCTCGCTCGCGGCTTCGTAATGGGGAAACGGACGTGAACTCAGGAACTCCGTGACCCGCTTGCGACCTTCGGGCGAATCCACGCTTTCGAGGCA
>DASWVC010000262.1:0-14674 GCA_036401335.1 Chthoniobacterales bacterium
GTCCTGCTTTCCGGCTGGCCGTCCAGACGAAACTGTTCGGTCCGTGAAAAGCCGGTCGCGCGGCTGACGATGGTGAGTTCCTCGGGTGTCTGCGTGTAGGTTGAAACCAGCTTCGCCGAATCCATCAGCCCGCGCTGCAACCCGGAAACCCCCAGGCGTTTGGTCATCGGATCCGGTGAATCGGAAGCTTTCAGGTCCAGCGCCCAGGTGCCGCTGAAATCTACGGCGGCGACGGCGGATGCCATCCACGCCAAACCCAGTAATCCAACCAGCAAATACGCCCGCATGACCGCAGCGTAGCGGATCTGACCGGGTTCGGCTAGCGTCCGTCGAAGAAAAAGCGATCGGTCAGCGGCCGGCGCGCAAATCCCTGTCCTGCCTGCCGATGGGCTGTGGTAATGAAGGGCATGCACGTGACGATGAATTACGGGCGTTCAGGGCTGCCGGTGGAGTTACCCGATGAACTAGACGTTACCGTCCTGCGAAAGCCGACGATGCCGGTCCTGCCGGACCCGCAGGCCGCGGTTGCCCAGGCGTTGGACCACCCGACCTCTGGCCCGCCCCTCGCCGACCTCGCCCGCGGAGCGCGCAGCGCGGCGATCGCGATCTGCGACATCACCCGGCCGGTTCCCAACGCGCTTTTCCTGCGGCCCCTGATCGAGAGGCTTATCGATGGCGGCATTCCCGCAGAGGCCATCGTCGTGCTGGTGGCCACCGGCTTGCACCGGCCCAACCTGGGAGCGGAACTCCTGGAGCTGGTCGGCGATCCGTTCGTCTTCAAGCACGTCCGGGTAGAAAATCACGATGCCCGCAACGACGACGACCACGTCCGGATCGGCACAACCCGGACGCGGGCTACCGTTGTTCGCCTTGACCGCCGGTTCGTCGAGGCTGATTTGAAAATTGTTTCCGGGCTGGTGGAACCTCACTTCATGGCCGGATATTCCGGCGGACGCAAGGTGATCGCGCCGGGCCTCGCCCACACCGAAACGATCACAACGTTTCACAGCGCACGCTTCATGGCCGATCCACACACCGCAAACTGCAATTTTGCCGGAAATCCGTTGCACGAGGAACAGCTCGAGATCGTGCGGATGCTCGGCGGGGCATGGGCGGTCAACACCGTCATCGACGAGGAGCGGCGGCTCTCCTTCATTAACTTCGGCGAGGTTGTCGCGAGCCACCTTGAGGCCGTCGATTTCGCGCGGGCCTACGCGGAGGTGCCGGTGCTCCGCCGGTTCCACACCGTCCTCACGAGCGCTGCCGGCTACCCCCTCGACAAGACCTACTACCAGACGGTGAAGGGCATGGTCGGGCCGGTGGACCTCCTGGCGCCCGGGGGGCGCCTGATCATCGTTTCGGAATGCTCCGAGGGGCTAGGTTCGAAAGAGTTCGTGGAATCACAGCGCCGGCTAGCCGAACTCGGGCCCGATCACTTTTTGAAGCGAATCCTGAGCCAGCGGCATGCGGCCATCGACGAGTGGCAAACCCAGATGCAACTCAAGCCGATGGGCGTGGGCACGGTGGAGCTTTTCAGCGAAGGCCTGGACGCCTCGGAACATGCGCTGACCGGCGTTGGCCGTTCCGAATCGGTGGCGGGATCCGTCCTGGCCAGTGTGGCGGAAAGCAAGGATCCCGGTGTGGCCGTTATTCCGGAGGGTCCGTACCTGGTGCCCTTCTATCGACCGTAACCGGGGCCGGACGCAGCTGCCGGATGGCATCCCGCAGCGCCTCAGGCCGGGGCAGCTTCTGTTTCAGCGTCAGCACCAACCCAAACAGATCCCCTTCCCGCTCCACGCGGTCGAGCACCGCTGGCGGCTCGAACGTGAGCAACCGTGCGTCCTTTGCCTGAACGGCGCCCGCGACCTCCGGCCAAGTGACCGGGGTGGAGACCGTGGGACGCGGCCTTGCCCGGAGGGAATAGGCGCAAACGGTGGTTTTGTGCTCGTCGTTCTGGCTCCAATCCACCAGCACGCGCCCTGCTCTCAGCCCTTTCTGCATGCGGGCCACGACCCTTTCCGGGAACCGCGCTTCGAGTTCCTGGGCAACCGTTGCCGCGAGCGGCTTGGTTTGGGCGTAGGTCGCAGCCGAGTTAAGCGGCACGTAGACTTGCAGGCCTTTGGAGCCCGATGTTTTCGGAAACGACGCCAGTTGCAACCCATCGAACGCCTGTTTGAGCAGGGCCGCAACTTCGGCGCATGACACCAAGTCGGCCGGCGGGCCCGGGTCGAGGTCGAAGACCAGGAAGTTTGGCCGGCTCATGGCGCCGGCGCGGTGCAGGAAGGTGTGGACCTCGAGGTTGGCCAGGTTTGCGGCCCACACGAGCGCAGGCAACCCGTCGAGCAGGCAGTAATCAATGCTGCCGCCGGAATCCCGGGTCACCGCTGCGGTCTGGATCCAGTCCGGCCGGTGCGGCGGGCATTGTTTCTCGTAGAAAAACGGACGTTGAACCCCGTTTGGGTAGCGTTTTAAGGTAACCGGGCGGGAATTGAGGTGGGGCAGCAGGGTGGCTGAAACGCGCACGTAGTAGTCGATCACCGCGCCCTTGGTGAAACCTGCTTCGGGGTAAAGGACCTTGTCCAGGTTGGTGACGGGAACGCGTTTGCGCCCGACTTTCAGGGTTGCTGGCGGCTTCACGGCTTTTTCTCCATAAAAGCTTCTGAATCAATCGTCTTTGATGTTTTATCCGCTCTTACTCCCTCGAGATTTGCTGCCGAGGTTTGCCGTCGCGAGCCGATTCACCAACCCGCACCCGCCAGACCAGGGCCGACTCGGCCCAGCCTTTCATTTCCGCCGCCGTCAACGGGTGCGCCGAACGGGCGCACCGGCTTTCCGCTTCAAGGCTTTAACCCCCCCAACAGCACGCAGGCTTCGTCCCCTCCCCGTCCGGCTTCCACGTCCAAACGGGTGAAATCTTCCTTTTTCCGGATCAAGAATTTGCCCTTCTCGTATTCGTAGCCTTCAACGGTTCGTTTCGAGAATCGCCACTGGTTCGCGGCCTGTCCCGGGGCGCGGGCGCGACAATCCGCACCGGGGCGGCCTCGAGCGGCGGCAAGGCCAGGCGTCGCCCCTCGCAGTTCGCGCCCGGCCCGGTTCGGCGGATGGGCCAAACACGCCGGAGGCTGATGGCAGGCTGCTGACGACAAAGGAATTCCGGCTGGCGGTAACACGTGCGCCCGTGCCTCCGAGAGCGAAACCGCGATTCGGATCGCAGACAAACAACGACCCGGAACACCTCTCAAAGCTACATATTGGAATATTGCGATTCCACGATCGCCAGCGTATCGTAAGATCACAATATGGCGGGCGAAGTGGATAAGAACGATTTGGGCCGGGTGCTGAACGGCCTGCAGGCGTTGACCAACCAGCACCGGTTCGAGGTCTTGCGTTTGCTGCGGGAACCTGCCCTTCATTTTCGACCGCAAGCCGCCGGCGCACCCGAGGAGGTCGGGGTTTGCGTGAGCGATCTCCAGGAAAAGCTTGGCCTTTCCCAGTCGACCACTTCTCAGTACTTGGCCGTGCTCGAGCGCGCCGGCCTGGTGACCAGTCGTCGCGTGGGCCAGTGGACCTACTGGCAGAGCAGCGCACCGGAAATCACGGCCGTCGTAAATTTTCTTTCCGCTACGCTGGTGCCGGCGCCCGACGCGAAAGCCGCTGCAGCCTCGGGTCGACCCGTTGCGCTTACGCCTCAGGACATTTTCGCCGCCCGTGCCCGGATCCGGGCACACGTGCGCCACACGCCCCTGGAACCGTCCGCCCCATTGTCGCGGATTTCAGGCGGAAGCACTTTTCTGAAATGGGAAAACCTGCAGGTCACGCGCAGCTGCAAGCCACGGGGATGGTTTAACCGGTTGCTCCAACTGACCCCGGAAGAACGCCGGGGCGGCATTCTGACCCAACTGACCGGCAATCACGGCCTCGCGCTGGCTTATGCCGGTGCGCAACTCGGCATCCCCGTGCACGTGTTTCTCGCGCAGGCCGCCGGCGCGGAGACCGAGCGGTCATTGCGCGATTTGGGAGCGGACGTAAGCGTGCACGCGGACGCGGAAGCAGCATCCCAGGCGGCAGAAGGCGCAGCACGCGAGGAAGGACGGGTGCACCTTTCTAATGCCTTCGACCCCGCCCTGGTGGCCGGGGGCGGCACCCTCGCGTTGGAGCTTCTGGAGGACCTTCCCGAGCTCGAAGCGGTTGCGGTGTGCGCCACCGGCGGCGGCCTGACAAAGGGAATCGGACTTGTCCTGAAAGCCATCCGGCCGGACCTCCGGGTTTACGCGGTCCAGGCCAACCCGACGCCGGGCCAATCACCTTTTGCCGGGCCGGCCGCGCCCATCGGGCGAGGAGGCCCAACGATTCGCGCTTTTCCGTCGGACCGCCAGGCACCAAACCCTCCGCTTCTCGCGGGGTTCACCGACGCGGTGGTGAGCGTGAACGAGGAAGCAGTCACGGCCGCGATGCGGTGGGCGTGGGAAGAACACCATTTTGCGGTGGAACCCGCCGGAGCAAGGGCCCTGGCGTGGGTTCTGCTTCGGCCGCCTGAACTTCGCGGAGGCCGCACGATTGCCGTCGTGACGGGCGGGAACATTTTACCGAGCGAGGCTGGTTTGTTGTCCCGACCCTGAGCCTTGAGCCTGCCTGAGGTTATCGCACAACTCAGGAGCCGTGACCGGCTTGTGCTCAGGTTCCGCAAAACGTCTGGTGGACGCGTTCGTGCGGTTGCGGCGGCTGTGCGTAGTGCGCAAAAGGCGGCTGGTCTTCGAACGGTTTCGAGAGTACCGTCACGAGTTCATCGAGCGGTCCGAATTCCTCCTTGTCGATGGCAGCTCTGATGACCGCCTCTACTCGATGGTTACGCGGAACGTAGGCCGGGTTCACGGACCGCATGGAGGCGCGTCGAGCCGTCGTGTCCGTGCCCTCCTGCTCAAGCCGTTGCCGCCAGCGCGACGCCCACTGGTCGTAAGCGCACGGGTCTGCGAACAAGCGGCGCACTCCGGGATCGTTTTCTGAACCCGACACGGCCTCGCTCAGCCCGCGGAAGGTAAGCGTGAAATCGGCGCCGTTTGCGCTCATGACGTCCAGGAAATCGCGCCCAAGCGCCGCGTCCGCTTCTTGTTCCGTAGAAAGGCCGAGCTTGCGATTGAGCCCCGTCCGGTAGGCCTTTTCGAAGGAGGGCGCATATGCCTCGAGCGCCTCCTCTGCCGCGGCCACGGCTACGTCGTTGTCTTCAGAGAGGAGCGGCAGAAGGCATTCCGCAAACCGCGTCAGGTTCCATGCGCCGACACCGGGCTGGTTCATGTAGGCGTAGCGTCCCTGAACATCAATCGCGCTGAAAACGGCTTCGGGGTTGTACTGGTCCAGGAAGGCGCACGGCCCGTAATCGATGGTTTCGCCGGCAACAGACATATTGTCCGTGTTCATCACTCCGTGGATGAACCCGACCAGCAGCCATTGCGCGATCAACTCGGCCTGCGCTTTGATCACGGCGTCGAGAAGCGCGCGGTAAGGCTGCTCTGTGTGGGCCGCATCCGGATAATGGCGACCGATGACATGGTCCGCAAGCAGCCGCACCCCCTCGACATCACGGCGACTGGCGAAGAACTGGAACGTGCCGACGCGGATGTGGCTGGAGGCGACGCGCGTCAGCACGGCGCCGGGAAGCATTTCGTCGCGAGCGACTTTTTCTCCCGTTGTCACCGCGGCAAGCGCCCGCGTGGTCGGAATACCCAGGGCCTTCATCGCCTCACTTACGATGTATTCGCGCAGGACCGGTCCCAAGGCGGCCCGGCCGTCGCCACGGCGCGAGTAGCGGGTCGGGCCCGCGCCTTTCAGCTGAATGTCACGCCGGATGCCGCCCCGGTCGACGACTTCGCCCAACAAAATGGCACGCCCGTCTCCAAGCTGCGGAACAAACCCGCCGAACTGGTGCCCCGCATAAGCGGTCGCAATGGGCTCGGCGCCATCCGGAACGCGGTTGCCGGCCAGGATTTCCACCCCCTCCCTGCTGGCGAGCCAATCAGGGTCAAGGCCGAGCTGCACGGCGAGGGGCGTATTCAACCGGATCAGCCGCGGGGCACTTACGGGCGTAGGCGCAGTACGCGTAAAGAACCGCTCCGGGAATCGGGCGTAGGTGTTGTTGAAAGGAAATCGGACCATGATCGGCTTCTCAGGAACTTGCCTCAGGCTGGCGCCAAAGCAAACGTGCCATTGGATTAATGAACGTAAGTGACTCGAAATCGGCCTTTTACTTGAATTTCAACGGTTGTAAGCTTGTGCGGTCGGACCGCGATGGTTCCCCTCCCTTTGCCGGTGCTTAGGGTGAGTCATCAGAGTTGCTTCGCCTCAGAGCTTCGAGCCGCCGTCGACGGCAACGGTATGGCCGGTGATCCAGCGGGCCTCTTCCGAGGCAAGGAAGGCGATAACCCCGCCGATGTCGTCGGGTCGGGCAACCCGCTTGAGCGCCTGCAGGTTGAGGGCGTATGCCCGTCCGTCGTCGGTCTTGGCAAACTCGGACATGTCGGTCGCGACGATCCCAGGCGCGACGGCATTGACGCGGATCCCACGCGAGCCAAGCTCGGAAGCGAAGTGCTTCACCAACGTGTCGATGGCACCCTTGGTCGCGGCGTACGCCGAAAGCGCGCCGACGGCCGCGTGCGCTGCGAGCGACGAGACAAAAACCACGCTGCTGCCCTCCGCGAGGACCGGAAGGAGTTGCTGTACCAGGAAGAAGGGCGCCCGGACATTGACCGCGAATAGTTCATCGAAGTCTTGGGTCGTCGTGGCTTCAATCTTCGCGGGCCTGGAAATCCCGGCGTTGGCGACAAAAATGTCGAGGCGGTCGTCCAGGATGCTGCGAACCTGTTTGGCCAGCTTGTGCGGGCCATCCGGCGCGGTCAGATCGCCGCCAATCGCCTGCGCCTGGCCGCCGCCTCTCACAATCTCCGCTACGACGGCCTCAGCTTCCTTCGCAGCACGTCCGTAATGAACCAGAACCTGCGCTCCGGCCTTCGCCAAGGCAAGCGCGCTCGCGCGGCCAATGCCGCGAGAACCGCCTGTAACCACTGCTGTCTTTCCAGAAAGGGAATTCATATAAAATAAGTGTGTCCTGCCGGCAACCGGTGAGCGGCGTCTTTGAAAATAAGCGGGATGGCTGAGCCGAAGGGAGGAGCAAACGGTGCCTTCTCTTCAGGGTTGCCTGCAACTCTGGCATGAATAGGTGTTTCGTTCGAAGGTCAATGCAGGTAAAAGTCACCCGCTGGCGGGAGCATAGGTTCGCGCTTTACCTTTGGATAATGCTTTCAAGGCTTCAAGGCCATGCATCTTAGGCATGGGCGCACCCGTGCAGCTTAGACCCCTGCGCTCTTTCGTTTGCTCAGCGACGCGATCAAGCTGCAGGGTATCGCAGGCGATCGCGCGCACGAATTTACCCCTCGCCGTTGAGCTGCCCTGCCAGAAGTGCACCACGCGCATCCGTCAGGAAGCCGTAAGCGTTTCGCTTCAAAGCAGGCCCGATTGACCGGGTTGTTTGCGCGCGAGCGCACCTGCAGAACTGGACGTAACGGAAACTTAGCCGCAGTAACCCTATCCACGGAAGGATCTCCCGATGTCTCAACCTTTCTCGCCCCTTAATCGTCGACACTTTCTGCGGCGTGCCGGACTTGCCACCGGTTCGATCGCAGCCTTGGCTTCCTCCGCAGGCCTTGTTAGCGCCGTCCAGCCGGCCCAGGCGCAATTGGTGCCGTTGGACGTGGATCTGCTTAATTTCGCGTTGAACCTTGAATACCTCGAAGCGGAATTTTATGTTCGGGGTTTGACAGGGCAAGGCCTCGAAGCCCAAGGAATCGATGTCACTGGGCAAGGCACTCTGGGATCGGTTATCGTAAAGGCCAATTCGCGGGTTCAATTTCGTGTCCCCTGGGTTCGCGAGTTCCTGGCGGAAATTACGGCTGACGAGGTTCAGCACGTGCGCTTCATTCGCGAGACGATAAAGAGTCTGGGCGGCACGCCCATTGCCCGCCCGGAGCTCGATCTGCTTAACAGTTTTAACGCCATTGCGCAACTGGCAGGCATCGGCAGCAGCTTCGATCCGTTTGAGAACGAGGTTAATTTTATTCTGGCGGCCGAGAACTTTGAAACCGTTGGGGTCACGGCTTACCGGGGTGCGGCGCCGTTGCTGACCAACAAAACGGTTATTTCGGGTTCAGCCGGCATCCTCGCCGTCGAAGCCTACCATTCGGCTATTCTCAGGCTGCTCGAGGTGGAGTTTGGTTTCTACCCGCAAAAGGTCACGGAAATTTCGGACCGACTGGCGGCGTTGAGGACTGCTTTGACCGCTGATCCTGCGGTGGTGGACCAAGGAGTGTTGGTAAATGATCAGCCTAACCTGGTGCCAACCAACGCCAATGCATTGGCGTTTGCTCGCACCCCCCGTCAGGTCCTGAACATCGATTACGGGGCGATTAACGCGTCCAAAGGAGGCTTCTTTCCCAAGGGCGTCAACGGCATCGTTCCGTGACGGCAGACCTCCAAACCTGATGCTGGGCAGAAGTCCGGAAAAGCCCTCCGATCGTGCCGGCAGTTCGTGGCCAACCGGCATTCCCGGGGCGCTTGAGGACAATCATTCCGCCCTGAGGGATTGCCCCTAATCCGGGTGCGAAACGGCTTGGAAGGGCTGGCGCCCCTCCTGGGCCGCGTCCGAGCACCATTGTCGAGACCGGACAAGGGCCCGTGAGTGATTGGCTGCCTGGCAAACAAGGCCGATTCGCGGCGAGCGTCGAACGTTAGCCAGACCCCGGAACGAATTCTCTCAGGATGGCTCACCTGCCCCTTTTGCGTTTTACGGAGCGAGTTCCCGGTGGACTCATGGTTGTTCCGCTGTTGGCGGGCGCGGTGATCGCCACGTTTGCGCCTTCCACCGCAAAATTTTTCGGCTCCTTTACCGAGGCGCTCTTCAACGGGGCCCTTACGATCCTGGCCGTGTTCTACGTGTGCATGGGCACAACGATCGACCTGACCGCGACGCCCTACATCTTGAAAAAGGGCGGGACCTTGCTGGCAACCAAAATTTTGTGCGGCATGATCACCGGGGTCCTGCTCGGGCGGCTTTTGGGGGAGAAACCCATCGGAGCGGGCCCGTTTCTGGGGTTATCCACCCTTGCGGTAGTTGCGGCGATGAACGACACCAACGGCGGCCTTTACATGGCGCTGATGGGAAGGTACGGCCAGGCCCGTGACGTGGGCGCCTACTCGGTGATGACAATCGAGAGTGGCCCATTTCTGACCATGGTCACCTTGGGCGTCGCCGGCTTGTCAGCTTTCCCGTGGCAGACCCTGCTTGGGGGGATCCTGCCGCTGCTCGTAGGGATCACCCTAGGTAACCTGGACCCGGCTTGTCGCGCGTACTTTGGCCGCGCGGCGCCTCCCTTGATTCCGTTCTTTGCTTTCGCGCTCGGGAGCACGCTCAACCTGAATCGTGTAATTCAGGCCGGCCTGCTCGGGATCTTCCTTGGACTCGCGGTGGTTGCCGTCACCGGGACAGCCCTCTTTCTGGCTGACCGGCTGACGGGCGGCACCGGCGTGGCCGGTCTGGCGGCGGCTTCCTCGGCGGGCAATGCGGCCGCCGTACCCGCGATCGTAGCCGCGGCCAATCCCGCCTACCAGGAAGCCGCAAAAGCCGCTACGGTCCTGGTGGCGGCCAGCGTGGTGGTCACTTCCATCGTGGTGCCGTTTGTCACCGCATGGTGGGCTGGCCGCATCGGTTCTCGCGAGCACCCGTCGGTAGCCGAGAACCCAGCGGCGGCAGAGCCACCGCCCTATTTGCACTGAGCCATGGGCATGAACCCGCTTATAGTCATCGTGGCCGATGACCTGACCGGCGCAGCGGACTGCGGGGTCGCCTGCACTGCAGCGGGATTGGACACGGTGGTTATCTTGGGCGAAGCGGCTGCTGCCGACGCGTTGGCGGCGGAGGCAGTCGCCTTTGATGCCGACACCCGAAGCCGAAGGCCCGAAGCTGCCGTTGCGGCTACGGCAAGGGCGGTTCGCCGGTTGTGCGGCAGCGGTAAAGTGCGCGTTCTTTATAAGAAGATTGATTCTACTTTGCGCGGCCATTTTGCCGCTGAGATCGGTGCTGCCCGCCAGGCTCACGCCGAACTTAGCCTGGGCCGGGGTGCAGCGGGCGCCGCGCCCTGGCTGGCGGTTGTTGCCCCTGCATTCCCGGCCACCGGCCGGACGGTGCGGGGTGGCCGGATGTTTGTCCGGGGCGTCCCGCTGGAGGAAACGGAGGTCTGGCGCCACGCCGAGATCCCGGGGGTGGCCGATGTTCCGGCACTTCTTCAGGCCCATGCCGGTTTGAGTGCCTGCGCCATTCCGCTGGAAACCATTCGAGCCGGTGAAAAGAAGGTGGCGGCGGCCCTCGCCCACCATTCGGCCCGTGGCGTTCACGCCGTCGTCTGCGACGCCGAGATCGAAGATGATCTCTGGGTGGTGGCTCAGGCTGCAGCCCGGCTTAATCCGGTTCCCACGTTTGCCGGCTCTGCCGGACTGGCGCGGCACTTGCCGGCGGCATTCGGCTTGAGCCAAGGGCGCGGATCGGCTGAAACTTCAGCGCGGCCGCGAAGCGATCAGGGAGGAGGAACCCGGGTTCGACCGGACCGTCATTTGCCGGCAGAAGCGGCCGGAGACCGTGCACAATTGCTGTTTGTCGTTGGGAGCAGGTCGGAAGTTTCGTACGGGCAAGTGGCGTACCTCGCCCGGGAACACGGCGTGGCAGTTGTGACGGTGCCATCGGAGGCGTTGCGCCGCGGCCCGGGCGGAGCAGAGTGGCAAGCCAGCAGCCGGCGCGCGCAGGAAACCCTTCATTCCGGGGAGGACGTCGCCGTCGTTATCGGCCCGACCGAGGGAGTGCATCCCGCCGAGGGCGCGGCGCTGAGCAAAGCGCTCGCACAGTTCAGCATTCCCCTCACCTCACAGGCCGCGGGTTTGTTCTGCAGCGGCGGCGAAACGGCGCGAGCTGTGCTTAATGCTGCGGGCCTGCTGGGAATCCGCCTTGTTGGCGAAGTTGAACCCGGGGTGCCCCTTGGGCGGGGGGAAGGCCGGCTTGCCGGCTTGCCGATCATCACCAAGGCTGGGGCTTTTGGGGACGCGAAGACCTTGGCGCGCTGCCGCACGGCGCTCCGCACCCTCTGTTCCGCTGCACCTTCAACATCCTACCCTAACGCACCCCGATGAACGCAAACCTACTACCACCCATCATTGGCATCACCATGGGCGACGCGGCTGGCGTCGGGCCTGAAATCATCATGAAAAGCCTTGGGCACGGCGATCTTTACGGTCGGTGCCGTCCACTGGTGATAGGCGATGCGCAGCGACTCCGGGAAGCTGGCCGCATCGTTCACGCAGAACTGGAGGTTAACGCCGTTGAGCAGCCGAGCGCCGCCCGGTTTACACCCGGCGTGGTCGATTGCATTGACCTGAAGCTTATCCCGGAGGGGTTGCCGTGGGGCCGGCTCTTCGCGGTTTGTGGAGACGCCGCTTACCAGTACCTGGCGCGCGCCGTCGCCTTGGCCCAGTCTGGCGAGATTGATGCCATATGCACGGCGCCTCTGAACAAAGAAGCTCTGCAGGCAGGCGGTCATCGCTTCCCCGGGCACACGGAAATGCTGGCCCACCTGACTGGCACCCCGGAGGTCTCCATGATGCTTTCAACGCCGAAGCTGAAGGTCATTCACGTGACCACGCACATCGGCCTGATCGATGCCATCGCCAAGATCGAGCCTGGGCTGGTGGAACGCACAATTACCCGGGCGCACGACGTGCTTACCCGAGCCGGAATTGCCCAGCCGCGCATCGGGGTTTGCGGGATCAACCCGCACGCGGGAGAACACGGCCTGTTCGGGAACGGCGAAGAGGAGTCCAAGATAGAGCCGGCGGTGCGGGCTTGCCAGAACCGTGGCTGGGATGTGCAGGGCCCGTTGCCGGCGGACACCCTGTTTTTCCGTGCCGGGCGCGGAGACTTCGACATCGTGGTGGCCATGTACCACGACCAGGGTCACGGGCCGGTGAAAGTGCTCGGCATCGAAGCCGGGGTAAACATCACCGTCGGGCTGCCGGTAATCAGGACGTCGGTCGATCACGGCACGGCCTTTGACATTGCCGGCACGGGTCGTGCCGACGAGGCAAGCTTGTTGGTCGCGCTCGATCAGGCAGCGGAACTCGCGCCGCGGAAGAAGGTGCCGGCTTAGCGGGCACGGGGGATCGGCGTGGAAACCGCACTTAGCCGCGGATCTCCGCCCTTTTAAAACGTACGCTGAAGCGAAACACGCATTTTTGCTGGGAATGGATTTCCCCGGTGCGGAGGTCGACTCGCAGCGGCAGCGTCACCCGCGTAACGTCCACAGACGCGTGGAAACCGCGTTCGGAGAAAATGTCGATGAGCATTGCCAAGGCAGTTTGGTGCTCGAAGAGCGGATCTTCGGAGTTGATGTGGGCCAGGCCGGAGAGGGCGTGGCGGGCCACGATGGGCATCATTTGGCCCTCAATGAACTCGATGACCCGTCCGAAGATTTCCGGCTGCTCTACCTCGTAGCCGTCCAGTCGGCGGACAAGGTCCTGGCGGGCGTGCCGGACAATCTGGCTGGCCAGCGGCAGCCCCCGCAGCCGGTCGAAGGTGCGCGGGTCCAGCTCCAGCGAGCTCTGGTACTCCAGCTCGCGGACGATGTTGCGTTGCACCTCAGGGATGGGCGCCTGGGCGTTGATGAAGTGGTAATGGAAGATCTGCTTGAGGGAGACCAGCGCGTCGTAGGTCTGCTCCTTGAAGACACGGTAGCGGTTGCGCGCCAGTTGCTCGCTGAAGTCCGTTGCGCGCTCCTCCCACGGTTCGCCCACGCCCGAGCGGGCTACCTCCTCGTTGTGAGCAATGACCTGCCTCCCGCGCTTGAGCTGGCGCGCCACGCTCTCCGCCTCGTCGACGAACAGCACCATGATGTGGAAGATGGGTTGCTTAAAGTAAACCACCTCCGGGGTGCCCGAAAACTCACGACGCAGGGCAATCATTTCATCGAAAAGCAGTTTGAGACACTCCACCTGTACTTTCGTCCGCGGGAAACCGTCGAGCAGCGCCCCGTTCTGCTGATCCGGCTCCAGCAGCTTGCGGAACAGGATGCTGACCACCTCCCGGTCCCCGACCATTCCGCCGCGGGCCTTGATGGCGCGCGCCTCCGGCGAGTCAAGCAGTTGAGAAACCACCACGGACGGAGCGTCGATGCCACGCACCTTGCGGATGAAGTCCGAATTAGTGCCCTTGCCTGCGCCGGGCGCCCCGCCGAGCAGGATCAATTCCTTGGGGAAACGCAGGCGGCTGCGGCCGAACTCTCCCTCCAGCTCCCGCCAGACGCCACCGAAGATGAGCTGGGCGTCTTTAATCTCCAGGTCGAGGCTGGCGGTTTTGGGCGGAGGAACGGTCGAGTTCATAATTAATGCCCTTCGTGGCGACGCGCGCCAGCCACCCGGTGTCGCAAATCAAGCGAACGCATGCGGGAGGCCTTCCAGGTTGGTATGACTTTTTTGCATCGCTTCCACCGAAACTCCTTTCCGCTCCATGAGCAGCATCACGACGACGTCGGTGAACAGGAAGAGGGCTTGCTCCAGCAACGAAGCCATGGGCTGAATCGAGTTCACCTCCTGTGGCCCGCCGAAAATCTGCCCGGGAATCCTCACACAAAGGTCCGCCAATTGCCCGTGCTCATTCTCCGGGTGGGCGGTCAGTACCGCGATTTTGGCGCCGGCTGCCTTCGCCAACCGAATCACGTTGAGTTCGACGTTGGTCACTGCACAATGGTCGATCAGCAGGTCTCCGGGACCGATCCGGGGGCTTGTGGTGTCATAGACCACGTAGGTATCAATGCCCATGTGCCTTAGCCGCATCGCAAAGGCTCGGACCGAAAGCTGCATGCGTCCCATGCCATAAACATGAATCGCTTTCGCCTGGAGGATCTCCTGCAGGAAACGTTCAACCTCGTCGGGGTTGACCGCGTCGAGAACCCGCCGGTTCTCGGCCAGAACTTCGGTGACCAGTGCCTGGTAATTCATGGGAAAGGAAGCGGGGTTAAGGGTCAGGTTGCCGTCGAGGGGGGACGCTGGTTGCCAACTGCGCGGTTGAAAGCCTGCCTGCAAGTCGTCGACTGCTTCCCACCTTGACTTACAAATTGGAGCGTTTCAACTTCAGCGCGCCTGCAATCGCACCCGGCGAAGAGCACGGACGGAACCGCCTCCCCCCTCGCTACCGGCAAAAGGAACTCCACATGAACGACCTCGGATTTTGGAAGATCGTGATCATGGCTGCTGGGATCGGCCCCATGCTGCTGCTCAACATCCGTTACAAAATCAATGGCCTGGTGGCCTTGCTGCTGGCCTCCCTCTTCGTTGGCGTCCTGGAAGGTCTTGGCCTGATGAAACTCGTGGCCACGATCCAGACGGGCTTCGGCAGCACGCTTGGAAGCCTGGCGCTGATCGTGGTGTTCGGTGCCGTGCTGGGCCGGCTGATGGTGGACTGCGGTGCGTCTCACCAAATCGCCAGCACGCTGCTGCACAAGTTCGGCCGCCGTTATCCTCATCGGAATGATCTTCGGTATCGGGATGTTTTACGAGGTTGCCTTCATCATTCTCGCACCGTTGGTGATCA
>DASWVC010000263.1:0-16553 GCA_036401335.1 Chthoniobacterales bacterium
GAGCGGCGCGCCGACGGAGTGAATACAAGGGACGACGCGCTTGGACTCCGCGTCAATCTCCTTAAAAACCGGCAGACCGATGCGAGCCATGATGCGCATGTTGACCACGGCATAAGACGAGTCGGTCAGTTGGACGCCGACTTGTGACAAGGGGGAGCCGATTGGCCCCATCGAAAAAGGCAGCACGTACATGGTGCGGCCCCGCATGCAGCCTCGGAAAAGCGCCTTGAGTTTCTGGCGCATTTCGAACGGGTTAACCCAATTGTTGGTCGGGCCTGCGTTGTCCTTGGAAAGGGAGCAAATGTACGTGCGATCTTCCACCCGCGCCACGTCGAGAGGGTCGGACTTGGCATAGTAACAACCTGGCCAAAGGTCCTGGTTGAGCTTGATAAAGGTGCCACTTTCCACCATCTGCGCGCACAGGGCGTCGTATTCCTCTTTTGAGCCGTCCACCCAGTGGATCGCGTCCGGTTGGGTGAGGGCAGCCACCTTGTCGACCCACTTGAGAAGGTGCTCGTTCCTTGCCAGGGCTTTCGGCGTCGATTTTGGTGTTGCTTGACTTTCGTCTTGTTTGATCTCGTCAATCGAGATTTCAAATGGCTGAAAAAAAGCTTTTGGGATCATAACCGATTGAATCGTTGGCGACGAACGGCGGACCAGGGGTCAACCGATGGTGGCGTTGTGCGGTAGGTAGATCTTCCAGGTTTTTTATTTTGCTGAAAAGCTTTTGTTCACCGACGCTCCATGCAGGCAGGTGCCTCAAAACACCGGCCGGCTTCTCCCTCAACGCGCGAACTTAGGTTTTTCAGCCGCACCCTCGTTCGCCCGAACCATCCGTTATTTTGCCGTCCATCCCCCGTCGACCAAGAGGCTGGTTCCTGTCACCATGGCCGCCTCCCGGCTTGCCAGGTACAAGATCGCCGAGGCGACCTCGTCGATGAAAGCCATTCGACCCAACGGGATGTTTTGCTGCACGTAATCGCGAAAGGCTTTGTCTTCCAAGTAAGGTTGGGTCATTGGCGTCTGCACAAAGGTCGGCGCGACGCTGTTCACCCGTATGCCTCGCGATGCCAGCTCAATGGCCATGACTTTGACGATCCCTTCAAGGGCAAATTTCGTTCCGCAGTAAACCACCCGATTCGGCAGTCCAACGTGCCCGGCTTGAGACGATACCATGACGATCGAACCCGACCGTCCAAGCCCGATCATTCGCCGTGCCGCCGCTTGAGCGACAAAGAAAGACGCCCGTACGTTCAGGTTGAAAAGGAAATCAAAGCTTTCCGCATCGACCTCCAAACAGGCTTGTGGCCGGTTGGTCCCGGCGCTATTCACCAGAATGTCGAGCCGGGGAAGTTTTCCGATGCGTTTGGCCACGGACGGCTGATCAGTGACGTCCAGCACCCAGGTCTCGGCTGATCCGCCGGCCCCCTGAATGTCTGCCTGCAAACCATCCAGCGCAGAAACACCTCGCGCCGCCAGGATCACGTGTGCTCCCTGCCGTGCAAGCAAACGCGCGCATCCCGCACCGAGACCCCGTGAAGCGCCGGTGATGAGGGCCGTCAACCCATCAAGGCGGAAAACCCCGTTTTTGGGTTCGATGGGTTTCGCAGGGTCGGGCATTGCGCATTGGCATCTCAGCCCAGTTTCGCTTGGCGTCCAGCAAGCGCCATCAGCTTTCGATCCCGCCACGCGGTGCAGGGTTTCGTGGGTGCGCAGGCTCGCTTTCGTGATGACGTCCAGCATCCCTCTGTCCGCGTGCATGCTTTCCAAAGCGCGGCCTGCAGCGTCGGCCAGGTGTGATTGGAACCGATCACCCTGTCACCGTACGCCACGTTGCAGCCTGCACCGAGAAATAAAGCGCCAAAGTTGGTCGTATTCTTGAAAAAGAAATCGCTGTAATGCGTCATGACTTGCACCTGGGCGGAGGCAATTTCGTGGGCGAGGTTTAGCATCTCCCCATTGCTGTCGGCTAAAATCCGTTGCCCATGCTTCTCCCAGGATTGCATAGCGCTCGGCGCCGTTGTCATTGCTTTCACGAGACGAACTGCCAGGAATTGCCTGCCGTCGGGTTGTGGGGGTGATTAACGGACCAGGGAACCCTCGTGGCGGCAAGCAGTCCGCTGTCAAAAGCGGAAGGGCCATTCCGCGCGGAAGCTGTCGCCATGCCGACACCTTTAGGACGCGCACAAAGGCACCGCAGGCGGCCCAGCCGGGGTAAATTCTAGAAATCACAGGAACCTGCAATTCTTAAAACTATAGCTAAATAACCCGGCAAGGTTTACGATTTAGCGCAGTCACGCTAATAATGTTAAAAAACCTCGCATTTGTGGTGATCGCGGCGGCGATTCATGCTGGGTCGGCTGCTGAACTGCCCCCTTCCGGTGTTGTCCATGCCACCCCGGTGCAGCAGGATGACGCCCAAGTGATTGCCGCAAAGATTGCTCGGCAGTACGAGGCGGCGAATGCCCGGGATTTCGACGGCTACATGGCCGCGTTCTGGCACTCTCCGCTGCTCGTCTATGTGGTGGACGGAACCGTGTGGACGGGCTGGGCCGAGGTAAGGGGCCACATCGAGCGCGATTACCCTTCCCTGGAACAGACGCCTCGTGGGGTCCTCGAACGCCTCGAAACGAGGTTCGTGGACGCCCAGACCGCCATCACGGTGGAATATTGGACGGCTTACTTTCCGCGCAGCCGCATTCACGGCATGAGCGTCGGCAACTGGCGAAAGCTCGCCGAAGGCTGGTACATGGTCCAGGCCAGCACCAGCTCGACGGACGGGGGAAGTTAGGCCCGGCGGTCCGGCCGTCCGGGGGGGCGCGGCAGAACGTAGGCCGTTCCAGCCTGAGGGGGCCGCGGCAACACGTAGCCTAAGGTAGCCGGTGCAGTGCTGGGCTGACGGGAAAGCAATAAGGGCGGGTGAAGCGGATGGGGCGTTACCATGCCCACAAAAGTCGAAGACCACGCGAACAGAACGCCATAAACGATAATTTTAGTGTTTTTCATACCTACAGGATAGGAATACGGTGTTTAGTCGGGCTAATGCACGCTGAAAAGGCGGTTGCTGGACGGTGTTGACCCGGTGGAGACGACTCGCAGGCCGGACTTGCCATGGCCCCTTTGTCACCGGACGTGCGAAGGGTTGCCGACCTGGCTGAGAGTGGCCAACGGTCAGTTTTAGAAGGGGAAACGCAAGCGATTGAAAGGCAGGCGCAAACGTCGGACGTTGCCCTGCCCGAGTCCCGCGGGTCCTCACTCTGCGCGGGCCTCTTTAAATGTACACGCCTCAGATCCCCGCATGAAACTCTACCGCCTCAACCGCCTCTTTAACGCCCGATCCCGACGCTGCTTTGATGTTGCGGTCGACCATGGCTTTTTTAATGAGCCCGCTTTCCTCGGAGGCATCGAAAATCTTCCGCAATCGGTCGAGACTTTGGTTGCGGCTAACCCGGATGCCATTCAGTTGACGGTTGGCCAAGCCGAGGTGCTTCAGCGGATTCCCGGAAAAGAAAAGCCGGCCTTGGTGCTGCGGACGGATGTGGCAAATGTTTATGGCCGTTCCCTGCCGCGCATGCTTTTCAGCCGCATGATCGATCGCGCAGCCGAGCAAGCCATTTGCCTCGACGCGGCCTGCGTCGTGGTCAACCTCTTCCAAATTCCCGAGCAGCCGGAGGTAACCGATCAGTGCATCCAGAACATCCTCCGGCTCAAGCCGGATTGCGACCGGTACGGGATGCCGCTCATGATCGAGCCCCTGGTCTTCCAGCCAAACGCTCAGGCAGGCGGCTACATGGTCGATGGCGACCTGAACAAAATCCTGCCGCTGGTTCGCCAAGCCGTCGAACTCGGCGCAGACATCATCAAAGCCGACCCGACCGACGACCCCCTCGATTACCACCGCGTGGTGGAGGTGGCCCGCGTGCCTGTGCTGGTGCGCGGCGGCGGCCGGGCCGATGATTTCGAGGTCTTGCGGCGAACCGAGCAATTGATCGGCCAGGGGACAGCCGGGATTGTTTATGGACGGAACGTGGTTCAACACGCGAACCCCTCGGGCATGACCAAAGCGTTGATGGCCATCGTGCATGACGGGGCAACCGCCGAAGCCGCCCGCCAGTTCCTTGCCGTCTGATCCTCGCTGGTGATCTTTTCCACCAGCCCCTGCGTTTTTCACCCCGAACCCCGTTACACCGACAGGTCGACACGTTCTTCCGTCCACCGGTGGCAATGTGAAGGTTACCGGCTAAGGTGCTCGACCATGGAAACCAGCGATCCCGTGACGCTTTTAGACCGGTTTGTGATGGCCGCGCTGCCGACTATGTTGAACATCAATAATGGCGACATCCCCGACGCGGTAGCCGATGCTTACGAGACCGGGTTGGAGCTCATGCGACGTCGCGAAGAGTACCAACGCAAAGCAACGGCACTTCTGAACGTTTCACCTGAGCAGGAAGCGAGCGGCGGCGAACCCCGGCCGTGAACGCATCGGGGATTAACGGGCGATGATCCTGCTTTTTGGCCGCCTGCTCTGCTCCGGGTATTGGCCGGCTTGCCTGCTGCTGTGGTTCGCTTCATGCCCCGGTGCAAAAGCAGGTCCCGGTCCGGGACCGGAGGAGCGGGCCCGCCAGTTGGCCGCGCAGATGACCCTGGGCGAAAAAGCCGATTACCTCGGGGGCGTGCGGTCCATGTACATCCGAGGCATCCCGCGGCTGGGAATTCCGGAAATAAAGATGTCCGATGGACCGCTGGGTGTGCGTCAGGACGAGGCGAGCACCCGCTACCCGGCGGGTGCGGCGCTGGCGGCGAGCTGGAACCCGGAGCTGGCCCGGGCGGAAGGTGTGGCCATGGGTCGGGATTGTCGTGCCCGGGGTGTTCACATCCTGTTGGCTCCAGGCCTCAACCTGCACCGCATCCCGGTGAACGGGCGCAACTTTGAGTACCTGTCGGGGGAAGACCCCTTCCTTGCCGCCCGCATGGTGGTACCCTTCATCGAAGGGGTGCAGAGCCAGGGCGTGATGGCGACGGCCAAACATTTCGCCGTCAACAACCAGGAGTTTAACCGCATGTCGATCAGCGCCGGGGTCGACGAGCGCACCCTTCGGGAGCTTTACCTGCCGGCTTTCGAGGCAGCCGTGAAAGAGGCACACGTCGGCGCGGTGATGGACGCATACAACCGGCTCAACGGCGTTTTTTGCACGGAGAACGCGTGGCTTGACCGGCGGATGCTCCGTGAAGAGTGGGGTTTCCGGGGCATTCTGATGTCGGATTGGTCGGCTACCCACAGCGTGATCCCGGCGTTCCGCAACGGCATCGATCTGGAAATGCCGTCCGGCGAGCATTTTGACCAGGCGCACTTGGTGCCGTTGCTGCGCTCGGGCAAGCTATCGGTCCGGCAACTCAACGAGAAGATTGTCCGGGTGTTGAGCTCGCTGATTCGCATGGGTTTCTTTGAACGTCCGCAACGGGACGCTTCGATCCCCGAACGCGACCCGGCCAGCGAACGGACGGCGCTGGCCGTCGCCCGTGAGGGGGTCGTCCTGCTGAAGAACACAGCCGGCACTTTGCCGCTCGACCCTGCCCGCGTCCGGTCTGTTGCGGTGCTCGGCCCGGCTGCCCATCCCGGGGTGCCAACAGGTGGGGGCAGCTCCTACGTGAATCCGCCCCATGCGGTGAGCGTTTGCGATGGCCTTCGGGCTGCCCTTGGACCTGGAGCCAAAGTCGACGCTTTCGGAGTCGGAGCGGGCAGTTTCGGGACTTCACGGTTTGTGTGCCTCGACGATCGGCAGCAGTTGGTGCCGGGATTGCGGGGAGAATATTTCGACAATGACGAGTTTCGCGGCCCGCCAGCCCAGGTTCGGACGGATGCACACGTCGATTTTGCCTGGAACGACAATGGCCCGTTTCCCCACCGTTTGGTCTCGGCCTTCAGCATTCGCTGGACCGGGTTCTTTGTGCCGGCCCAGGACGGCCAGCACCTCCTGCGTGCACGCTCCGACGATGCCATGCGCGTTTACCTCGACGGTCAGTTGGTCATCAACGATTGGGAGGACCACGGGTCGCATACGGCCTCGCAAATCCAGACGCTCCAGGCGGGAAGACGCTACGCCCTCAAGGTGGAATACCGGAACCGGGCCGGGGGCGCGGTCGCCCAGTTTGCGCTTGCGCCAATCGACGTGCCGGCGGAGGTAGCCACTTACGATGCTGCCGTCCTCTGCGTTGGTTTTAGTAACGCCACCGAAGGCGAGGGGTCCGACCGAACGTTCGACCTTCCCGACAACCAGGATGACCTGATCGCAAAGGTCGAAAAACTTAATCCCCGCACGGTGGTCGTCTTGTTCAGCGGGGGTGCCGCCAATGCGCAGCCATGGATCGCCGACGCCCCGGCTTTTCTCGAGGCATGGTACCCCGGCCAGGAAGGCGGCACGGCAATCGCCGAAATCTTGACGGGCCAGGTCAATCCGTCCGGCCGCTTGCCGATCAGCTTCGATCGGAACGCTACGGATAACCCAGCCATGCGAAATTACCCGTCGTCGGACCACGGCAGCCATGTGGCGTACCGGGAAGGTGTTTACGTGGGTTACCGCGGCTACGACCAAAGCCGTACGGAACCGTTGTACCCGTTTGGGTACGGACTGTCCTACACGAAGTTCAGCTACGCCGATCTGACCGTGAACCGGGTCCCGGCTGGGCCGGCCTGGGAGGTGAGCTGCCGCGTGACCAATTCCGGCGAGCACGCCGGCAGCGAGGTGGTCCAATTGTACGTGACCCCTCCCGGTCGTGAAGTGGACCGGCCGCCGAAAGAATTGAAAGCGTTTGCAAAAGTCACCCTTGAACCTGATCAGCAACAAACGGTTACCCTCATGGTCAAAGATCAGGACTTGTGCTTCTACGACATTAAACGTCACGCGTGGCGTTTGGAACCGGGCCGTTACCTCTTGCGCGTGGGACATTCCAGCCGGGACCTGCCCGTACAAGCCGAAATTCAGGAGCCGATCATCTCGCAATAAGCCCATGGCTACCCTTTTCTCCGAAGCCGAAGCGCGCGACCGCATTCTCGCGGCGGTCGGCGCGGTGCCCGTCCGGGAAGAACCTTGCGAGCTCTGGGCAGCAGGGGACCGCGTTGCGGCCGCAGATTTTCACGCCAGAATTCCCTTGCCCGGGTTCGACAACTCCAGTGTGGATGGTTATGCAGTCCGGTCCGAAGAGGTAACCGGCGCCAGCCGGTTTCAGGTCCAAGGGACGCAAGCCGCCGGCCTTGACACCGCTCAGGTGCTCACACCCGGGCACGCCCTGCGCATTTTTACCGGTGCGCCGTTGCCGGACGGAGCCGATGCGGTACTCATGCAGGAGGATTGTACCAGGGACGGGGACGTTATTGTGGCCCAGGCCCACCTCCAGCCCGGAGAAAACGTTCGTCGTTGCGGCGATGACCTGGCGCGAGGCCAGCGCATGATTGCGGCTGGCACCGTGTTGCGGGCACCTCAACTTGGCTTGCTGGCGACCCAGGGTTATGCCCAAATCAGCGTCTGGCGGCGCCCGACGGTGTCCATCATCGCCACCGGGAGCGAGTTGCGGCCAGCTGACGAGGCGCTTCGCCCCGGTGAAATCCACGAGTCCAATCGCGTGATGCTGGCCGATCTGGTGCGCCGGGCCGGGGGACTTCCCCGGGTGCTGCCGATTATCCCGGACGAACCTTCCGTCCACCGGGAAGCGTTTGCGCAAGCGCAAGGCGCAGACGTCATTGTGGTCGCGGGCGGCGTCTCCGTGGGTGACCACGACCTTGTGAAACCGACGTTGCGCGAGCTCGGGGCATCCCTCGACCTCTGGAGGGTGGCTTTGCGTCCCGGCAAACCGTTCCTTTTTGGCAAATTGGGCCCGTCGCTCGTTTTCGGCCTGCCGGGCAACCCGGTGTCTGCCTTCGTGACCTTTCTGCGCTTTGTCCGACCGGCCCTTCTCCGGTTGGCGGGTTGCACGGCGGTGGACGATGGCGCCATCCCGGCCGTCACCGACGAGACCCTTCGGAATGATGGCGACCGTCCACACTACGTGCGGGTGCGATGCCAAAACGGCAGGGTACGCCTTTCCGGACGGCAGGAATCCCACGCGTTGTTTGCCCTTAGCCAGGCGAATGCCCTCGTCCGACTCGAGCCTGGCCAGGTTGCTCAACCTGGGGAAACGGTGGATGTTTTCCGGTTCTCGCCCTGACCACCAGCATGTGCGCCCTCATTTCGTGGCTGGCCGTGCTTGCCTGCATCCGAGGCGCTCCGCCGGTCGCATCCGTTATCGGCTGGTCCTTTAGCTCCGGCCCTCAGTTTGTGATTGCTATTTCTGTTGCAGACGAATCGGCTTAGAAATGAGAACTTTGAAAACGGCGGGACGCAGTCTCAAAGAGACAACAAAACGGTCCGGTGCATCGTTGATCTTGTTGCAACGTAAATAAATGGCCCCCTGGCGTCGTCGAAGACAAGGTGGTTTACACCTGCAAGCGGGCAGGCGCAGAACGCTCCGGGGCAAAGCGAGAAGATGTGGCTTAACCCTTTCGCTTGGCCTCCGATGGTGGTGAAAAGAGTAAGGACATACAAAAAATGGTTGCCTTGAAAGAAGGTTACGATCTGGCTGAGGAGATCCGCGCCCTCAAGACGCAACGGAACGCCGTGATCCTCGCCCACAATTACCAAACTCCGGAAATTCAGGACGTCGCCGACTATGTGGGCGATTCACTCGGCTTAAGTTATCGGGCGAAGGCCGCGGACGCCGACGTCATTGCGTTCTGCGGCGTGCACTTCATGGCAGAGACGGCTAAGATTGTAAACCCGTCCAAAACGGTGGTTTTGCCAGATTTGGACGCCGGCTGCTCCCTCGCCGATTCGTGCCCGGCCCCGGCCCTGGCGGCTTTTCTCCAACGGCACGCCGACCGGAATTATTACGTGGTGGCGTACATCAATTGCAGCGCCGGGGTTAAGGCCCTGGCGGATGTCATCTGCACAAGCGGCAACGCGGTCCGGATCGTGGAAAGCGTGCCGCTCGATCGTAACGTGTTGTTCGTGCCGGATCAAAACCTTGGGGCCTGGGTGATGCAGCAGACTGGTCGTAAAATGGATTTGTGGAAAGGATCCTGCTACGTCCACGTGGAGTTCACCAGCAACAGCATCAACCGAATTCGGGAACAATACCCCGACGCTCCGGTCGTTGCGCATCCCGAATGCATTTCGGCGGTGCGGATGCTGGCCGATGAGGTGTGCTCGACCGAAAAGATGGTCGGCTATTGCCGCCAGTCTCCGGCAGATGCTTTCATCATCGTAACGGAGTCGGGCATGCTTCACCGGTTGCGTAAGGAAGTGCCCGGCAAAACGTTTATTGCCGGCCCCACGGATCGGTGTTCCTGCGCGGATTGCCGCTACATGAAGCGAAATACCCTCGAAAAATTGCGCGACGCCCTTCAAAAGCTTCAACCGGAGATCATCCTCGAGGAAACGGTCCGACAACGGGCTGAACGGCCCATTCTTCGGATGTTGGAACTAAGCAAGTGAAACAAGCCGTTGCGGCAGTCATTGGCGCGGGCCCGGCCGGGTTGCGCGCAGCGGAGTTGTTGGCCACGGCAGGCCTGCAGACGCGAATCTTTGAGCAGAAGCCGTCGTTGGGCCGCAAACTCCTGGTGGCGGGCCGGGGAGGGCTCAACCTGACGCATTCGGAAGCCTTCGAGAGATTTTATACCCGTTACGACGAGCCTAAACGGTGGGAGAAGCTGCTAAAGCATTTTACTCCGGCCACCGCGCTGGAGTGGTACGCCGGGCTGGGGGTTAATACGTTTGTCGGCACCAGTGGCCGGGTTTTTCCCCGTACCTTGCGGGCGCCGGCCGTTCTGGAATTGTGGCTGGAACGCCTGGATGGGTTGGGGTGCGATTTCCAGACCAGCCACCGCTTTCACCACCTTATCGGCAAACAACCTTTCGATCTGGTGTTTCAGCGGGGCGACCAGTTCTCGCTGATCACTTGCGACATCGTGGTCTTTGCCCTGGGCGGCGGATCTTGGCCCCAAACCGGTTCAGATGGAAATTGGGTAAGCGAATTTAGAACCATGGGCATCCGAGTGGACGACTTTGTGCCTTCCAATGTTGGGTGGGAATACCCATGGTCTGAAAATTTTCTGGCCGTTGCCGATGGTAAACCGCTAAAAAACCTGGCGGTAACGGGGTGCGGGCGAACGGTGCGGGGAGAGTTGCTGATAACGCGTTACGGGCTGGAGGGAGGCGCCCTGTACGCCCTGTCCCAAGAACTGCGGCAGGACCCGGAGGTGTTTATCGATTTTAAACCTGATTTTACGGTTTCTGAACTCCGTCAAAAACTGAAAGCTGGCGATAACCTGACGGAAACCGCCCAGAAAAGCTGGAACCTGAGCACGGCGGCCGCGACGCTGATCCAGGAAGTTGCGGGCCCAAAAACGTCCGCGGACTTGGTCAAAACGGTCAAGCGTTGCCGTTTGCGGTTGGATCGTCCGCGGCCCTTGGCGGAAGCCATCTCCTCGGCCGGGGGCGTGGCCTGGAGCGAGCTCGACGATAATTTGATGCTGAAAAAACACCCGGGTCTGTTCTGTGCCGGCGAGATGATCGGCTGGGACGCGCCGACGGGCGGCTACCTGCTGCAAGGGTGCCTGGTGACGGGGACGGTCGCGGGGCAAGGTGCGGTGAAGTGGATTGCGCAATCCCTTAACCGGTGACAGCTTCAGGCATTGCCTATGGACCTGAATGTTGGTGACCCGGCGCCTTACTTTGAAACCTCGGCCGTCGGCGGAATTTATGGGGCCGGAAAAACGGTCAAACTTACGGATTTTCGGGGTGAGGTCGTGGTGTTGTACTTCTACCCAAAAGATGACACGCCAGGGTGCACCAAGCAGGCGTGCGATCTGCGGGATTCCTGGCAAGAGGTGCAGTCCAAGGCTGAGCTCTTTGGCGTGAGCGTTGACTCCGCTGAAAGCCATGAGCAGTTTATCCAGAAGTACGGGCTGCCGTTTCCGCTCCTGAGCGATCCGGACCATCGCATGGTCGAAGACTACGGTGTCTGGGTGGAAAAAAATTCAGACGGCAAGACTTACCTGGGCACGGAACGGACTACTTTCGTGGTCGGCCGCGACCAGAAAGTGGCAGCGATCCTGCGGAAGGTCAGTCCCGGAGATCACCTGGACCTTCTTCTGGAACACTTGTCCTGAGCGTTGGGTGGTTTAGGGTGGCCAGGATCACAACCCCGGGCTGCATCCGTTTGATTTTACGAGGTGCCTCAGCGACAGGATCAACTCCTGAATCGAGAGAAAAGCCGGTTATAACGCACCACCCGGCGGACATTGACGCGATCTCCTTGCAGCCATGAGTCCAAACACGATATTGCACCTTTACGAGCGATTGGAAACGTTGGTGCGACGGCTCCCCGGTCCCCTCCAGAAGGTGGTGACCGAGGAGCTCAGTCCGGTCAAGCAGATCTTTTTGGCCCAGCGGCCCGCACGTCTCGTACTGCTTGGTCAGCCCAAAGCTCCGGCTGAACGGCTCTTTTCGGCTTTGGTCAATTCGCAATTGGACATTTCTCACCTCGATGGCCCCAGTGCGTGGCGGCTGTTTCATCACCGCGGAGTCGGTGGTTTCCGGCTTCTGGACGGACGGCGTCTAACGGACACCAGCCATTCGTGGAGGGAACTTGAATCAGCTTTGGGTGAGGAAAAACCGGACCTCCTGCTTTTTTTAGCGGATGGCACGAGTGACTTTGACTTGGCCCTGGAGTGCGAACAGGCCAGCCGCGTGGTGGAACTTTGCCGGACCCGTTACGAAACGGCGGTGCCGATGATCGGCATTCTCGACCTGCCGAAGCACCTCGACCCTTCCAAACGCTCGGAGCGGCTCCTGCAATTGCGGGCGTGGTTAGACGGGCAAGCTCAGTTCCGCCCCAACTTTGTTCGGGCCATCGCCGTGAGCAGCTTTGCCCGTTTTCGGCAGGATGGAACCCTCGACACCGAACGCGATGACCGGGAGAACATTGACGCTTTGGCTGAGTTGCTCGTGCGAGAGTTGCCCGAAGATGCGCAGGTGGACTTGGCCCGCCTTTTCCGCGTCGGTTCCGTGCAGCGCGCCACCGCACAACGCTTGGTGCGGTCCATCAGCGCCGTAGCTGCGGCAGTCGGGGCTCAACCCATTCCGCTGGCCGACTTTCCCATCCTTACCGGGTTGCAACTGGCGATGGTTTCCGGGGTGATGTACCTGGGAGGTCGTGAACTGAGCCTGCGTTCCGCGGCTGAGTTTTGTGCCGCCCTGGGTTCCAACATCGGCTTGGGCATGGTCTTTCGTGAAGGGGCCCGGGCCGCGGTCAAGATTCTTCCGGGTTGGGGCAATGTGGTGTCCGGCGGCATTGCGGCCGGTGGGACTTATGCCATCGGCCGGGCTGCGATCGGCTTTTTTATCGAAGGAAAAACTCTCGCTGAGGCGCGCGGCATGTTGAAGACGTTCCGACGGAAAAAGGGGTCGGTCCCCGTCGATCAAGGCCGGGGATCACGCCGTTAGCGTTGTGGACAGCTTGTGAGTAAGTGGAGGAAAGCGGCGAAGAACGTGCGTACAACCACTTCGACGGGGAGGAGGCCAGGGTGACGCTCTCCGAAATCATGTCAACGCTGGAAGGGTTGGGTGCTGCTCCGCTTAAGTCCTTGGGCCAGAACTTTTTGCACGATCAGAACGTGGCAGCATGGATCGTGCAACGCCTGGAGCTTTCTCCCGGTGAGCATGTGGTGGAGATCGGTCCCGGGCTCGGGGCGCTGACAAAACAGTTGGCCGATGCGCACGTGTCGGCAACTTTACTGGAAAAAGACGCTGCGTACGCCGCGTACCTGCAGGCCAAATTCGCCGGGGCAGGGTTTGAAGTGGTTGCGGGAGATGCCCTGGACTATGATCCACGCCGCTTTTTTGCGCAGCGTCCGGTGAAGTTGGTTGGAATGCTGCCTTATTACATCTCATCCACCCTGTTGTTGCATTTCACCCGCGAACCTTGTCCGTTCGATCGGGTGGTGGTGACGGTGCAGAAAGAGTTGGCGGAGCGCATGGCGGCGCCGCCCGGAGAAAAAGCGTATGGGTCGTTGTCGGTTGCCCTGCAACGGCGGTGGCACGTGCGCAAAATCAAGACATTGCCGGCCTCGGTCTTCGTGCCCCAGCCACGGGTTGACTCCGCGGTGGTTCTCCTGACCCCGAAAACAGGCACGGAGCTGGAACCGGTCGATGCGGAGGAATTCGAACGGCTGGTGCGCCTGGGGTTCAGTCAACGTCGAAAACAACTTCGGAAATTGTTGGCGACACGGTATGGGGTGGAGCAACTTCAGGAAACCTGGAACCGGATAGGTTTGGCGGCCGACGTCCGCGCAGAGGCGTTGTCGCTGCCGGTGTGGGTGCGGCTTTCCGGTTTGCTCGGTCGTAAAATCATCAACGGAAACGGCACCACCGAATCTCTCCAGGTCGTGGATGAGCAGGACCGGCCGGTGCGAGGGCTGAACCGGGCCATGGTGCACCAGGAACGACACCTGCACCGGGCGGTCCACGTCCTCCTCCTCAACCCGGCGGGAGAACTTTACCTGCAACGCCGTTCTTTTGCGAAAGATCGGTACCCTGGCCGCTGGGATTCCAGTGCTGCGGGCCACGTGGATTGCGGTGAGACTTATGCGGACTGTGCAACTCGCGAAGTAAGTGAAGAACTCGGGTTGACGGCCCGGCTCGAACTGGTCGGCAAATTGGCGGCTTCCGAAGCGACGGGTCAGGAATTTGTGGAGGTGTTTTGTGGCCAGGTGTCGGAAAGGCCCATGCCCAATCCCTTGGAGATTGATGCTTTTGGGGCATTCTCACTTGAGGTGGTAAACGCTTGGCTGGCTCGATGCCCGCAAGATTTCGCGCCTGCCTTTGTGAGCTGTTACCACTTAGGTCGAGAGCGCCTGCGGCACTTGGCCGGCTCGCCCGCTCCTGGTGTGTCAGATTCGCGGCGTCCGGCTTGAGTTCATCCGCTCGCGGGAAGCGGGGTTTGCCGGCGAAGCGCCGAGCAGTTTTGCATGGGGAACTTCCTCAGCCGTCGGTACCCGCGTTTCCACGTCACCTCCCCGGCTTTTAACCATCTTCGCTGCCAGAGCGAAACACATGGTTCGGTACGGGTTCGCTTCGTCATCGACCAAAAGCAGTTTTTTTCCCCGGAGGTCCCTTTTGCCTTTCACCTTGGGTCCAACCCCCAGATTGGTAAGCATCGATTCGGCATGGCCCTGCGCACGTTTCCACGACATACTTCGCTGCCAGGAAGATAGGAAGGCTGCTTGGCGTTGGCCAGGAAAATCTCGGCGTTTCAAGCATTCCTGATCATCGAGGTGCGTGGAGCAGCGCACGCACCCTTCAATGCGCCGGCAACACGCCTCCGGAGCCGTTGCGTACTTCTGCTTTCACCCGTGCCCAATGGTCCAGAATCCAGGCATACCCTAACGCCGCAACGATTTGCAGCAGCACCCAAAACGTGGTCGTGCGCGGCCCAGGCCCGGTTGGCGTCAGGAATCCGAGCAGCAGCAACGACAGGCAAAGTTGGAACACAAAGACCGGCAGCATGTTTTGACCCACAAGCGTCAGTGGGTGGATCAGCCGCTCCCACCGCACCAGACGGGGAAGCACCTTCGAAACCGTCCAGGCAGCGACAAAGAAATTCAAAACGCGCAACGGCCCGAGGTGCCATTTGCTCAAAAACCAGTACTCCCTGCTCGGGTCGACGTTAAGGTAAATGCAGGACCACCGCCAGACCAGGAAGACGATTCCAAGCACGAGAAAAATGATCTCACCCGCGACCGGCATTCGCACCGCTTGTTTCTGCTGCACGCATTTCCCAAAGATCAGCCCACCGACCCAGAGAAACTGCCACGACAAAAGGTCAAACGGACCTGGGTCCACGAATGAAAATCCCTTGGCCGGCGCAAGGAGCGTGTCCCGGATCTGGAATTGCGACAGCAGCCAGCACACGGCACTCACCACAAAGACGAGCCGCCAACCCTGGCGTTGAGCCGTCCAGAAAACGAGCGGGGTCAAAAATGAAAACACGATGTACATCGGCAGGATGTCCATCAAAGGAGGCTGAAACAGAAGAGCCAGCGAGGCCATCGCAGCCGCCGCCGGGTTTTTCCAATACTCGTTCAACAGGTTGCGAAGCCCGGGAAGCTGGACCAGAAAGATGCCTCCTACCAGGAAAGCAAACACAAGCGTCCCAAGGTGCGCCAGGTAGATCTTGAAGGCCCGCGTCACTGTCGCGGATTTTGCCGCGGCAAACCCCAGCTTCTCCGACCTCCGCTGGAAAAGCATCCCGGCGAGGAGCGCGGAAACAAAGACAAAGCCCTCGGCGGTGGAAAAAAACCCGAGCGGCTGATCCGTAAACCGGCGCAGGGGCGATGGCGAGTGGTTGACGATCATCATCAACAGCAAAAAGCCACGCAAAAAATCCAATTCGAGAAAGCGTTTCATCGGCTCCTCTCCACAAAGGCAAGGAACGTGCCAACCATTTGGGTTCTTTCGGTTCCCATAGGTTTAACCGTTATAGGCTTGCTCGTAAATGCACTTTTGCGTGCGCCGTCGTGCCCTCTTCAAGGATTGCCTCCTCACATTGCAAGATTGCCCAGCGGCCCTCGACCGCGTTCCGCCTTGCAGAACTACGGGTGAACCTCGGCTCGGGGCCCTGACCCTGGCGGCACTTCGCTTGCCAAAAAGGCCGACACGTTACGCTGAAAGATCTGGTAGCCGGCCGGGCTAAGGTGAATCTGGTCCGACGCGAACAGACCGGGGAGTGGTTTACGGTCAGGCCCCAGCATCGTAGGACAAACGTCAATAAACCGGGTGTGAGGTTGCCGTTGGAGAAAATCCTGCACCAATCGATTGAACCTGAGAATGTTGGCCAGGTTTTGGGCCCGAGCCGGTGCTGGTTTGACGCTGATGAAAGCGATGGGCATTTGTGCCGAGTACGTCCGCAAGGCCCTGAAAAGCTGTTCGAAGGAGCCCAGCGCTTGTTCCGGCAGTCTGCCCTGCGCCAAGTCATTGTCGCCTGCGTAGATCACCACCGCAGCCGGCTTGAGGCGCAAAACCAGCGGGGTAACGTACTCCACACAATCGGTCAGTCGCGAACCCCCAAATCCGCAATTCACCACCGGGTAATTTGGAAAATCCTGGCTTAAATTCTTCCACAGCCGGATCGAAGAGCTGCCGTAAAATACGATCGGATGTTGCGGAACATGGGCGGCGCTTTGTTCTAAAGCAGCAATCTCCTGGGTAAATGGATATGTGGAAGGAAAGGCAAGACCCTCCATTGCCTGAACGTTGGTGACCAGCGCCTGCCCCCCTGAAACCAACCAGAGAACCACCGGCCAAGACCAGCGTTTCCGCCCATGTGCAGAAGGTTTCGTTTTTTCTCTCACCGTCTTCAATCACTTCGATCTTAAGGTAATATCGGCCCTGCCGTCTGCAACGTAATGCCACGATCCCCGACGACCCCATAATCAGCAGAATGCGCAATCGGCTTTGTTC
>DASWVC010000264.1:0-2955 GCA_036401335.1 Chthoniobacterales bacterium
TTGGCGGAGCGCTGGGCCTGAGCACCGCCTTGCTTATCTTGCCGATCTCAACGTCCCGCCTTAAGCAGGCTCCTAAATAACAGAAAAACAACCTGGTAGCAGAGCCGCTTATGAGGGCGCAGGAGCGATCGAGCGGCCCTAACCCCCCAAGGGCGAGGGTGACCCATTCGACGACTTTAACGGTCCCGAGGATGTACCTGATAGGATCGGATTGGGGTGCAGCCCAGGGCCGCACCCCCGCGATTGAATCGTTAAGGTTTGAGGAGGTGGGGCAACCAGCGGGTGCCTGCCAGCCGTTTTTCCGCTTCGGCGGCCAGTTCACCTTTCTTCATTTTGGACAGGGAAACAACCTCCTTTGCGCCCGTTGCGGTTGCCACCGCCTCCAGGGTCTGCTCCCGTTTGACCCGCATAAAGAAGTGATCGGCGGTGGGTTGCCACCCGTCGGCCATGTCCAGGTGGAGGGCCTGGGCGAGCCGGGTTGCGGCTTCTAACCGAACGTCCGCGGTTGCTGGTGGGGCAACTGGACCGCATGGATGGTCTGAGCTACACCGGTTGGGAGTAGTCCATTCGTTGCAAATCGGCGAGCAGTCCCGGCCCGGTCGGATTCCAGCCGAGCTTCTGCCGCGTGAGGGCGCTGGAGGCCCTAAGGTCGCCGCCCGCGAACCCGCCCCACCATCCGAAATGGGCGGGAGCCTCTTCCGGAGTGATGGAAACCACCGGCACGTTCAAGCCTCGGCCGATGCTTTCGGCAACCTCCTTGAACCGCACACCTTCTTCGGCAACCGCGTGCCACTTGGCACCCGCTTCAGGCTTCTCCAGCGCCAACCGGTAAAGAGGGGCAACGTCGTCTACATGCGCTGCCGCCCAGCGGTTCGTTCCATCGCCCACGTAGGCGGACATGCCTTTCTCACGCGCCGCCGCGATGGCATACGTGAAGAGTCCTTGCTTGACGGTGTTATGAACCTGTGGAAGGCGCATCACCGCCGCGCGAACCCCCTTCGGTACCAAGGAAAGCGCGGTTTGTTCCGAAACGCGCGGGAAAGGGAAATCCGCCGGCAAGACACTTTCTTCGGTCGCCGGCTGGCCAGGTCGGGCCAATCCTGCCAACCCGGCCGAAACGATGAGCGGCCGATCCGAACCGACAAGTGCAGAGCCCATTGCCTCAATGGCGTGTTTATCGATTTGGAAATTCTCCAGGAAGTTGGCAAAATCATGGTTGAATCCGCAGTGAATGACTGCATCCGAAGCGGCGGCGCTGCTTCTTAAGATTTCAATATCTTGGAGGGTTCCCCGCTGCATGTCGGCCCCCGCCGCGGCAAGTGCCTTAGCGCCGTGATCTGTGCGCGCCAAACCTTGCACCTTATGCCCTCCCGCAATCAGTTCCTTCACAACGCGACTGCCAATAAATCCGGTGGCTCCGGTTACAAAAACACGCATGGTTATACTCCTTTTGCTTAGCATTTTCTGTGGGCCCCGACCTTACAGAAACCTGAGGAATCGGCATAGTCGGAGCCTATCTCCGTTTGTTTATTTAAACGGAGATAGGCTCCGTTTGCAAGAATTTTCTAAAATGACGACCAAACTTCCGGCATCTACCCAGCGAAAACAGCGTTCCGATGGTCGACAAAATCGCGAGCGCATCCTTGCGGTAGCCAAGGAGGCATTTACGAAATCAGGGGCCAATGCCAGCCTCGACGACATTGCCAAACAGGCCGGCGTAGGGCCGGGGACGCTCTACCGCCATTTTCCCTCGCGAGAGGAACTTTTGAAGGCGGTGTACAACGCCGTCGTAGAGAAATTGGCCAAGGCAGGGCAGGAGTTTGCAGAAACCTTACCGCCAGTCGAAGCACTCCGGGCCTGGATGATGTTGTTCGTCGACTTTATCGTTGAGAAGCAAATCATAGCGCCCGTCCTTAATGCCCTGGTGGGAGATCCTCAAAAACTCATCGAGGCTTCTCACGGTCAAATCTGGGGGACGATTCGCGCTCTGGTCAAACGCGCCATCGAAAGCGGCGACCTACGGGAAGACCTTGATGCAATCGATCTGCTTCGGGCGCTTGTCGGCGTGGCCAATGTCGCAACCAGTCCGGACTGGCCGCAAAGCGCCAGGAGATTGGTAGACATCCTCATTTTGGGATCGCGGCCCGTCAGATAAGGGTGAGAGCGAGCGAAGGTTCAACCTAACGGCGCACTGGCCTGGCACCGTCGCGAGAGTGGCCGTTGTGCTCAACAAGGTGCTTGAGCGGGATCGGGAGCAGTTCAAAGGCGGGGTGCATTTGGCGGGTTTGGTTCGGGCGGATTTGGCGTCTAAGGTGGTGGTGCTCATGGCAGCGGAAAAAGTGAGTTGGTGGTTAGGTAGGTAGGTAGGCCGTGCGAGCGGAAATGACCCGCACGGCCTTGATTCATCCGGACCTTTAATCCCTCGGGATGGCGTCGCCCGGTTCCGTGATCGGCGCTTTCGCCTCGTGCTTGGCTTTGGCCGCCTTGCGGCGGGCCACGCGTTCCGTCGTGGGGGTTTCGGTCACGTTCCCCGAGGGCAGGGCAGGGGGCGGCGGTTGCGGGGTCTCCACCGCTGCGGGGGCCTCGGGTTCCTTGCCGAACGCGATCAGGTAGAACTTGCCCGGCTTGGCCGAGCACTCGACCAACGCCCGCACGGGCTGGCCGGTCAGCGCGAGGAGTCGTTCGCCCAGGAGCGGATCTTTGGTCTGCACCTGCCTGCCGTCCTTCAACTTCGCCAGGAAAAACCGCGTGCCTTGGTGATCGTTCGGCCACGCGCGGCCCACGTCGCCGGAAAGCTCTTCCCGCCTGCCCGGTGTCCAGTCGGCCACCGGCGCGGCGTGCGGGACAGTCCCGTTGCCGTGGGGCACATCGGTGGCCTGACCGGACGCACCCGCTTCCTCGGTGTCCACGCACTCAAACCCCTTGAGGAAGAACTTGCCCGGTTTGGGCGAGGGT
>DASWVC010000265.1:0-50320 GCA_036401335.1 Chthoniobacterales bacterium
ATGCCGTAACGCATCCGCTTCAGGTCGTTCGGGGCGGCGGGATCGCGTTCTTCATAACGTGCGTCATAGATGTGCAACAGGATGCGCTCATGCTCTTTGTCGACCTCAAGCTGACCGCGGCGCGCATACACAACGCGAATCGGCATTTGTTGCGCGTTGAGCTCAAAGATGTGCAAATCTTCCAGCACGGCGCCGTTCTTGCGGCCCACGTAGATCCTGCGGTTCGGAAACTGGTCGATCACTTCGTCGTTGCCGAAAAGCGCGAGCGGGTCGGTGGAAGCCAGGTTGAACACGGCTGATTTCAGCTGCACCTGCGCGATGGGTGCGGCGTAGAGGTTGATCCAGAGGCAAACGCCCAGGGCGATTCCGGCGATCGAAAACACCGGCAGGCAGATCCGCAGGATGCTGACGCCGTTTGCACGCAGCGCGACAAGCTCGTTGTCGGACGAAAGTTTGCCGAACACCAGCAGCACCGCCACAAGCACACCCCATGGAATCGAGTAGATCATGGAGAAGGGGAGCAGGTAGCCTAGGAAACTGAACACGTAGCTCAACGGCAACTGGTGACTGAGCAGCACGTTAAGCAACTCACGCATGGCGTTGCCCAGGACAAGCATGAGGCTAAGCACGCTCACCGCCCAGATGATGGCGCCCAGAATTTCGCCGCTTACGTACCGATCGATGATCCTCATGGCAGAAGCCTCCAGGGTGCCGTTCTCGCCATGACGCGTTTACGATCGGCCACACACCCCACGGTCGGGCGATCGCTCACTCGATCGCTTCGGCAGCGAACTCCTCCACGGGCGCACAGGTGCAGAACAGATTACGGTCGCCGTACACGTTGTCGATCCGGCCGATGGCCGGCCAGAACTTGTGGTGACGCGTCCAGGGCAACGGGTAAGCGGCCGAAGCGCGGGAGTAGGCACGATCCCATTGGTCCGAGAGCAGGTCCTCCGCCGTGTGGGGTGCACGTTTGAGCACGTTGTCGGCCCGGTCCGCCTCCCCGGTTTCGATGGCACGGATTTCGCCGTAAACAGCGATCATGGCGTCACAAAAGCGGTCAAGTTCCGCCTTGTCTTCGCTTTCGGTAGGTTCAACCATCATCGTGCCGGGAACAGGCCACGACATGGTGGGCGCGTGAAAGCCGTAGTCCATCAGGCGCTTGGCCACGTCCTCAACCTCAATTCCGGCCGACCGTTTAAACTGGCGCAAATCGATGATGCACTCATGGGCGACCAGCCCGTTCCTGGCCTTGTACAGGATCGGGTAATGCCGTTGGAGCCGGGCCGCGATGTAATTGGCGTTGGCGATGGCAACCTTGCTGGCCTGGGTCAGGCCCGCCGGCCCCATCATGCGGATGTACATCCAGGTGATCGGCAGGATGCTCGCGCTGCCGTACGGGGCCGCCGTGATCGGGCCTATCTGCTGGGGTCCTCTCGACGCAAGTGTCGGATGCCCGGGCAAGTAAGGAACCAGGTGCGCTTTCACCCCGATCGGACCAACCCCGGGGCCGCCACCGCCGTGTGGAATGCAGAATGTCTTGTGCAGGTTCAGGTGGCAAACGTCAGCCCCGAAATCTCCCGGCCGGCAAAGGCCGACCTGCGCGTTGAGGTTGGCGCCATCCATGTAAACCTGACCGCCATGGCGGTGCACGGTGTCGCAGATCTCGACGATGCCTTCCTCGAAAACGCCATGCGTGGAGGGATAGGTCACCATCAGCGCGGCCAGGCGGTCACGATGAACCTCCGCCTTCCGGCTTAGATCAGCCAAGTCAATGTTGCCTTCTTTGTCGCAAAGCACGGGAACAACCTCGAAGCCGGCCATTGCGGCAGAGGCAGGGTTCGTGCCGTGGGCGGACGTTGGGATCAGGCACACCGTGCGCTGAGGCTGCCCCTGCGCGTGGTGAAAGGCCCGGATCACGAGCAACCCGGCGTACTCGCCTTGGGACCCGGCGTTCGGCTGCACGCTCGCTCCGGCAAAACCGGTAATTTCGGCCAGCCAGGCTTCAAGGTCGTGAACCAGGTGACCGTAGCCGCGGGCCTGGTCGGCCGGCGCAAACGGATGAAGCTCGCTAAACTCGGGCCAGGATACCGGATAGAGTTCAGAAGCGGCGTTTAGCTTCATGGTGCACGACCCCAGCGGAATCATCGACGTCGTTAACGACAGATCCTTCGCTTCGAGCCGCTTGATGTACCGGAGCAGTTCCGTCTCCGTATGGTGCGAATTGAAGACGGCATGCGCAAGATAGGTCGAGCGCCGATGCAGGGTAGACGGCAGCGAATCTTCGCCCTCCTCAAGCTCAGAAGCTGAAACTTCTGCTTCCGGCACCAGAACACTAACCAACTCAAGGACGTCCTCGATCGAAGTGGTTTCGTTCAAGGAGATGCCGACGGCATTGTCCGGGTAGACGCGGAGGTTGATCCCCTGCTTCTCAGCACGTTCGATCACACCCGGGAACCTGCTGCCCAGCTTGACGTGCACCGTGTCGAACCGCGGCACCTCATCAACCTCCAACCCGAGTTTGCGCAAGGTTGCAGCCAAGCCATCCGCAAGGCGGTGGATGCGTTGCCCAATGGCCCTTAGCCCTGCCGGGCCGTGGTAAACTGCGTACATGGACGCCATCACGGCCAGGAGCACTTGGGCCGTGCAAATGTTGCTGGTGGCTTTGTCGCGGCGGATGTGTTGTTCGCGCGTTTGCAGCGCCAACCGGTAACCGGTGCGGCCCGCGGAATCTTTGGAAACACCGACCAACCGGCCCGGCAAATGCCGTTTGTACTCGGTGCGGGTCGCAAAAAAGGCGGCATGCGGTCCCCCAAACCCCATCGGCACACCAAAGCGCTGGGTGGACCCGACGCAGACGTCGGCCTCGAACTCGCCCGGAGGGCAGAGCAGCGTTAGGCTGAGCAGGTCGGCGGCAACAATCACGGAAGCGCCGTGCGCGTGTGCGCCGGACGCAAAATCGCGGTAATCGAACACGGCGCCGTCCGTTGCCGGGTATTGGACCAGGTAACCAAAGACGTCCGGTTCGTTTACCTGCTCCCGGTGGTCGGCCACCAGGACTCGCAAACCCTGGGGCTCGGCCCTGGTTTGCACCACGCTGATTGTCTGCGGGTGGCAGGCCGTCGAAACCACAAAAGTGCGGGCGGCAGGGTTTCTCCGCACCACAAACGCCAGACTCATGGCCTCGGCCGCTGCTGTACCCTCGTCGAGGAGCGACGCATTTGAGATCGGCAGACCGGTAAGATCAGCCACCATCGTCTGAAAATTCAACAACGCTTCAAGCCGGCCTTGCGCAACCTCGGCCTGGTACGGCGTGTAAGCGGTGTACCACCCGGGGTTTTCAAAAATCGTTCGTTGAATAACCGGCGGCACCACGGTCGGATGGTAGCCGAGTCCGAGGTAACTCTTACATACCCGGTTCTGCGTCGCGTACCTTTTAAGCTCGCCCATCGCGGCCCGCTCCGACAATGGTGCGGGCAGGTCAAGCGAACGCCGCAAACGGATCTTTTCCGGCACCGCCTGATCAACCAGTTCGTCCAAGGAACCACGACCCATGGCGACCAGCATCTCGCCCATCTCCCCGGCCGTGGGCCCGATGTGCCGCGCAACAAACGTTTCGGCGGCTGGGAATCGGTCCACCGTGGCAGAAGCTTCAGGCTTGAACATCTGAAAACCATATTCGACTTGGCGTTTTCAGCAACTGGACGGCCTTGATCCCGTGTTCCGCGTCCTCGGCGGGAAAGAAGGTGTGGGGGTGTCGGGGTGGAAGGCAGCATCGGGGGCCAGCGGTCCTCTGCCGGGCGCGACCTATCACGTGACCCCTCGTTTCTCCTCCCTTCTTCTACCCCGTTACTCCGACACCCCGACACGCCGTTACCTTCTTCCACCGCCCCCGGGTTGACCTTTTGATGGTTCGCCTTTGATTGTCCCCATGGATTCCGAACCGGGTCGGCGCACTCCCCTCTTCGATGAACACCGCCAGCTTGGGGCCAAGGTGATCGGGTTTGGCGGATGGGACATGCCGGTTTTTTACAGCGGCATTGCCCACGAGCACCTCGCCGTGCGGAGTCGAGTCGGCATTTTCGACATCTCGCACATGGGAGAACTCGTCGTGGAAGGGCCTCGGGCGACGGCGTGGTTAAACGCTCAACTGGCCAACAACGTGGAGAAACTCGTGGTCGGCGAGGGCCAGTACACTTTTTTGCTCAACGAGAAAGGCGGTGTGCTTGACGACCTGATCATCTATCGAGTCGCCGCGCAATCCTACTTGCTGGTCGTGAATGCCGCTCTGATCGAGGCAGATGACCAGGCGCTCAGGGAAGCCTTGGTGCCCGGAGTGGAGTTGCGCAACGAGAGCGACCAATACGCGGCCGTGGCCGTGCAAGGACCGCGGTCCGTTGAGCTGTTTGCCACGTGGGGCGTGCTGCCCGCCCGGAACCGAATGGCGCAGCGGCCCCTTTTCGGCACTTCCGTGTGGGTCGCTCGCACCGGGTACACCGGCGAGGACGGCTTCGAGGCGTTCTTCCCGGCTGAGCAGGGAGTCAAGGTCTGGCGCGAACTGCTTGCAGCCGGCGCTCCTCTGGGCCTGATTCCCTGCGGTCTGGGAGCGCGCGACACGTTACGCCTGGAAGCTTGCTACCCGCTAAACGGGGCTGACCTTTCGCCTGCCCGCAGCCCCCTGGCCGCCGGCCTCAAGGCGTTCGTCGATCTGAATAAAGGCGAGTTCCGCGGCCGCGACGCGCTTTTGGCGGAACTTGCCGCCGGCATCCAGGAACGGTTGGTCGCGGTCCGTCTCACCGATAAAGCGCCACCACCCCGCGCGCATTACGCCTTGCATGCCGCCAGTAACAAGGTTGGAGAGCTGACCAGCGGCACGCTTTCCCCATCATTAAACGCCGGAATCGGCCTGGGCTACGTTCAGGCGCCCTGGGCAAAGCCTGGCCAACCGCTGGAACTCGAAATTCGCGGCCGAAGATTTCCCGCGACTGTCGAGAAAAAACCGTTATACAAAAGGCCATGTTAGTCCCCGACGACCTGAAATACGCCGAGACACATGAATGGGTCCGTGTCGAAGGCGACGCTGCCACGGTGGGAATCACGGACCACGCGCAAGCCGAGCTTACCGACATCGTGTTCGTGGAGTTGCCCAAGATCGGCACCACGTTTTCCGCCCGCCAGGCTGCGGCCATCGTGGAGTCTGTGAAAGCGGCAAGCGACATCTATTGCCCGCTGGCCGGAAAGGTCGTGGAACTCAACGAAGCCCTTGAAGAAACGCCGGCCCTGGTAAACAACGACCCTTACGGCGTCGGCTGGCTTTTCAAGCTGCAGATCGCCGATCCGGCAGAACTTTCTTCCCTTAAGGGACCTGAAGAATACCGCACCCAGATTGGCGCCTGAAACCTGCGGCTCGACCGCCCGTGCGTGGCCCGTTGAAGTCGACCCGTGCGGTGCGTGCACCAGGCAGATTGTCGCACCTGCAATTTCCCCTTGATCGTTTCGTATGTCCTGGATTTCCTGGCTTGAATCACGCATTGGGTTTCTCGCGATTCCCCGCCTTATTCCGATGATCGCCCTGCTGAACGGGCTGGTCTACATCCTTCACCTGTTCCGCCCGGATTACATCCGGCTTCTGACCCTGGAACCCGCCTACGTGCTTCACGGCGAGGTTTGGCGCCTGGTTTCCTACATTTTCATCCCGGACATTCTGTTTCGGTACGCCAACCCGGGCATGCAGCCAATTTTTCTGTTTTTTTACCTCTGGTTTATGGTCTGGATCGGCGATGCGCTCGAGCAGGCTTGGGGCCCGTTCCGGCTCACCTTGTATTACGTGCTCGGCATGGTGTGCGTTACCGCCGCCGCCTTTTTCCTGGGCGCCGGGCAAAGCCGGGGCAACGACACCCCCTTCTTTATCAACATGTCGCTTTTCTTTGCCTTTGCTTCGCTTTACCCCAACCTGCAAATCTATGTGCTGCTGGTCATCCCGGTCCGGGTAAAATGGGTGGCGTTGCTGAGCCTCGCCCCGATCCTGTTCTCATTTGTCACCGGACCACTCATGGTAAAAGTCGCAATTGTGGTCTGCCTGCTTAATTACCTGCTCTTTTTCGGACCGGCCGCGGTCCGGCAATCCAAGCTTGGACGCGAGCAGCAGAAACGCCGGATCAAGTTCGGGCCGCGCTCGGCCCCGAGCGAAGACCCTTTGCACCAGTGCGTAATTTGTAAACGGTCGGAGCGGGACGGGGCGGAGCTTGAATTTCGCGTGGCCCGCGACGGTCAGGAGTATTGCCTTGAGCACCTGCCCCGGTAGGGGAGCTTGTCCTCAAGCGCCCGTCCGGCCGGGTCACGTACCCCTTTCAGGCCCGTCTGGTCGCCGTCCGTTCCGAAACGCTCCCTACCCCGCAGGGCCGAACGGAAAAGCGGTCGTTTCCCCGGGCGCTTGAGGACAAGCTCCCCTACCGGAGGCTCCGTCACGTCAAGGGGCCGGCGGCCGCCTCGTGATCCCAGCTTTTCGGAGTGGTTTTGATCAGCATGGGCTTGCCTTCCAGCTCAGGCCGCTTCCGTTTCGAAAGCTGGTCAAGGAAATAGGCTTGGGCGTCGAACTCCGGCTCTCCATCCGGCATCGTGCGTACGTACGCCAAACCCGGGCCCTGTTCGCGTGCCTTCACGCTGTCGCGCCAATAAATCTCGAGGATTTGGTCCACCTGCTCACGCAGGTCCGGGTCATCAACCGGAAAACAGGTTTCCACGCGCCGGAAGAAATTGCGCGGCATCCAGTCGGCGCTGGCGAGAAACACCTCCGGCTGTTCCGCATTCTCAAAACGGTAGATCCGGCTGTGTTCCAGGAAACGGCCGACCAAGCTTCGTACCCGGATGTTCTCGCTCACGCCCGGGATCTGGCTGCGAAGGCAGCAAACCCCCCGCACCAGCAAACGGATGCGCACCCCTGCCTGTGAGGCACGATAAAGGGCGTGGATCACGTCTGTGTCCACAAGCGAATTGATTTTGGCAAAGATCGACGCCGGTTTGCCCGCCTGGGCGTGGGCCGTCTCGCGGTCGATGCGGGTGACAACGAAATCATGCAGGGCCTTCGGAGCCGCCCGGATCTTTTGCAACTCCGGAAACACGGCGACCCCGGTTAACCAATTGAAGAGTTCCGCGCAGTCGTTGGTGAGAACAGGGTCGCACGTGAGCAACCCGAGGTCGGTGTAAAGTTTTGCGGTGGAAGGGTGGTAATTGCCGGTGCCCAGGTGCAGGTAGCGGCGAATCCCGTCTTCCTCTTTTCGTACCACGAGGGCCAGCTTTGCGTGGGTCTTCAGTCCGACAATGCCGAAAACGACGTGAACGCCGGCCTCTTGCAAGGTCCGGGCCCATTTGATGTTGGCAGCTTCGTCGAACCGCGCCTTCAATTCGATAACCACGGTGACCTGCTTACCGGTTTGAGCCGCTTCCGCCAACGAGGCCGCAATCGGGGAATCACCGCTGGTACGGTAAAGCGTGTGCTTGATGGCAAGCACTGCGGGATCTTCTGCCGCCTGCTCGATAAAATCCAGAACGCTCTGGAAGCTGTCGTAAGGGTGATGGAGCAGAATGGAATGCCGCCGAATCTGGGAAAAAATGTCTTCGTGGTCGCTGGTCGCGGTGACCAAATGCGGCACGAACGGTTTAAATTTCAGTTCCGGACGATCCACCTGGCTGATAACGGGCATCAATCGCAGGAAATTTACAGGGCCATCCACCCGGAAAAGGTCAGCTCCGCTCAGCCCAAAGGTTTGCAAAAGCTGGTCGGAAATGTGCGTGGGACAATCACTCTGGACTTCCAGGCGCACCGCATCGCCGCGGCTTCGCTTCCGTAGTTCGGCCTCAATGGCTTTAAGGAGGTTATCGGCTTCCTCCTCATCCAGGTAAAGGTCACTGTTGCGGGTGGTACGAAACTGGTAGGCGCCTCGGACGTTGATGCCGTGAAAGAGCGATCCCACGTGCGCCTGGATCAGGTTGCCGATGAAAATGTAGCGGTAAGTGCCGCTTTCGCCTGCCTTATAGGGCAGCAGTCGGGGCAGGATGCGGGGCACCTGGACCACCGCCAGGTTCGTGCTAAGGTCTTTGCCTTCCAGCTCAACCGCCACATTAAGGCTCTTGTTGAGCAAATTGGGAAACGGGTGCACCGGGTCGACGGCCAACGGCGTCAAGACCGGGTAGACGGAAGCCTCAAAATAGTTGGTGTAATACTGTTTTTCTTCCTTGTTCAGCTCGTTCCAGTGAAGAAAAAACACGTTCTGCTGCTCAAGCGCAGGCACCAGGTCTTCATTCCAAAGCCGGTACTGGTCTTCCAGCATTTTACGGACACGCTTGGAGATCGCGGTGAGTTGTTCACTGGGGCTCATGCCGTCCGGCCCCGTCTGGCTCAAATTACTCTCGCGTTGTTGCTTCAATCCAGCCACTCGCACCTCGAAAAACTCGTCGAGGTTCGAGCTCACGATCGAAAGAAACTTCAGGCGTTCCAGCAACGGGTTGGCCGCGTTTTGCGCCTCTTCCAAGACCCGCTGATTGAACTCCAGCCAACTCAACTCCCGGTTAACGTAAAGCGCGGGGTCCTGGAACGTTTGTTCGGCAGCCTTTTGCATCGTCTTTCGTCTCGTCTGGCGGCGCTTGCGCGGTTGATTCGGCATCCTTGGCTCTCCTTCGCCTCCGGTTCACACGATCCGGCACAGTGATGCAGTGTCGCACAAGCTGATTCGTTTCGTCTATCTCGTTCACGGCAGGGCCGGTGGTCGCAACCCCCCTCGCCGGCCGATTGCGCAAAAACGCCCGGGCGGTTGGCCGGGGCGTTTTCCAAACGGATGACGGCCGGTCCGAACCCGGCAGCGCCAAAAAGCAGGGGTTAATCCCTGCGGCTGCCGCCTAATAACGGAAGCAGGTAATACAAGAGGTAACCCAAGGAGGTGATAAACGCTGCCACGTAGGTAAGCGCTGCTGCGTCCAGCACGCGGTTAACGGCAGCGGCTTCGTTTGCGTTCTGCACAAAGCCCATCTCGCGAAGCACGCGCTTGGCCCGGGCCGAAGCGTCGTACTCAACCGGAAGCGTGATCAGGTTAAACAGCATGATCACACCCCAGCCCAGGCACAAAATCAGCAACATGGGCCGCAGCAGCCCGGTCAGGATGCCGAAAATCGGCAAAATTCCGACTGCCATGTTCGCAAACCCTACCATGTTGGTTGACGCCAGGCGCCAGCTCAGCGGCGCATAGGCGGCCTGGTGTTGCAAAGCATGGCCGCATTCATGAGCCGCTACCCCCAAAGCCGCCGTCGACGTTCCCCGAAAGTTCGCTGAAGACAACACCAACTGTTTGTGGATCGGATCATAATGATCCCCCATCGGCTGGTTGCTCTCTGCAATTTGCACATCACCGATGCCTGCCCGGGCCAAAATCCGGTAGGCCACTTCGGCACCGGTCAGGTTCACGGAGGCCGGCACCTGACTGTACTTCCCGTAAGCGGCTCGCACCCTCCACGTCGCCCACAGCGAGAGCGCCAGCGTCCCGAAAAAGAGGAGAAAACTGAGTCCTGTCATTGGACTTTATTTTACACCAAAAATGCTCTGGTTTCAAAATGGGATGAATCCGGAGGCCCACAGGCCCAAGACTTGCTTTTTCCAGAAAGTTAAGCGCAATATTGGCGTTTTCCCATGGGTGATTTGTTCAATCAGTACGAGTTGGGCCCATTTTTTGATGAGATGTTCGAAGGCGGTGCGACGGTCCGATCCCACTACCGGCGGCTTTATGAGCGATTTAGCGAAATCACTCTGGATGAAATCGACCGCAGGCGAACTGTTGCTGACAATTCCTTTCTCGCGCAGGGCATCACGTTCACGGTGTATTCGGACCAGGAAGGGACCGAACGGATCTTTCCGTTCGACCTGATCCCGCGGATCATCCCTGCCGCGGAGTGGGACGTGATTGAGCGGGGCTTAACCCAGCGCATCACGGCCCTGAACCTTTTTCTACAGGACATTTACCACGATCAGAAAATTGTTCACGACAAAATCATCCCGGCTGAAATTGTGCAGAGCGCTGTTCATTTTCGGCCAGAACTCATCGGTCTGACGGTACCGAAGAACATTTACATCCACATTTGTGGCACCGACCTGATCCGAGATGATGCCGGCCAGTACCTGGTGCTGGAGGACAACGGACGCTGCCCCTCGGGTGTATCCTACCTGTTGGAAAACCGGCAGGCCATGAAACGCGTTTTTCCTAACCTGTTCGCGCGGCACTCCGTGCGGCCGGTGGACAATTATTGCCCGGACCTTTTGAACCTGCTGCGTTACGTGGCGCCGCACGCCAAGGCTGAACCGACTGTCGTGTTGTTGACGCCAGGCACCTACAACTCCGCATACTTCGAACACTCGTTTCTGGCTCGCACGATGGGCATTGAGATTGTAGTCGGGGCAGACTTGCTGGTGCAGAACGACCACGTGTGGATGAAAACGACCCGCGGTCTCGAGAAGGTCGACGTGATTTACCGGCGCATCGACGACGATTTTCTTGACCCGCAAGTATTCCGGAAAGACTCAGTCCTGGGGGTGGCGGGCATCGTGGACGTTTACCGGAAAGGCAACGTCAGCCTGGTCAATGCCCTCGGCACAGGTGTGGCGGACGATAAGGTGACCTACTACTTCGTTCCGCAGATGATCCGGTATTACCTTGGGGAAGATCCAATTCTGCCGAACGTGCAGACCTACCTGTCGTTTTTTGACAAAGATCGCGCCTACATCCTTGAACACTTGGAAGAAATGGTCGTTAAATCGGCCAACGAGAGCGGCGGTTATGGCATGCTCATGGGGCCCCAAGCCTCTGCCAAGGAACGGGCCGCGTTCGCAGACGCCATTTGTCAGAATCCGCGCAACTATGTAGCCCAACCGGTGATCCGTTTGTCCCGATCGCCTTCCGTGTGCAACGGACGGATTGAGGGCCGGCACATCGACCTGCGGCCTTACATCCTTTATGGGGAGAAAACCACCATCATCCCTGGCGGCCTGACCCGGGTAGCCCTGCGCAAGGGATCCCTCGTGGTCAATTCGTCCCAAGGCGGGGGCAGCAAGGACACCTGGGTGTTGAGTGAATAAGGCACCCCTGCCCAACGGCCGGAAAACGATCTATGGCTGAACTATCTTTGCACCATGCTCTCGCGAGTCGCTGACGCCCTTTACTGGTTGAGCCGCTACGTGGAACGGGCTGAGAACAATGCCCGCATGCTCGATGTCAACCTTCAGTTGATGCTCGATGCCCACATGATGAACAACGTCGATAGCCAGCAACACTGGGCGTCAATCATCTATTCGCTCGAGGACACGACGTTGTTCAAAAAGCTTTACCCGGAACTGACCGGGGAATCCGTCGTGGATTTTGTCACCTTCGAACGGCGCAACCCGAACTCGATTTTTTCTTGTTTTAGTCTGGCGCGCGAAAACGCACGGACGGTCCGGGAACAAATTTCGACGGAGATGTGGGAACAGCTGAACCGTGTCTACCTCAGTTTTCGTTCCGGTAATGCCAAAGAGCGTTTCCGCTCAAGCAGCCATGAATTTTTCCAGTGGGTGCTGGAAGGGTGCCAACTGTTTCAAGGCACGGCGGACGCCACCATGTCGCACGATGAAGGTTGGGATTTTATTCAGTGCGGCAAGTTTTTGGAGCGGGCGGACCGAACCTCGCGCATCCTCGACATCAAGTACCATATCCTGCTTCCGCACGGTGAGATGGTCGGAGGCACAGTCGACACGATTCAGTGGCTCGCCTTGCTGCGGTCCTGCAGCGCCCTTGAACCTTACCGAAAACATTACCGTGGTCAGGTTGCTCCCTGGAAAGTGGCGGAATTTCTGGCCAAAGACCAAACTTTTCCGCGCTCGATCCGGTTCTGCGTGGACATGCTGAACGCCTCTTTGCATCGCATTACCGGCTTGGAAAGGACCGGCTACGGCTACAGCGTGGAAGCGGACCGGCTGTCGGGCAAACTGCTGGCCGACTTGTCGTTCATCACGATCGGGGAAATCTTGAAATTGGGCCTGCACCAGTACCTGGACAAAATTCAATTTCGCCTGACCGAGATCAACGACGCGATTTACAAAGAGTTTTGTGAGTGGTTGGAAGCCAAGTCCGAAGCAGCCTGATCCTTGCAGACCAGGCCGGCGGCGGCTTGCAGTGCACGTTGCGACACCACCTTGCCTTGCCCATAGCGCTAAGGTGCCAGCGCCATCCTACCAGAACCACCAATGCTTTCTGGCGGTGGGAGCAGGCGTCTGCCGGTGACCGATCCTGGGAATGGTGGTGCTTGGCGAAAGCGTAAGGTGGTGGCGCGGGCTTTGCGCGAGCGGCGAGCCCCCGGAGGCTTCTTCCGCCGGCGGCACCTCCCAAACCCAGACCTCCCCGCCGTCTCCCACCGCCGCCAGGTACTTGCCGTCGGGCGAGAAGCGAACCGACCAGACCGGGCGGTTCTCGGCGAGAAGTTGCAAGCGACCATCCAGCTTGGGATAGGGTACCAAGTTCACCGTTCCGTCCTCCCCGCAGGAACAAATCCACCGTTGATCGGGCGACCACGCCACCCGGCGGGCTCCGGCCACCCCTTGACCGTGCACTTGGACAGCCGCAACCTTCTGACCGTTGTCAGCCCGCCAGATCAATAACCGGCCGTCTTGATGGGTGCTGGCGATCAGTTGGCCGTCCGGTGAGAACGCGACGCCGTTGACCTCATCACGACCATACCCGAAAGGCGGATGGTAGTCCGGCGGCACGTCCTGGCGCTGCCAGCGAATGCGGGCTTGCGCAGCTTCAATCTCGGCCACGCTCGAACCATCCTGGCCGGTTGAAACCGCCAGGTAGCCGCCCAGGGGCGACCAGTCCAGGGCCAAGCCGTTCCCGTTCAGTTGAATCGAGGCTTCTTGGGCGCCATTACGGCCCCAAAATTTGACCAAACCCGATTCGTCGATCGCCGCCAGGGTTCCACTCCTGGGCTCCCAGCCGAGGTCCAAAACCCAGGATCCCTGGGTGAATTGCCGGCTGATCTTACCCTCGACCCAGAAACGGATGATCCCGTCACGCCCGCCCGAGACGAGCGCAACGTTGCCAGGTGAAAAAGCCAGCCCGGAGACATCCCCCTGGTCGGCCCGAAGCTGGGCCTCTTCGTAAAACTCGGGACAACGGTACCGCCAGATGGTGCCGTGCCCCCCAACGGCCATCTCGTGGCTGTCCGACGTCCACGCCACACTGTAGAGGGCACCGTCCAGGTGCCGTGTCCAGGTTGGCAGGATGGATTCAGGCCGCTCGGGCAAAAGCGTCGGGACAGGACCTTCCGCCCGCGCCACGCTCACCTGCATGGCCACGCTTAGGCAAAAGCCTGCCCAACGTGACGGCAATCGGCTCCGGTTGGCTTTCGTCATGGCTCGGAAACTATTCCTGAAGCCGTTAAGAGTTCAACCTGAGCAACTTAAATCTGGTATTCAGCAAGCCCCAAACGTAGCCGCGGCAAAACGGCCGCCAACAGCCGTTCCATGCAGGTATCTATGGCCAATTCATCGGTGGGCAGCTCCAGGTCGGGCGCCACCGGCGCTTCATAAGGGGCGTCGATCCCGGTGAATCCACTGATCTCGCCGGCTCGCGCTTTTTGGTAGAGATTCTTCGGGTCCCGTTTTTCGCAGACGGCGAGCGCAGCTGCCACGTGCACCTCCATGAAACCAACCTGGCCGGCCTCGACGAGCTGGCGGGCCCGCTTTCGATCTTCGCGGTACGGCGAAATGAAGGACGTGATCACCACGAATCCCGCGTCGGCCATCAGCTTGGCCACCTCCGCGACCCGGCGAATGTTCTCCTCCCGGTCGCCCGGCGTAAAACCAAGGTTCGAATTCAAGCCGTAACGCACATTGTCGCCGTCCAACACGTACACCTGCATCAGTCGATCGAACAACTCACGCTCGAGCAGGCGTGCCAGGGTTGATTTGCCAGCGCCGGACAGCCCCGTCATCCAGATCACCAACGGCGCGTGCCCGTTGCGCTCCCGCCGGGCCCGTGCCGTGATGGCGCCGTCCGACCAGAAAATGTTGTGGCTGCGCACCTGGGCACGATCGACGTAACGGCCCCCGAAAATGATGCCGCCACCCGCCACATCCTTTTCGTCCACGAGCACAAATCGGCCGGTGATCGGGTTGACGTCGTAGTTGTCCATCGCGATCACCCCGCGTGTTTGCAGGGTGAGCTCCGCCACTTCGTTCTTGGCGACGGTGCGGCGGATGTGGGAAGAGGCCTCCAGGGTGCTGGCATCAATCACCCGATCAATGGAGACCACCGCACAATCCGCCTCCTGGGTCAGGAGCTTCAACCGGTAATTGCGACCAATCGTCAAAGGGCGTTGGCCCATCCAGAAAACCCGAGCCCGGAACCGGTTGGTTTCGATGATCGAACTGGCTTCGGAAACGGCCACCTGGCCCCGTTCGACAAAAATCTGTTCCTGAAGAATCAATCCGACCGACTCACCCGCCCCGGCCGAAGGCTGCTCCGGAGCATGCCAGCGGACGATGGAAGCAACCACCGCCTCCTTATCCTGCGGTGCAAAACGCACCCGGTCGCCCCGCGAGACGATGCCGGATTCAACCCGCCCCGCAATGATGCGCCGCTCGTCAAACCGGTAGACGTCCTGCACGACAAAACGAAGCGGTTTGCCTGATGGAACCCCAGCCGGCTCTAACCGGTCAAGCGCCTCCAGCAAGGTTGTTCCCTGGTACCAGCCCATCCCTTCTGCCCGCTGCACGACGTTGTCCCCCTGTCGTGCCGCGATCGGAATAAATTTCAACGGGTGTACCCCGAGCTGCTCCAGAAAGGCGCGGTACTGCGTTTCGATCTCTTGAAAGGTTGCTTCGGCGTAGCCCACCAGGTCCATTTTGTTGACCAAAACAATCACCCGCGCCACGCCCAGCATGCTCAGGAGGTAGGCATGGCGCCGGCTTTGTTCCTGCACGCCTTCATTCGCGGCGATCAAAAGCACAGCCGCATCGGCTGTCGCCGCACCGGTGATCATGTTTTTCAGGAATTCCTTGTGACCGGGCGCATCAATGATCACATAAGGCCGCACCGCCGACCGAAACCAGATCTGGGAGACGTCGATCGTAATGTTCTGGTCGCGCTCCGCTTGCAAGGCGTCCATCAGAAACGCCCATTCGAACGGCATACCGCGACGGGCACAAACGTTCTGGATCTGTTCCAGCTTGCCGTCCGGCAGCGAATGCGTGTCGTGGAGCAACCGCCCAACCAGGGTTGATTTCCCGTGGTCCACGTGGCCAACGATCACCACCCGGAGCGCGCGTTGCGATTCAGCGCCGACGAAACCGGGCACCAGGGAGGGCTTGGGAATGCTGAGGGTGTTCACAACGGGTGCAAGCAATCAGCCAGGGTTAAAAGAAAAATGCACCAGCCTGACGCCATTACATGTAGCCGCCCGCCCGAAGCCGTTCAAAAGCGTCTTCGGATTCCTGGTCCTGCGCGCGGGTGCTGCGTTCCGCCGTGGTGCTGGTGCGCAGTTCCTCAATGATGTCGCGAACAGAAAGTGCCGTCGAGGCCACCGGTTTTGTGCAGGGAGCGCACCCGAGGCTGCGGTAACGGAACCCGTTGCGGGCAAAATAGAGGTCAACCACCGGAATGCCTTCCCGGTCGATGTACTCCCAGACGTTCAACTCGGTCCAGTGCAGGAGCGGATGAACCCGGAGGTGGGTGCCGGGTTCGTAGTCCGTCTTGAACTGGTCCCACAGCTCCGGCGGCTGATCGCGGAAATCCCATTCAAAATTCTGGTTTCGCGGCGAAAAATACCGCTCCTTCGCCCGCGTGCCTTCCTCGTCCCGACGAATGCCGACGATCACCGCATCATAACCCTTCTCCTCGATCACGGACTGCAAAGCATCCTTCTTCAACAACCCGCAGCACTCCACCCGGGTGACTTGCCCGTTCGGGAAGGTACGCCCCTCCGCCAACGCGGCGCGGTTCTGCCCCACCACCAAGTCAAGTTTCCACTCCGACGCCAATCGGTCCCGGAACACGATCATCTCGGGAAGCTTGAAACTGGTGTCCACGTGAACACAGGGAATGGGCACGTGCCCAAAAAACGCTTTCCGAAGCAGCCACAACAGCACCGAAGAATCTTTCCCTACGCTCCAAAGAAGACCCAGGTTGCGGAATTTGCGGTAGGCTTCGCGCAGAATGTACACGCTCTGGTGCTCGAGCGCGTCGAGGTGTGGATACAGACGATCAGACATGAGCTTTCATGAAAGTGTGCAAACCACATTCGGCCTTGTCGAAGCCAGTCCACCGCCCCGCCCGCTCGTTTCCACCTTCACCCGCCGGTCGGGTACACGGCCGGCAGCCAATGCTCCGGTAGCCGTGATCGAGCAGGCGGTTGTAGGGTATCTGGTGTGTTTGCACGTATTTCCAAACGTCGTCCCGCGTCCAGCTGGCCAAAGGGTTTATTTTTAGCACGTAATGGTCGCGCAACGGATCAAAAAGGTAACTTTCCAAAATTTGCACGCCGTGCCGACTTTCTCCCTGGTCCCGGCGGAGCCCGGTAATCCAGGCATCAAGCCGTTTTAACTTCTCTTGCAGCGGCACTACCTTGCGCAAGGTACAACAGGTGTCGGGCTGTCGCTGCCAGAGTTCCGCGCCCAACTCCCGGGCCTGTTCTTCCGGGGAGGCGGCAGGCCGGAGAACGTCGACTTTCAATTTAAAAAACCTTTCGATTTCGAGCCGATGTTCCACGCTTTCCGGGAACAACAGGTCCGTGTCGATGGTGAAACATTCCAGGGAAAGCCCGACCGTAGCAGCTTGGTGCAGCAAAACCAGGCCAGACAACTGAAAACTGGTGCCGATGGCCACGCGAACCCCGAACCGTTGTTGGGCCCACCGCAACACCTCCGCGGGGCTGACACCCTCAAAGCCGGCGGACAAAAGCCGGAGTTCCTCAACGCCTGGAAGATCGCTTGCAACCATTCACATCAATCTCTATTAGGAATTAGGGAATCTGCAACGGATTTTATTTTCGGCGTTGCGCCGGCTGGGTGGGTCTGTGCTTCCGCTTAAACCCGGGTCCATGCGGGGCGCCAGACCGGCCAGGTCTCGGCCGGGTTTTCTCCGCGTGGTCGTCCTGAAAAATGTGGTGGCGGCTATTCGGATTAACGTTTATCTTTGCGGCCTTTTTGTTCGCCATGACCGACAATCGCCTACGTCTCGGATTACCTTCTGGCAGCCTGCACGAGGCGACCTTGGACCTTTTCGCGAAGGCCGGGTATCAAATCACCGGCACCAGCCGTTCGTACAAACCTACCATCGACGACCCCGAGCTGGAGATCCGCCTGCTGCGGGCACAGGAGATCAGCCGTTATGTGGAAGGCGGCTTTCTGGACGGGGGCATCACGGGAAAGGACTGGCTGGAGGAAAACAGTTCCGACGTTGAGGTGCTTGCGCGGTTGGAATACAGCAAAGCGACCTCCAGTCCCACGCGCTGGGTGCTGGTTGTGCCCGAAAGCTCGCCCATTCAAAGCGTCGAAGACCTCGAAGGCAAACGCATTGCCACTGAGGCCGTCGGGTTAACACGGAAGTTTCTTGAGCGTCGTGGCGTAAAGGCACGGGTCGAGTTCAGCTGGGGTGCAACCGAAGTCAAAGTACCGGAGCTTGTCGATGCCATTGTAGACATCACCGAAACGGGAGGCTCGTTGAAGGCGAATAAACTTAGAATTCTCGAGGTGATCACCGAATCTTTCCCTCTGGTGATTGGCAACCGCGAAGCGATGGCCGACGGGTGGAAACGGACAAAACTCGAGCGGCTGATTCTCCTCTTGCAAGGAGCACTCAACGCGCGCAACAAAGTCGGCCTGAAAATGAATCTGCGCCGGGAACAGCTGAGCCGGTTCCTTGAATTGCTGCCGGCATTGCGCAACCCGACGGTAGCGCCGCTGACCCATCCCGAATGGGTTGCGCTGGAAACGGTGATTGACGAGAAGGTAGTCCGCGAAATCATACCGCAGCTAAAGGGGCTGGGAGCGGAAGGCATTATCGAGTATCCGTTGAATAAAGTGGTTTATTAGTTATGTGTTCACCTCCCCGCTGGCCTGGAAGGCCAGGACTGGTTGTTGCTTAATTTACCTATGGGTTCCCTGAAAAAACGTCGAAAAGCCAAGATTGCCAAACACAAACGCCGCAAGCGCATGAAGGAGAATCGCCACAAGAAGCGTTTGCGCTACAAGTCCTGACCTATAGAATAAAGGCATGAAGGGTCCGAGGCCGGCGCAGTTAGCGCTGTTCTCCTGCGTGGGGTACGTGCTGTTGGCGGCTGGACTTGGGGATTTATCGGCTGTCCCTTTGCAGAAGCCGGGCACACCGTCGGAAAAGGCAACGCCCAAGGTACGGGTGCGCGGAGCGGAAGGCCTGTTTTATTCGGATCAGCGTCCGGCTGCGCCGGATCAACAATTGCAACCTGCGCTGGAACGCAAAGCGCAGGCAGAGGCCTTTTTTATTGAGGGATTGGTGGCGGAAGACGACGGCGATTTTGAAGCCGCCCTTCAGGCTTACACCAGCTCTTTGCAGCTTGACGCCGGCAGCAACCCTTCCCTGACCGTCCGAGTGGCGCAGGAGTATGCCAAACGTGGGGATGTGGCCACCGGCATTGACCTCCTCAAGGATTTGGTCAAAGCCAGACCGGATGAGGTTTCCGCCTACCTCGCGCTTGCTTCGCTCTACTTCAAAGACCTGAATAAACCGGATCTGGCAGTCCGGTACGCTGAAGGGGCGGTTCGAACCGCTCCCGACAACGTGGCGGGCTACCAGACGTTGTTCGATATTTATGTGGCCCTCAAGCGGCGGCGCGAAGCAGAACAGATGCTTGCGCAAGCGCAACGGGTCGACAGCAGCAATCCTAACTTCTGGCTTAGCCTGGTTGACCTGGCGATCCGCCTTTACCGACCCGAGGGCGGCACGTTCCCGACGGACAAACTTTCCACCGTGCTGGCCTCCTTGCAGAAGGCCGTTTCGCTCGCCCATGAGGATGCGCCAGCCGTCACCCATGCCGCGGACGATTACGTTGCCCTCGGACAGGTGACGTCCGCCATCCCGCTGTACCTTCGTGCGCTTGAACTGAACCGGGGCAGCGGCGAAGTCCGGTATAAACTGGCGGAAAGCTTCCTGAAAACGGGTAAACGCGACGAAGCCATCGCCGCCCTGGAAGAGTTGATTAAGACAAACCCGCTTAAGCCGGAGATCTACGAGTTTCTGGCCCGCCTTTACGAGGAAAGCGGCGACCGCGAACGTGCGTTGGGCAATTACCAGCAGGCGCTTTTGCTTGCCCCGAACGACCCGGAGAACTACCTCCGTGCCGCAGAGATGCAGCTGCAACTGCGCAAGAACGACGAAGCAATTGCCCTGCTGACGGACGCGAGGCGCCGGTTCTCGATCCCGCAGGTAACCTATGCCCTGGCCGTGGCATTAAGCCAGGCCAAGCGGTTTGATGAAGCGTTGCCGGTTTTTGAGTCCGCGCTGCAGGAATCGAATCCCGACGGTCGCGACTCGTTCGATGCCGGTTTTTACTTCAACTATGCCGTGGCGGCCGAACAGGCCGGCCTGACCGACAAAGCGGCCGCGCTCCTCAAAAAGACCATCGAAATCGATCCTTCCCAAGCTGCGCAGGCCTACAATTACCTGGGCTACATGTGGGTGGATAAAGGCCAGCACTTGGACGAGGCCGGTGAAATGATCCGGAAAGCCCTCCAGCTGGAGCCGAACAACGGGGCTTACCTGGACAGTTTTGGATGGTATTTTTACAAGAAAGGCGAGTACGGCAAGGCATTGACGGAGCTTCTTCATGCGGCTGAGGTCATCCGACCGGAGGACGCGGTTGTTTATGAGCACGTTGGTGACGCTTACCAGGCCCTCGGCAACGTGCCGCAGGCCTTGACCCTTTGGCAGAAGGCGTTGACGCTTGACCCGCACAACCAGGGCATCGCCGCAAAGGTTGAGCAAGCGCGCACGAAACTGGCCGCGAGCAGCACGCCAACCCCCGCGCCCCCGGTTACGCCCTAAGTTCGGGTTTGCCGGCAAGGGGCCAGCCATTGCTCCCGACGACGCGACAAAGGCCGGCTTTTCCTCGCGCGGCACACGCCCCGCGTTTGGCTTTAAAGGCGGGCAGAAAAATGGACCCTCCGCCGCTCTCTGCTTGACGCGGAACCCGCGGCCGCCAGCATAAAAAGCACCCATTCTCTATGAACCCCAGCTCCATCCACATCGGCATTCTCGGGTCAGGCAACATCGGTAAGAACGCGGCCAAGCACTTCGTTCGCGTGGGCCATCGTGTTCGCCTGAGCAACTCCAAAGGACCCGAGACGTTGACCGCCACCGTCGCGGAAATTGGCCCTGAGGCGGAAGCCGCCACCACGGCCGACACGGTTGCCTTCGGCGAGGTGATCCTGCTCGCCGTGCCATGGGCAAAGCGCGCAGCAGCGTTCGCTGCGGCCGGCGGGCCGGCAGCATTCGCGGGCAAGATCGTCATTGACGCGCTTAATCCCTACACGGAATTCCCAAGCGTCGAAGAGTTGCACGGACGCACTTCCAGTAGCGTCGTCGCGTCGGAACTGCCGGATGCGCGGGTGGTTAAGGCGTTTAACACCATTTACTTTGAGACACTGGCCAATGGCTCCAAGCGGGCGGACGCACCGGATCGGATCGCGCTGCCCGTCTGCGGCGACGATCCCGCGGCCAAACGGATCGTCTGTGCTCTCATCGAACAGATCGGCTTTGACGCCGTGGATGCGGGTACGCTGGCCCAAAGCCGGCGCCAGGAACCGTTTCAACCGCTTTATAACAAGGACTACCCCGCGACACAGGTGCTTCAGGAACTCGCAAAACCCTGACCAAAGTGGACGCGGCCAGAAAAGGCGGCGTTGAACGCATTGTGCATCAGCACGCCCAGTCCGCCGCTGGTCGCGATGGCCCAGCCGTCCCCCCACCCTAAACCGTTCCTTGCGCCCACGGCCTTCCGCGGCACGTTTTTCCAGACAAAGGCAACGCACGATGGCGGTTCAGGTCTACGGCTGTAATCACGTGGTCATAGAGGTAAATGACATCCAGAAAGCCGTGGCGTTTTACCGCGACGTCTTCAACCTCGAGCAACTTGATCAAGGCGAAGGCGATGCCTTCTTCAAACTGGGCGAACACCAGTTTTTGGCCCTCTTTCAAGTGGACGTGCAGCAACCGGACCGACATCGGCATTTTGGCTTGCTGGTCCGGGACGAAGCTCAAGTTGAAGAGGTACGTGAGAAGGTGTCGAGAAAATACGGCCTGGACTTGCTGCCCCCTTTCCGCTGCGATTTTCGCGACCCTTGGGGCAATCGGATTCAGGTGGTGGACCTCCACGACGAGTCGCTGGTCTGGCTCTTGCCTTACCGCGAAGTGCAGAAAACCGGAATTCGGTTTGGCTGACAGCGTTCCCGGGGCCTCTGCCACGGCCCTTGAGATGGGCCACCCCTCCCCTTGCCTGGTGCGAATCGCGCCCACCCGGGGCTGGACAGACGAGGGCGCCCGGTTTCTGGCGGAACGGCTCGGGCGTCACCTTACCCGTCATTTCAAACGCCAGGTCGGCATCGCCCCAGCCGCCTTTCGTGCGGGACAGTGACCCCGCAGGGTGAGCAGGCCGGCAAAGCGATTTTCTCCTATGCTTTAGCGGCATCCTTCAAGAGGTTGAGCGCGGAAGGTGGCAGGGTTGCGGCGCTCGCGCTCCCTGAGCGCCTGCGCGCCTTCACCGGCCCGGTTATCGAACTGACTGACGTGAAAGGTGGATAGACCAAACCGACAACCGACCATGGCCACCCGATTTGAAGATTACCAAAGCAAGAACCGCTGCCTGCGCATGACACGCACGCCGGAGGGCGTACTCACCGCGACGCTGCACACCGACGGCGGCGCCCCCCTTCACAATGGTGCGGCTCACACGGGGTTCATGCACGCGTTCGGGGACATTGCGGCCGACGACGGTAATGAAGTCGTCATCCTCACCGGCACAGGGGGCTACTGGATCTGGAAGATGGACTTCTCGGCAGTGGGCGATATCAAGCAGCCTGAGACCTGGCCCCAAATCCTCACCGAGGCGCGCCGAACCCTTTACCACCTGCTCGACATCGGCGTGCCGGTGGTTGCGGTCGTGCCCGGGCCCGCACACGCCCACGGCGAATACGCCCTCACGGCCGATGTGGTGCGCGCGGCCGACACCGCCACCTTCAAGGACGAGCAGCACCTGAACATTGGCGTCATGCCGGCCGACGGTGTCCAGGTCCTCTACGCTGAAGCAATGGGCCACCAGCGGTTTCGCGCCTTTGAGCTGCTGCAACAAACCATCACGGCTGAAGAGGCACTGCGCATCGGAATGGTCAATGAGGCGCTGCACACCCGCAGCGGCCCGCGGGGGTTCGACCAGACGATTCACGGGGACCTCGGCTTTCCCTTTGCCGACCTCGCGGCCGACCGGCATGCGTGAACCGTCAGTCGGATCAAGAATGGCCCATGGAAACCGTTCCACTCGTGCTTAACCGCAGAGTGGCGGGTAACCTGACACATGCAATCTTTTTCACTGCGCCTTAGGATGGGCCTTTGGCGGCGGCCGGTCCTGGTCCTACACAAGTCCGGGGGGTCAAGGCGAATGAACACCTTTATCACGCCGGTTCATTGCTCAATAGAAAGATTCTAGACAGCCGTGTGAACCACTACTTCACCACGCGGCCGGCACGGCCTTTGGTTGTCGCGCACCGGGGCGCGACCGACGGCGGGTTTGCGGAAAACACCCTGGCGGCGTTTGAGGCTGCGATCCGGCTCGGGGCGGACCTGATCGAGTGTGACCTCCGGACCACCGCCGACGGCGAACACGTGATCATTCACGACGACGTCCTTGGCGGGAAACGGATCGGCCGGTGCACCCGGCGGGAGGTCCAGACTGCGGGGCGCGCGCTAGGGTACGACATCCCCACGCTCGGTGAAGTTCTTGAGCTCGTTTCCGGCAGGATCTGCCTGGACCTTGAACTCAAGGAGGCCGGCTACGAAAGCGATGTGGTTCAACGGGTCCGGGCGCGACTCCCGGTTGACCGTTTCGTGATTACCTCGTTTCAAGCCGGATGTTTTCAGGAGGTGAAGCGCGCGGCTCCGGACGTGCAATGTGGCCTTCTGCTTCCGGCGCCTCGTGCCGGCGCGCGAGCGGGCTGGACAGGTCTGCCGCTGGACTTTGCCCGCTTCCGTGAATCGGGCATCGATTTTCTCCTTCCGCACTGGAAGCTCATCCGCTCCGGCGTGTTGCCAAAGGCGGCAGCGGCAGGTCTGCCCGCCTGGACCTGGACGGTCAATCGGCCTCACGCCCTGCGGGCCTGCCTTCGCCGCGCCGACCTTCAGGCAGTGATCACAGATAAAGTGGAACTGGCATTGCAGGTGTCAGCCCCAGGCAACGGCCCGTAAGCCCATTGCCGGGAGTGGCACCGTGCCCCTTCCACAACCTACCTTACCCGCTGGTGTGTGTGATTGAACCGCAGGTGCTTGCCATTATCATCCAGAACGGAGCCTGACCACCGGCCGTCTAAAGGGCCGGCTGAACACCCGCTTTTCGCCGGAGCAGAAAAGGTTCAACCCGCGCCAGTACTTTCGGCGAAACCGCCGCCGTGACGGCCACAAAACCGGGCTGGTAGTCAAGGCTGAGCACGTTGCTGGTCCGGTGCAAAAGCGACAACAGGTCCGTACGGTCTAGCGGCAAGGCAAGTTCAACCCGCTGCACCCGGTCTGTTAACATGTCTGACATCCGGAACAACAGCTGGTCGAGGCCTTCACCGGTTTCGGTCGACACAAAGATCGCATCCGGAAAATGCACCCTCAGCGCATGCCGGGTACTCTCATTCTGAACCAGATCGGCTTTGCTTAACACCGTAATAATCCGCTTATCGTCGGCCCCTAGCTCGCGCAACAACCGCATCGTGGTGTCAAAAAAATCGTACACGCGCGGATGGCTGGCTTCCAGAACGTGCACCAGGAAATCGGCGAGAACCGCTTCTTCCAAAGTAGCCTTGAAGGCCTCCACCAGCCGGTGCGGGAGGTTTCGCACGAATCCGACGGTGTCGGTGAGAAGCAGGTCCTGTTCGGTTGGTAAACTGATTTTGCGGGTCGTGGTGTCCAACGTCGCAAACAGCTTGTTTTCCACCAGCACGTCGGCTCCGGTCAGCTTTTTAAGCAAGGAGGATTTACCCGCATTGGTGTAACCCACGATGGCCGCGTGCGGCAATGGAAGCCGTTCCCGATGCTTGCGCTGGGTCGCACGACGCGACCGAACCAGGTGGAGGGCGGCTTTGAGACGATCAATCTGTTTACGGACCAGCCGACGGTCGGTCTCCAGCTGGGACTCGCCTTCCCCTTTGCCTCCCAGACCGCCTCCCTGCCGGCTAAGGTGACCCCAAGCCCTGGTCAGGCGCGGCAACGAGTATTCCAGACGCGCCAACGAAACCTGGAGCCGTGCTTCCTTGGTTTGAGCACGCTGGGCAAAGATATCCAGGATGATCTCCTGCCGGTCAATCACGGCCAGCTTGGCCAGCGCCTCCCAATTCCGCTGCTGCGCCGGATGGAGGTCGTTGTCAAAAACAATGACGTCAACTCCGAGCTCGGCGGCACGGGCAGCGATCTCTTCGGCCTTGCCCGAACCCACAAAATACCGTGGAGATGCCTGCGGAACCCGGACTGCAAGCCGTTCCGCGATTCGCAGCCCCAGGGTATCCACCAGCGCCCCAAGTTCCTCGAGGAGGCTTTCAGCCTCCGCGCGCTCCGCTGCCTCGGTATAGACCCCGATCAGTAACGCTTTCTCAACCTGTTTTAATTGATCTTTTATTTCGAACATCAGAAAGATGAAAAAACCTTCGCACAGTGTAAGCGATGCGATCCACTTCGTCATCCGACAACTCAGGAAAGATTGGCAGCGCCAACGCCTCCCGCGCCGCCTGCTCAGCCGCCGGCAGCTCGCCGAACGAATCGCTAATCCCGGCAAAGCAGGGTTGTTGGTGCAAAGGCACCGGGTAGTAAATTTCTGTGCCGATGCCCCGTTCGGTCAAGAAGCCGCGCAAAGCGTCGCGACAGGCCGTCCGAAGCACAAACTGGTGGTACGTATGACCCTGCCAGCCAAGGGTTTCCCGGTAAGGTTCAACGGGCAGTTGCACGAGCGCTTCCAAGCCCTCGAAAACTTCGTGGTAGCGCTGGGCAATGCGCCAACGCCGCTCGGACCACCGAGGCAGTTCGTGTAGCTTGCGGTTCAGGACAGCGGCCTGCAGTGCGTCCATCCGGAAATTTCCCCCCAGGGTCTGATGGCAGTAGCGCGGCTCCATGCCGTGGTTGCGATTGATGCGTAACCGCTCCGCCAGGTCCGGGTCAGAAGTAAGGGCCATCCCGGCATCTCCGAAAGCACCCAGGTTTTTGGTCGGGTAAAAGCTCAAGAAACCAGCCTTGCCGACGGAACCCGCCGTGCAGGGGCCGGTGCCGGACGGATAAACGGCTCCGATGGCCTGAGCCGCGTCCTCGATCAACGTCAGTCCGCGCGGCGCACACGCACGTTGCAACCCGTCCAGGTCTGCGCAGAGTCCAAAAACGTGCACCGGAATCACGGCCCTGACCTGCAACCCTCCTTCCGTCATCAGGCCGTGCTCCGCCGGCCGGCAGTGGTGTTCCAGAAAGGATTCGAGCGCCGGAACGGAAAGGTTCAGGGTTCCAGGGTCTACATCGACGAAGATCGGCCGGGCGCCCAGCCGGGCGATGCAGGCGGCTGTCGCAAAAAACGTGAACGGGGTGGTTACGACAGCGTCACCCGGACCCACCCCCAGGCTCATCAAAATCAGCAACTCGGCGTCCGTGCCCGACGAGGTTCCAACGGCATGGGTTGCACCCGTGAGTTGTTCCACCTGCTCTTCGAAGGCGCGTACCCGCGGACCCAGGATAAAGTTCTGTTCGTCGCAAACCGCGGTAACTTCAGCCAGCAGATCGCGCCGAAGGTCCAGAAATTGGCGCCGAAGATCAAAGAAGGGGATGGGTGTCACCAAAGACCTTATTATCCGGCGAATCGAGGTCCGACGCAAACGCCATGTGCCAGTTCGTACGTACCCCCCCCGCAGCGCTGTCGGCTGGCGGAAATCCGTCACAAAAGCCTTCGCAACCAAAACGTGCATGCGTCCAAACGCTTTCCCTTGCCCGATCCATTGACGTTACGGCAAATAGAAACCTTATGAAACGCTTTGCACTTACCCTTGTGGGCGCGTTGGTGACTTCCCTGTCCGCTTACGCGGCGGATTCCGGTCCCGTTGAAAACACAGGCAAGACCGTCGGGAAAGCAGTCGACAACACGGGACGCACGCTGGAGCACGGGGCCCAGGCCACCGGTCGAACGCTCAAGCATGGAGCCCAGGCGACCACGAAAACCCTGAACAAGGCCACTGGTGGGAAATCCGGTTCAACGCACCGTCACCACCACCGTGCAACCGCCAAGGCAAGTCCTTCGCCAAGCGTTTCTCCAACCGGAACGGTAACACCCGCGGTTAGCCCGATGGCCACGCCAGAAGCGACCGTAACGCCGATGGCCACGCCCACAACGGTACCCACCGCGACCCCGATGACAATGCCGTCCGCCGCACCGGGTACAACCCCGGTCGGGGGTTCTGACCTTACGCCCGCTCCGACGGCGACTCCCTGACCCACGGTTACACGGGAAGACAACGTGCTGGCGCTCCGGCGCTGGCACGCGCCCGTAAATCGTAGGTCTGGGCCCCCGTGACTTCAACCTCCAGGAACTCTCCAACCCGAGCAGGCCGGTCCAGGATCACCTTTGCGTCTACCTCCGGGGCGTCCCCTTTGCTCCGGGCTACCAGGGGCTGATCCACCAGCACCTGCATGTGCCGGCCAACCTGCTCCCGTGCCACCTCCCGCGCAATCTGCTGCTGAAGCGACATCGCGCGGCGGTACCGCTCTTTTTTAACGTTCACGGGAACCTGATCCGGCATTTTCGCTGCACGCGAACCCTCTTCCCGCGAGTAAAGAAAAATTCCCAACCGCTCAAACCGCACCCGTGCGATAAATTCAAGCAGAGCGGTAAACTGGGCTTCTGTTTCCCCGGGGAAGCCGACGATAAAAGTGGTGCGTAGCGTCAGCCCCGGGATGCCGGCCCGGAGCCGGGAAATGAGTTCCTCAATGTGCTCACGCGAGGTTTCCCGGCGCATGACCTCCAGCATCATGCCGTCAATGTGTTGCAGCGGCATGTCCACGTAGGGCACCACGTGGCGGCTCCGGGCAATGACCGTAATCAGCTCCTCACTCCAATGGGCCGGGTGCGTGTACAACAGGCGCACCCAGAATTCGTCCGGCAGGTCATCCAGCCGTTCAATCAGACGGCTCAGGGTGGGACCCCGTCGCGAGTCGACCGGCTGGCGCGGACCGGCTTTCTCCGCCCAAAGGTCCATGCCGAAAAAGGTCGTATCCTGGCTGATCAGGTTGAATTCCCGAACCCCTTCCGCACTCAGGCGGTGCACTTCGGCTGCAATCGACTCGATGGTGCGGCTCCGGTGACGTCCCCGCATCTGCGGGATCACGCAAAAACTGCAGGGATGATTGCACCCTTCCGCAATCTTGACGAAAGCGTAATGGGCCGGGGTCAGCCGGAATCGCGGAGTGTCGTAATCGGGAATGTAACGCGATTTCGGCGTGACCAGGTTCAGGGGCGAACCGGGCTGTAGGCTGTCCCGCTGCAGCACCGCCTCCACGATCTGACCTGCCTGCCCCACCTGGTCCAGCCCCATGAACGCGTCCACTTCCGGCAACTCCGCCGCGAGTTCCCTGGCAAACCGCTGCGACATGCAACCGCTGACGATCAGCTTCTGTTGGCGGCCTTTGAACAACCCGCGCTGCTGGTGCGCGTCCAAAATCGCTTCAATCGATTCCTCCTTCGCGGAATCGATAAACGCACAAGTATTCACGATCAGCACATCGGCTTCCGTCGCATCGGCCGTGACCTCCATTCCACGTGACCGGATGTCTCCCAGCATTACTTCTGCATCAACCAGGTTCTTGGCGCACCCCAAGCTGATCATCCCCACCCTGATGGGCGCAGAAGCAGCAGTTGGCGCACTCCCAACAGGCATAACGGTTAAATCCATTCGGTTCTCGTGATCAATTAATCACGATATCCGGAGTTTTGCCCCGCACAAGCTGTCCGTCTTCACGTACCTCAACGGCACGCCGGTCCGATACTTTCAACCAGAACCGCTTCCCTTGCACCACAATCGGCTCAGCCTGAGGAGAAGCGTACCCGGAGAACACCGGGTGCGAACTTCGTTGGTCCCGGACCACCCGGATGTACGTCCGCCGAAGCGCCCGCACCTCCAGTTTCTTAGCGGCTGCGGCGCCGTCGGGCCCGGAAGCAATCAGGGAATCAGGAGTGTCCTCGGTAAGGGGAGACGCCGCGGCGGCCGGAGTCGGCAACGGATCTGACCAGGGCACCGTCTTCGCCGGTTCCGCCGCCGGAATGGCAGGCGTGGCCGCCACGACCGGCACCGAGGGTGCTGGTGACGGAGATGCAACAACCGGTAAAGGGGCCACGGTGGCCGGCGTGCTGGCGCCCTTCGACGCAGCCAGTTCGCCAACGCCCACCCCGGCACTTGGACTGGGTGCCGCGGGACTCGATGCGGCCGGACTAGGCGCGGCGCCCACTTCTTTCAGAATGGATTGAAGGGTGTCGGGCGGTTCCGCTGCCGCGGCGGCGGGCGTGGCCACCGCGACCGGCTCCGACACCCGCTCCGGCTCAGTCCGAGGTTGCAGGCGGGACAGGCCCACCGCCAGGTAGGCGAACACGGGTAAACCAACGAGCACCACCAAAACCAAAAGGGTTACCAGGACCGGCGGCACCCGGAAAACCTTTGGCGTTACCGGCCGGGACTCCGCCATGTACCGCACCGGAGCAGAACGTAAGTACTGGTAGTCGCTCAGCGATATGCCGCGGCTGACGTGAAACTGTTCAAGTTCTTCCCGCAAATCAACTCCAAGAAATTTGGCGTACTTGGCCAGAAAACTCTTGGCATACGTGAGGTTGGGAAATCGGGAGTAATCGTCTGCTTCAAGGTCCAGAATCCGGTCCGGCCGAATCTTGGTCATCTCGGCCACTTGGTCGATCTCCCAACCCCGTTCAAGACGGCCCTGCCGTAACCTGGTTCCTATGGTTTCGAGCATCACAACAGCCGGTGAGGTGCAAACGCTTTCTGCTGGCCCAGGCATCTTAAGCATTTTCAAGGTCAACCGCATCGCTGAACCTGCTGGTCAAACCAACGCATCCAGATCAACTAAGATTTCCCGCGGTTTCGCACCTTCCCCGGGACCCAAAATGCCGCGCCGCTCCAGGATGTCAACCACGCGCGCGGCCCGAGTGTAACCAAGGCGCAGCCGCCGTTGCAGCATGGACGTGGAGGCCCGTTTTTCCTGACGAATAATCTCCATGCATTTGTCGACGAGCGCCTCATCTTCTTCGCTGACTTCCTCTTCGGAAGGCCCGGAGGATTCCAACTGGCTCTGAATGGCGGGATCAAAAACCGGCATCGCCTGTGCTGCCACAAAATCCACCAGTTCATGAATTTCTTCGTCCGTCACCAGCACCCCTTGGGATCGCACCAGCCGCGAGGTGCCTGGCGGCCGGTAAAACATGTCTCCCTGACCCAGCAACCGTTCGGCGCCGTTCTCATCCAGGATGACGCGGCTGTCCAGGGCTGACGCCACCTGGAAAGCGATGCGGGTGGGGATGTTTGCTTTGATTACTCCGGTAACCACATCCGCCCGGGGCGTCTGGGTCGCTACAATCATGTGAATGCCGGCGGCTCGAGCCATCTGAGTGATCCGGGCGATGGCAGACTCAACGTCCGCGGGCGCCGTCTGCATGAGATCGGCTAATTCATCAATAATTACCACCACAAAAGGCATTTTTTCTGGAATAATTAGATCATCTTCCCGCGGCACACGGATCGGTCGGCTTTCGGCAGTCCTTTCCACGTCCAATTCGTCTTCCGGACGGGAAGGTTTTTCGAGGTCAAGCTCCTTTTGGGATTTCGGTTTGGGCCGGGCATTGAATCCGGTGATGTTCCGCACCCCGACTTTGGCAAAAATTTTGTAACGGGTCTCCATCTCGTTGATCACCCAACGCAGCGCGAGCAGCACCTTTTTAGGGTCGGTGACCACCGGCATGACAAGGTGCGGCAGGTTATTGTAAACCTGCATCTCGACAACCTTGGGATCGATCATCACGAAACGCAGGTCATCGGGCATGAACCGGTAGAGGATGCTCGCAATGACGGCGTTGATGCAGACGCTTTTGCCGCTGCCGGTGGTGCCCGCAACGAGGCAATGCGGCATCTGGGCCAGATCGCCCAGAATGATTTTGCCGTAGACGTCTTTCCCCAAGACAATCGGGATGCGGTAATTGGTTTGCGCCCACTCGTCTGACTCCAGGATCTCCCGGAGTACAACCTTTACCTTCTTACTATTGGCAATCTCGATTCCGACCGTGTCTTTGCCGGGGATGGGCGCAAGGATATTGATCCGTTCCGCACGGGTCGCGCGGGCCAAATCACGTTCCAAGCTTGCGATTTTGTCAACGCGCACCCCGCGGGCCGGGTAAACCTCGTAGCGGGTGATGGTGGGACCGCGGGTGATGTCACCCGGGCTGGCCTCAATGTTGAACTGCTTCAACGTGTCCATCAAAACGCTTTGGATCTGCTTCAACTCCGCCGGATCAGCCGCTTTGCGTGCCTCCACGTCGATCCGGTCAAGCAGGTCCAGGGACGGCAGTTTGTAATGCTCAAGGTTCTGGCTGGTTAAACCTGAAACGGGACCTTTGACCTTGGCACCTTTCGTCGCGACCAGGACAGGGTTGGCCGGAGCCGTAGCCGACGCATCGAAAATTTTCGGCTCGGGGTGCAGCGGATCGTCCGGCGACGGTGAGGCTTCCACCGGCACACCCTGCCGTTTCAGTTCCTTCTCGTGGCGGCGGATCTCACGCTGGATCCGCTTCTGGTCCGCCTCCAACCGCCCGCGTTCATCCACGGCAGCCAGCCGCCGCCGTTCTTTCGCCCGCCCCATTTCCACGAAGAAATGTTTGATTCCAAGCAGCAACTGGCCAACGGCATGGATGGGCCGGATGCCCGTCAAGTAGATCAAGCTGATCGCATAGGCGACCGCCAGTGCAATCAAGGACCCGACCTGGCCCAACATCACCTCCACGATGGAACCGCCCAGGTAGTGCCCCACCCAGCCGCCCGGCCCGTCAATGTTAAACTCACGTTTCCAGGATTGCAGAAAATGATTTTGGACCTGGGCCAGGGAAGCGCCCAGGCCGAGGGACAGCAGCGCCCAGAGCAGCCGGCGTTTTATCCGAAACCCCGGCAGGAACAGCTTTGCACCCCCAAACCCGAGCAGGATGGCGGCCACGAGGTAAGCCGCGGCGCCAAGGGTAAAATAAAAGACACAGGCAATCAGCGCGCCCGTGGGCCCGATGAAATTTTGCGCCGGGTTGTTGGGCGGGTTGGCCGTGCTCAGGACGAACCACGAAGGCACATCCTTCGGCGCGTAAGAAATCAGCGCCAGGAAAAGAACCGTCCCGGTGCCGAGGAACATCAACCCTAGTACTTCATTCCACGCATTGTGCTTCCTCGACTGCGCCATTGCTGCCCAGTGTAAATTTTTGTCCCGTCCTTTCAATGCAGATTCGGCTGTTTCCCTCGCCACCTGATTGAAAAATGCGTTTAAACTGCCTTTATAAGCACCGCTGATCTGCCCGTATGAAAGAATCGTGTTTAACGTTTGCGCCGCTTTACGTGCCTAGAATGTGGGGAGGCCGCGACCTGGCGACCCTGTTTCAGCGGAAGCTGCCGTCCGCCCAATTGATTGGCGAATCGTGGGAGCTTGTCGACCGGGTTGACGCGCAAAGCGTTGTTGAACACGGTCCCTGGCAGGGCAGGACGTTGCATCAGCTGTGGGAGGACCATCGGGAGGAAGTGTTCGGCACCGGCCTCACCGGGCCCCGGTTTCCCTTGCTCATCAAGATCCTGGATGCCTCGGACGTGCTCTCCGTGCAGGTCCACCCGCCGGTGACGGCGGCTGCGACCCTTGGAGGCGAATGTAAAACCGAGGTGTGGTACTTCGTGAGCGTCAAGCCCGGAGCTTCGGTTTTCGCGGGCCTCAAACGCGGCACCACTCCGGAAACGTTCCAACGGGCGTTGACCGACGGCATGGTAGCGTCGCTCATGCACCGCTTGGAGAGCCGCCCCGATGAGTTCATCTTTATCCCAAGCGGGCGGGTGCACGCCATTGATGCGGGCAACGTCCTTTTCGAGATCCAGCAGAACAGCGACACCACGTACCGTGTTTTTGACTGGGACCGAGTGGACCCGAACGGAAACGCGAGGCAGCTGCACCTCCGGGAATCGCTGGCCTGCATTGATTTCGGCGATTTCGAACCGGAGTTAGGCCGCCGGCAAGGGGAACTGCTGGTGCAATGCGAGTACTTCAAGGTCCAGCGTTGGGCGGTAGCCGGCCGGCGCCCGGCGGAACCCGACGGGCGATTTGCCGTCTTCCAGGTGGTCCGGGGGGGTGTGCGGGTGGATGACCGGACGTTCCGGCCGGGAGACCTGTTTCTGGTTCCGGCCAGCGCAACGGCGGCCACCTTGCAAGCAGTGGAGGGTGAGGCTTTGGTGTTGCGTACCTCGCTGGATTGATGCGAGAAGAGTCTGCGGCCGCCCGGTGGGCGTACAACCAGGAGGGCCACACCTGCGGGACCCCCATAACCACCCCGCGGCGGCAAGGACCCGGGCTGGTTTCAGCCTGGCTATCAGGACAAAAACATGGTCACAATGCTCCGGGACACACCAATTGACGCGAGAAGGTTTCGCGGTAGGCTCACTTTGTGAAACTTTTCACAAGGTCTGCTCTTCGCGCCTCCGCAGCGGCAAAGCTGCAAAGCGCCACTGAGCTGATCAACCCGCACCTTGGCACCGTGGAGGAGCGGATTCGCGGGCAGGCCCGGGCTTTTGACCCTGCCATCGAGGGTTACGTTGCTTATGCCCTTGGCAGCAGTGGCAAGCGTTTGCGGCCTGCGCTGGCCCTCCTGGCCGGAGCTGCCACCGGGGGGGTGGGTTCGAGTCACGTCGATCTGGCCGTGATCCTGGAATTGATTCATCTGGCCACCCTCGTTCACGATGACATCATGGATGGTGCCGAGATTCGGCGCGGCCAGCCGACTGCGAATGCAAAATGGGGCAATAACCTTGCCGTGCTGTTGGGCGATTGCCTTTTTGCCCACGCCCTGAAATTATCGGCCGCTTTTCCCGGCAATGAAATCTGCCGGCGCATTGCCGAGGCCGCCAATGAGGTTTGTTCCGGCGAGATTATCCAGACGCAGCGCCGTTTCGATCTGACCCTCTCAATCCCCGATTACTTCGAGATCATCGAGATGAAGACGGCTGCTTTGTTTGCGGCTGCCGGAGAATTAGGCGCATTCCTGAACGGGGCCAGTCCGGAAGCCATCGGCGCCCTGAAAAATTACGGCTCGCGGCTCGGTACGGCTTATCAGGTGTACGACGATTGCCTGGACATTGCGGGAAACGAGCAACATGCCGGCAAGACGCTCGGCTCGGACCTTCGGAAAGGTAAAATGACCCTGCCGGTACTTTACCTGCTCCAGGATGCGGACGCGAATGAGCACCATCGGTTCAGCGAAATTCTGCTGCGAGGCGAAGCGGAAGTGCGCGGCCTGGAGGAGTTGGTCAAAGAGGTGGTGAGGCGTGGTTGCCTGAGACGTTCGGTAGAAACAGCCAAACAGATGGTGGCTGAAGCGCAAGATGAAGTGAGGGTGCTTCCGATCAACCGGTTTACCCTGGCTTTGCAGGACGTGGCTGGATTTCTGTCGAATACGGTTGATCAGCTGGCGATGGCTGCATAACAATGTTTGCGTGTGTTCTTAAACATGCGCAGCACCGCCACGATACAGGAACTGCCCACGCAGGAACGTCCCCGGGAGAAACTCCTGTCCCGGGGTGTCGAAGCGCTCACCGACGCCGAAGTGCTGGCCATCTTGTTACGCACCGGTGTGGCGGGCACCAACGCGGTGGCCCTGGCGCAAGCTTTGCTGAATGACTATGGGTCCCTCGCGCAACTTGCCCGGGCGCCCGTTGCCGATCTCGCACGGCACCACGGAATAGGCATGGCCAAAGCCATGCAATTGGTGGCCGGTTTCGCCCTGGGGTCCCGGTTGGCGGGTGAGCACGCTGTCGGGGATGCCTTGAATTCTCCGGACCTTATCTACCAGTTGTTGAGGCACGAGTTTCGCATGCTGGACCGCGAGTCGCTCCGGGTGGTGCTGCTTGACACGAGGTACCGGCTGATTGCGTTGCGAGAGGTTTCCTTGGGAACCGTGAACGAGAGCCTGGCTCATCCACGAGAAATCTTTAAGCCGGCCATTACGCATTCGGCATTCGCGATCGTCCTTGCGCACAACCATCCCTCCGGAGATCCCGCTCCAAGCGAAGCTGACCTGCGGCTTACGCGCAAGGTCGCCGAAGCAGCCCGGCTGCTGCAAATCCACCTTTTGGATCACCTCATCTGTGGGGTAGCCTCGCCGGGCCACCCCGGGTATTTCAGCTTTAAGGAAGCCGGCTTGATCGGTTGAGGCGTGGAGCGGAACCCATTTGGATAAGGCCGGGTGCCGAAGGGGGGCGCTGAAAGATCAGCTTCCCTACCAGAGGGGCGGCATTGTCTCGGGGCGCTCGGGGACAAGCTCCCCTAAGCGCTAACTTAAGCCGGTTCCCGGTTTGGCCTGCCCGGCGGCGAAGGGACTCGCCGCCCTACCGGACCGCCACTCGATCCGGTGTCCCCTGAAGGTCAAAGGTTCTTACCTTAGTGGAATTACGCCGGCACGCTCTTGTCCCCAGCCGGCAAAAACAACGGATTTTCCTGATGTCCTTAAACAGGCTAATGGTTGAGTTCGCATGCAGCCGGTTCCCGCACAACCTCACTCGGTCGGGCCTCGGCCGCCCCTGGGGCCGGGTCAATCGAACCGTCCCGACCAGGCCGGGCCCGAAAAGACCAATCCTGAGAGAAAGGGGCGCCGTGCGTGGCTGGGACTATGGATTATTCTGACCGGCCCGTTTCTGGGCACAGTTGATTTTTTCATTGCAAACATCGGCGTGCCCGTGATCCGCCGCGATCTGCATGCCAGTTTCAGCCAGATTGAACTGGTCATTGCAGGTTACGGGCTGGCGTACGCCGTTTGCCTCGTCACCGGGGGCAGGCTGGGAGACCTTTTTGGCCGGCGCCTTACTTTCCTCCTCGGGATGGCGGGTTTTACCCTCACCTCTGCCCTGTGTGGTTTTGCCCCGAACGCCTACGTGCTGGTGGCGTGGCGACTCCTGCAGGGAAGCGCGGCGGCCGTCATGTTCCCGCAGGCGCTTTCCTACATTCAGGTGACGTTTACAGGGGCCGAGAAGCGGGCGGCTTTCTCCATCTACGGAACCATGGTGGGGCTCGGGTCGATCACGGGCCAGATCCTGGGCGGCCTGCTGATCCAAGCCAACCTGTTTGGAATGGCGTGGCGGCCGATCTTTCTGATCAATGTCCCCCTGGGCCTCGCCACCCTTTGCCTGGCCCGCGCTTTGCTGCCGGAATCAAAAGCCCAGGCCGCACTCCGCCTGGATTTGGTTGGCGTGGGCATCGTGACGGTTGGGCTGGCGCTTTTTGCCCTGCCGTTCATGGAAGGCAGGGAAGCGGGTTGGCCCTGGTGGGCTTGGGCCTCCCTGGGATTGTCCTTTCCCGTTCTCTGGACTTTCTGGCGGTATGAGCAGCGCGAGGCCGAGCGCGGTCACACCCCCTTGCTGCAACCACGGCTTTTTCGTGACCGCGGGTTCGTGGCCGGAATGATCGTTACCTGCATCTATTTCGCCGGACACACGTCGATGCTGTTTGTGCTCAGCCTTTATTTGCAGCTCAGCCTGGGGCTGGCACCAATGCACGCCGGCTTTGCGCTGGTCCCGTTTTCGTTTGGGTTCCTGGTCGGCTCGGCTTTCTCGGGCCGGATCATCGGACGACTGGGACGAAACGGGCTTCACGTTGGGGCCGTAATTATCGCACTTTCCCTCATTGGCCTCATGGTCCAGGCGCGACGGGCTCCCGGGCATGAGACCGTGGTCTTTGCCATCACCTGCTTTTGTTACGGCATCGGCCGGGGCTTTGTCACGGCGCCGCTTTACCACACCGTTTTGAGCGGGGTGCCGAAACGGGATGCCGGAGCGGCTTCGGGGCTGGTCTCCACGATGCAGCAGGTCGCCAACTCGGTGGGCATTGCCTTGATCGGGGCCGTGGTGTTCAGTGTCATCCCGAAGCGGCCCGTGCCGGCGGATTATGCCCACGGATTCGTGATTTCAACGTTGATCAACCTGGGCTTTCTGGCCGTGACGGCAGCCTTGATCTTCCTCATTCCAAAAAACCGCCTCAATGATCGGGTGCCGGAGGCCGAAGTGGCGGTTGAGGGTTGAAACCCCGGTGACCCCCCTGAACCAGACTGCCTTCTGGCGGACCGCGCGACCGGCTCGGCGCGTTTCGGCAGGGATTTTTGGCGATTGCCCGAACTCTATGGCAACTCTACCCATGATTCACGCCACCGCCTTCGTGCACCCGGACGCGCAGGTTGACCCGAGCGCAACCATCGAGCCCTATGCGATCGTTGACGGACCGGCCATCATCGGGCCTCGCACCACGGTGCAGAGCCACGCCGTGATCACCGGCCGCGTTACCCTTGGTGTGGGCAACGTGATCGGCTACGGTTCGGTGATCGGCGGTTACCCGCAAGACCTCAGCTTTGACGCGGGCTGCCTTACGTCTGTGGCGATCGGAGATCACAACGTCATCCGTGAGCACTGCACCATTCACCGTGGCACCAAAGCAGACTCAGAGACGGTGGTGGGATCCCATAATTTTCTTATGGCCGGGGCGCACCTGGGCCATAACGCCCGCATTGGGAACGGGGTAATTCTGGCCAACAACGTTCTTTTGGGAGGGTACGCGACGGTCGGAGACCGGGCCTTTCTGGGAGGTGGTTCGGTGGTTCACCAGCACACCAGGATTGGTGCCTTGGCCATCCTCCAAGGGCTCACGGCGGTCAGCAAGGACGTCCCCCCGTTTGTGGTTGCAGCCGGCCGCAACAGCGTCGTGGCCATCAACGTGGTCGGGCTGAAACGGGCCGGATTCGATTCTGCCCAACGCAGGGAAGCAAAACAAGCCTTTGCGCTTTTCTACGGTTCCGGCCGAAACGCTACCCAGGCCCGCACGGCGGCCGCCGAAACCTCCTGGTCCAAAGCGGTGCAGCCGTTCTGGGATTTCGTGGCGGACTCCCGCCGGGGACTCTGTAGCCTGACTCCCTGGCATGAGATCAAAGCCGGCAGCGCACCCGCTGATTGAAGGCCGCGGCTGCGGGTTTGCGCCGATGAAAAGGGTGTCACCGGCCGCACCAGCGTGTATGCTCCATGCAGAATGGCCCGGGACCTGGCGACAAAGGAGAATCGAACGTGAGGGTGTTTGTGACGGGCGGGGCTGGCTACATTGGGAGCGTCTGCGTCCAGGAATTGCTCGATCAAGGACACGTAGTCACCGTTTTCGACAACCTGACGGAAGGCCACCGGAGTGCGCTGGATCCGCGCGCAACGTTCATTCAGGGTGACCTCAATGATCCGAATTCGACGACGCTGGCGTTTCGTCAGAGTGAACCCGATGCGGTGATGCATTTTGCCGCCAATGCACTGGTCGGCGAATCGATGCGCGACCCCTACAAATACTTTCACAACAACGTGGGCGGCGGTTTGAACCTGTTGCACGCCATGGAGGAACACGACGTTAAACGGATCGTGTTCTCGTCGACGTGTGCCACCTACGGAGTGCCGGAACGCGTCCCGATCGACGAGAACAGCCCACAGAACCCGATCAATCCCTACGGTGAATCGAAATTGCTGTTCGAGAAAATTCTGCGGTGGTACCACGAGGTACATCGGTTCGAATTCGTCAGTTTGCGTTATTTCAACGCTGCGGGCGCAGCGGGACGCGTCGGCGAGCATCACCGGGTGGAAAGCCATTTGATTCCCCGGATCTTGCAGGTAGCGCTTGGGCAGGCGGAAAAGGCCGAGGTGTTCGGGGACGACTACCCCACCCCGGATGGCACCTGCATCCGCGATTACATCCATGTCCTTGACTTGGCGCAGGCCCATATCCTGGCCTTGAACGCGCCCGAGAGCGGCGCTTTCAACCTTGGCACCGGCGGCGGGACGTCGGTGCAGGAGGTCATCGATGCGTGCCGCAGGGTGAGCGGTCACCCGATTCCGGTCGCGGTGCAACCCCGCCGGCCCGGCGATCCGCCAAGACTGGTAGCGGCATCGGAGAAGGCCCGGCGGGTGTTGGGCTGGCAGCCTCGTTTCAACGAAATCGGGACGATCGTGGAAACCGCCTGGCACTGGCACGAGCGTCACCCCCGCGGTTATGCCGATTAGGCCCAAACCGGATTGGCGTCCACGTTAGGTCGTTTGGATAAGGAGGGCTCGCCGGCGCAACCGGCTCCGCCTTGCAAGACCGGCTGCCGCTGCCTGGCAAGTACCTGAGGGTAGCCGCAACCGCCGTGCTTTCCCATTGTCGGGGCGCCGGATTTCCCCTACAACGGGACCTTTGCCGAGCTGCCATGAGGTTCCTGCTGGTCGTACTTAGCGTTTTTCTGGTTGCCGCCCCGGTTCTCAACGCTCAGTTGCCGACCAGCGAGGGAGCGCCGGTTGATATCTCGTCGGATGGCGAGACGCGCTTCGAGGGCGGGATCGCGGTCGCAGACCAAAATGTCCGTATCATCTATGGAGACTCTATCATCTACTGCGACCATGCCGAATACAATCCCGACACCCACGTTGTCATCGCCCAAGGCCACGTGCGGATTTACCGTGGGGCGTTTGCTTTTAACTCGGACCGCGCCGTTTACAACCTGCAGACCAAGGAGTTGACCACGGCCGATTTCGGCGGTCTGAAGGCCCCTTTCGAATACGTCGGAGACGCCCTTACTTCGCCTGGCGAGGACGCGTTTGCCGTCCGGAACGGCTTCTTCAGCACGAGCGATTCTTCCAAACCGGATTACCAGATCCGTGCACGCCGGGTGCGCATTTACCCGGATAACCGCATCATCTTCTCAAACGTAACTTTTCTGGTCGGTCGTGTGCCAGTGTTCTGGTTCCCGTACGTGTTCCAATCGCTGAACGAGGCGTTCTCGTATGACTTTGCACCCGGCTACAGCAGCACGTTCGGTGCGTACCTGCTTTCCACCGTCGGCTTCCCCATCACCGAAGATTTCAACGGCACGGTTCACCTCGACCTGAGATCTGCCAGAGGTCCGGCCCTGGGCTTCGACGTCTCCTACACGCTGGGTGATCGCGACGAGACCTATGGGCACCTGCGCACTTACCTGACTTACGACACCAACCCAAACATAAATGAGACTTCGCTGGACCGTGCGCCGATCTCAAATTCCCGGTACCGCCTGAGCTATCAAACCCGTACGTACATTACGAATGATCTGGTAGCAGTGGCCAACATCAACAAACTAAGCGACCAGTATTTGCTGCAGGATTTTTACCCGGCCGAGTTCCAGACCAACCCGGTGCCCGACAACTTCCTGGAGTTACAGAAGCGCGGTGAGGCCTACACACTCACCGCCCTGGCCCGTATTCAAGCTAACCGCTTCTTCGAAACCACCGAACGCCTCCCGGAACTAAACTGGGAGGTGGCACGCACGCCCCTGTTTAATTCCCCGCTGTTTTACGAAGGCACCACCAGCGTGGCCAACCTTCACCGCAGCTTTGAGGGCGGTGACCCCAACCCGAGCTACGGCAGCTGGCGCATCGATTCATTTCACCAGTTAAGCCTGCCCCAGACTTATTTTGGTTGGCTTTCGGTCGTGCCCACTGCCGGAGTGCGGGCGACGTATTACAGCAAGACCGGTTCTTTCACGCCCAGTCCGGTAGCCGCCACCCTGTTTGAACCGGTCCCAACCGACGCCCCTCCGGGAACGGTGAAAGTCACCGGGTCAGGCACCCGTTTCTTTTACAACGCCGGCATCGAAGCTTCCTTCAAGGTGTCGCGCACGTTTGAACAGGTGCAGGAGCGCTGGCTGGGGCTCGACGGGTTGCGGCACGTGATCCAGCCCTACACCGACTTTTCCTACGTCTCCAATCCGACTTTGAAAGCCCAGAGCGTGCTCACTCCGGCGACCCAGCCCGGGAACATCCTGCCGTTTGACCGCTTGATCCCGAGCACGCAGGAACCAACCATCGATTTCCCGCAATTCAACGCCGTCGACTCGATCGACCATTGGACGATTTGGCGGATTGGCATTCGCAACCGGTTGCAGACACGACGCGATAACAGCACCCTGAACTGGCTCGACATCGACTCGTTCGTGGACGTCAATTTTAAAAACCCGTACGAAGTTGGTCCTTATTCCGGATTGATCACCAAGCTTCGCTTCACTCCGGTGCCGTGGCTGAGCCTCGGGATCGACAGCCAGTTGCCGGTCTTTTACCGCAACGGCTTCACCGAGGTCGATACCACCCTTTATTGGACGGTTAACCCAAGCTGGTTTGTGTCCCTCTCAGACCGGTACCTCAGCCATAACCCAAGCATCGCCAACAGCAACCAGGTTGCCCTGCAGACTTACCTGCGGCTTAACGAAAACTGGGGCGTCAGCGTTTACGGCCAGTACGAAGCGGCCACCGGCCAAGTGCAAGAGCAACGTTACGCCATCCACCGTGACCTGAGCAGCTGGGTCGCCACCCTGAGCGTGGATGCGCGCGACAACGGCGGCGGCAAGCGGCCTTTAACGATCGCACTTTCCTTCACCCTGAAGGACCTTCCGCAACTGGGCCTTCCGGTGAATCTGCCAAGCGGGGCGTTGACCGGCGTGTCGAGATAGCGCGGGTACCGCTGACTAAAGCCGCCACCTTTCGCGTCGAAACTTAACCTAGACAAACGCGCGATCCGCGGTATCACAAAGCGCTTGTCCAAAGTTTCTATGGATATCTCGATTGTTGGATCTGGCTACGTGGGATTGGTGACCGGCGCCTGCTTCGCAGACGTTGGTCACAACGTGATTTGCGTCGATAATGATGAACGGAAAGTAAAAACCCTCCGGGCTGGGCAAATCCCGATTTTCGAACCGGGCCTTGAGGATGTGGTTCACCGGAACGTTTCCGCGCATCGCTTGCGTTTTACGGCAAGCATCGAAGAAGGGGTCGATCATTCCCAGGTTGTCTTCATCGCGGTGCCAACCCCGCCGCAGGCAGACGGCAGCGTCGACATGACTTACATCGAGCAGGTCGCCCGCGACATCGCAGGGGTTTTAAAAGAGTACCGGGTGATTGTCGATAAAAGTACGGTGCCAGTAAAGACCGGTGAAAAGGTCGCTAACACGATCCGCCGTTACAAAGCCGGGGTGGAATTTGATGTGGTCAGCAACCCGGAATTCCTGCGGGAAGGGTGTGCGGTGCCGGACCTGATGCACCCCGACCGGATTGTGATTGGCTCCAACAGCGACCGGGCGCTGGCTTTGATGAAGAAAGTCTATGAGCCGTTCATGGCACCAATCATGGTGACTGACATCAACAGTGCCGAACTGATCAAGCACGCCGCCAATTCTTTTCTTGCTCTGAAAATTTCCTACATCAACGCCATCTCGGCCATTTGTGAAGCGAGTGGTGCCGATGTGGAAAAGGTGGCCGGCGGCATTGGGGCCGATAAACGCATCGGCCGAAGTTTTCTCAACGCCGGCCTGGGGTATGGCGGATCCTGTTTTCCTAAGGATCTGGCAGCATTTATCGCCATCAGCGAAGAACTGGGGGTTCCGTTCAACCTGCTGAAAGAAGTGGAGCGGATCAACCGCAGCCAGCGCGAGCGTTTTGTAAAGCGAATACGGGAAACGCTCTGGGTTTTGAAAGGAAAACGCATCGCGGTTTGGGGATTAACGTTCAAACCCGATACCGACGATGTGCGCAGTTCCGTCGCAATCGACCTCGTCAACGACCTTCTCCGGGAGGGGGCAGACGTCGTGGCTTACGATCCTAAAGGAATGGAAAAGGTCCGTGAATGGAAGCTGGCCCCGGGAGCTGTCCTCGTCGAGAGCGCGTTGGATGCAGTGCGGGGCGCCGAAGCCCTTGTGCTTGCCACAGAGTGGCAGGAGTTTGAAACCATTGATTTGGATCAAGTGCGCAAGCTGATGCACACACCGATCGTGTTTGATGGTCGCAACCAGTTCGATCCCGTCACGATGAAAGAACTCGGTTTTCGTTATTACGCCATTGGACGGGGCGACGCCGCCTGATCCTTTTCGTCCGGAAGGCAGAAGGAGGCGGAAACAAGCGGAGGTGCACTGCGCGCCGGGGCGTTGCCATCGGCGTTGTAGGACCCACATTCCGGTGGCAGCACGGGCAAAATGTGAGAACTTAAACGTGCCGTTCTGCCCGCGACGCGTTCCTGCAGTGCTTAATCCTCGGCGGAACGGGTTGAGCGAGGCTTATGGCAGGAAAAAACCCGCGCATTTGTTGTCTTAAGGCGCTTCAGCGGTGGGAGACCAGCCGGGAGTTCGCTGACGAAGTCCTGCATCACACCCTGCAAGAGGCGGGCTTAAACGGTGTCAACCGGTCGTTTGTCATGGAGACGTTTTATGGCGTCATCCGGCACCGGTCCTACCTTGACTTTGTGATTCACCACTTTCGCAGCAACGGGTTGGATTTGCCTACGCGCCAAGTGCTGCGCCTCGGCGTCTATCAACTCTACAAGATGCGGATACCGGATCATGCCGCCGTTTACGAGACGGTCAACATCGCTGGGCCTGCTCGTACTCTGGTGAACGCAATCCTGCGGCGCTCCATTGCCCAGAAAGACGAGGTCTTAGACGAGATTGAGCATGCGCCGGTTTACATTCGCCATTCACACCCGGAGTTCCTTTGGCGGCGTTGGGAGCATGAACACGGTTCCCGCGACGCGGAGCGCCTTTGTGCATGGAACAATCAGCCTGCACGCATCTTCGTGCGTGCCAACCGGCTCCGCGTCACCCCTGGCGAACTGCAAGAAAGCTTGGAAGAAGCGAAACCGGTCCTGGAACATCCGGATTGCCTTCAGGTGCCGCACTTGCCGATCTCCTGGATCAATTCCGGCGTGGTTTACGTCCAGGACCCGAGCACCCTGGTTGCATGCGAACTGCTTGGCCCACAACCAGGTGAAACGGTTTTAGATGCCTGCGCTGCCCCTGGCGGCAAAACCGGGTACATGGCTCAGTTGATGCAAAACGAAGGAGCCATCGTAGCCTGTGATTATGAACCTTCGCGGTTGCATCGCCTCGAGAACAACCTGACCCGGCTGGGGGTGGCCAACACATCGGCTCTCCGTCTGGATTGGCTCCACGACATTCCCCCGTTCCCGCTCCAACATTTTGATGCCGTTCTGATTGATGCTCCGTGCACCAACACGGGCGTGATCCGGCGCAGGACCGATGTACGCTGGCGGCTGACCCCGCAGGATTTCGGAAGGATGCAGCGCCTCCAGGTTCGAATCCTCGAAGCGGTCCTGCCCTACGTCAAACCAGGCGGCCGGCTGGTTTACAGCACCTGCAGCATTGAGCGCGACGAAAACGAAGCGGTCGTGCGACAGGTCCTGGAGCACTCCCCGGAATTTACCCTGGCGGAAACGCGCCACGTTGTGCCGACCCGGGACGAGTTTGACGGTGCGTATGCCGCCCTGCTTCGCCGGGCGTCGGGGTGACGCGCGATCCCAATCGTTCTTCCACCCCGACATGCCGACATCCCGTTACCTTCTTCTTCTACCCGTCAGTGCCCTTCCTCTAAGGCCTTTCCCTGGGGCCACTGGATGGTGTAGCTGAAGGTGATCACCTTTTTGCCCCGGCCGGGAAGCTCGAATTCCCATGTTAACCTGCCGGTGTCCGGCTCCTGTGCGGTCGGCGGCTCCGAAAAGGCCACGTCGTTCACGGAGATGTCAGCATTTTGCGACACCGGCAGCCGGTCATAGAGGGTCACGCGGAAAGGCCCGGGATGGTAATTTTCGACCGTTACTTCGACCTTGCGTTCCCGGGCGTCACGTCGGTTGATCAGCCCTGAAGACGAACGGCGGTCCAGCCGGATTTTGCGCAGCACCTTAAGGTTCTGATCCCTGCCGAAATCCAAGTCGAATTCCGAACCGCCTGGCACGTTGCCCAACGTACTCCGGCCGGCCAAAGCCCCCGCCCGGTACAAAGTGACGTCGCCGGCAAGCAGGTAAGCATCCGACCGATTGGTGAGGTGGTAGCGCAGGAACGCGGTTTCGTCGAACACCGGGCTGGTCACGTCGGCCGGTTTTCCCTCCAGGGTGAGCTGCTGCAAACTGGCCCGGTGTGGCTCGCCATCGCTCGGCACATCAGTTGGCAGGAGAACGCGAAAGCTGACGCTGAGGCCCTGGTTGATGACCTGCGCCGTGCTGGGTTCCAGTCGTTTCGGCGCAGCGGCGGAAAACGCCCGGGCCTCCGTCTGGCTCGACACGCCCGGAGCGGGGTTGGCCATGGGCAAAGGCTCCAGAAAACGCAGGTAGACCGGCTCAAAATCGGGCATCCGCCCGTTGAGTGCGGGCTGTGCCGTCGACAACGTCAGGATGACACCCGTCCAATCCTCACCGGTACGCTGACGTACCAGCCCGGCGCAGGTCAACTGCACCGGGCCACCGTCGCCAGACACCCGCGCGTCGTACGCAGGCTGCCAGGAAGCATCGGGCACCAGGTAATGCACCTGGAGCTGCGCGTGGGTGGCGGCGTCCGCCGAAACGCTGATCAAAAGCCGGTGCTGCGTCCTGGCTTGATTAAGGCGGGCGAGTTCTTGCTTTGCCCGGTCAAGTTCCCGGCCAACCTCTTCCTGCCGGTACTGAAGGGACTGCCGGGCCGCGGCCGACTTGGTTGTTTCGTCGACGTAGAATCGGTAAGTGTCCTGAAGTTCATTCACGGTCGCCCCGCCTTTATCCGCTTTCGCGAAAGCCGTTGTCAGATTGGCAAGGTAAACGTCGCGTTGTTTGAGGGCTGCCGTGTCGGCCGACAAACCGGTTTTGAGCTGTTCCAACCCTTGCACTTGTTGTTCCAAGGCTCGCGCCTGGGGGTCGGCTGCTCCCGTCAGCACCTCCCGCCGGAGGTCCGTTCCTTGAAGCACAAGCGGCGGGCTGGCGGCGCCTTCCACTTGCACGGAATTTTCGTCTAAGGATTCCGGCAACCCTGCCAGGGCCAAGGCCGAGTTGCCTGCCGGCACGTCGACGTCCACCGTGCGGGTCACCTGGGCGCGGTCGGGGTAGACGGTCACCTCAGTCACCCGGCTGCTCACAGCCGTCTCCGGCCGTGCTGTTCCGTTGAGAAGGCAGAATGCCAGGATCGTGGCGAGTCGACTGAAACCTGTCCCAGTTTGCTTCATGAATGGCGGCAGCCCCGGCGTTGACCCGCGCCGCGCCTGCGCGCAGGCCGCTCAGTTGCGGCGAAGGACGTGATTGCGTTCATCGACCACGGCGATGGCCGGCCGGTGGTTCCGAGCCTCTTCGGGAGTGTAAAGGCCGAAGCTCATGATGGTCAAACGGTCGCCCGGTTTTCCCAGGTGGGCCGTGGCCCCGTTCAGTTCGATCAACCCCTGACCTCGTGCCCCGTAGATGGCATACGTCTCAAAGCGCTCGCCGTTGGCCATGTTGCCGACCAGGATACGCTCATACTCCTCCAACCCGACACCCTCGGCCAAATCAGCGGAAACCGTCAGGCTGCCTTCATAATTCACATTGGCTCCGGTAACGGCCGCCCGGTGGATTTTTGATTTAAGAAGGGTTAACTGCACAGGACGAATTTTAGCGCGAATCTCCCTCTTGTCATGGAAAGCATGGCGTCAAGGCCCGCCCTCATTCGAGGAGTGTCGCGGCAGGCGTCACCCCCGGCCCGCAACCGCCCCCAACTGCCTGAAGTACGCATCCCAGACCGCACGAACGCGGGCCAGCACTTCTCGAAGCTGGGTGCGATTGCCGGGCAGGCGTTGAACGGCCTCGGCGTTGAAGCCAACCGCGTCGAGGCCGAACGCGTCGCACAGGAAGAGCGCGCGTTCATTGTGGAATTTCTGCGAGATCACCGTAAACCGACGCACGCCAAAGATTTCCTGGGCTCGGATAACGGAAGTAAGGGTGCGAGTGCCTTCCGGATCGAGCACCAGGGCCTCGGCCGGTACCCGGCGGCCCACCAGAGCTTTCTTCATGTCTTTTGGCTCGTTGTAATCAGGGTCGACGCCGTTGCCGCTCAGGATCAATTTACGTACTTTGCCGGCGTGGTACAAAGCGGCGGCGGCGTCCATCCGTGCGGTGAAATACGCGTTTGGCCGGCCATCCAGCGCCAGCCTGGACGTGCCCAGGACCAGCCCCACGTCACGGGCCGGCACGACCTCAAGGTCATCGTAGAGCCTTCCCTTTCCCGTCGTGATCACCACGTACTCGCACCAAGCGGAAACGACCACACCCAGCGCGAGCACCAGGCCGAAGACGACCATGCCCCGGCCAAACGCCCAGACCGTCGCTGCCCCCACACCGCTTCGCCGCCCGTTGGTCTTTGCTGCCTTCGAAACCTGATCCATACCCACCGGTCAGATCTCGGCCAATACCCGAGCGAGTTGCTCCACCTGCCATTGTCCCGCCGCCACGCTCGCGGCCATGGCCGCATACGTGAAGCGTGACCCGAGTTTCGCGAAGATCAAACGCGAGAGTTTACCCAGCGGGCCCATTCCCATGACGGCGATTTCCTGCGCGGAATCTCCCAGCAGGGCAGCCAGTGTTTGCACGTCCGCCCAGGATTCGGTTCGCGTGGCGACCTTGAAAACTGCGCCGGGGCAACCTTCCTGAGCCCGGCCCAAAAGGTCCTGCAGCACCGGCAAAGATGGGGTCCGTTCAAAGTCATGGCAGGACACGATGATGCCGCTGCCCTGGGCTTTCGCCGCGTGCACGATTTCCTCAAGCGCTCTCAAGTTCCGCAACTCGACGTCGATGAAGGCACTGGCAGGGATCCATTGTTCAAACAAATGACGCCGTTGTTGCAGCGACAGGTAGTGAGCTCCTCCTTCCGCAGGATCACGCACCGTAACGATCTTCGGATACGATAAAACCCGTGCGCGCTCCAGGGTTTCGGGTTCGGCACCCGCCAGCAAATCAATGCGAAGTTCACAACAACCAAAACTCCCCGGCGCAACCTCCAACGCGGTCTCCAAGTCCAAGGATGACCCCAGCACGCCGACGACCGCGTGCTTGCGGAGTGCGGAAGGGAAGCCTATAACATCTGTCATGGCGTCTGCGGGATTGTTACCACCTAAGCCAAAAACCGGGCTGCGACAACCCGTGATCCTGGGCCGACGGCAGGAGATGAACCTGCAGTTCAACCAATTGGTTGACGCCGTCATCCTGGTGGTCTGCCTCTGGCTGGGTTACCTCGTGCGCAACTCCGTCGGCAGCCGGTTGCACTCCATCGGGGAGATCGATTCGTTCAACGCGTTCGTCTGGTTGGTCGTGTTGATCATGCCGTTCGGGCCTTTGTTCCTTGATCTTCAAGGCTTCTACGCGATGTCGCCGCAGAAATCGGTGCTCCGCACGCTGACCCAGATCCTGCAAGCGCTGCTTTGGCTCGGTGTCCTCATTGCCGGCTGCGCCATTCTCTTCAAGCTCAACATTAACAGCCGTTCGGTGCTGCTGCTGTTTGCGGCCATTAGCACGGTTGCCTTGCTCGTCAAGGAACGCGTCACCGTGGCCTACCTGCGCAGCCGTTCCCGGAGCGGCGACCTTCGGGAGCGTGTGGTGCTGGCTGCTTCCACTGCGGAGATCAAGCAGATCACCGCGCGCTTTAACGAGGAGCAACTGGCCGAGATCGAGATCGTGGAAACCATCGATATCTCGCGTCAACCGGTGTCCAACCTGGTCCGCGCTTTGCATCAACATTCAGTCGGCCGCGTCATCTTTTCGGCTTCGAGGACGGAGCTCGGCAGGGTTGAGGAGGCGATTGCGGCGTGTGAACTCGAAGGGGTAGAGGCTTGGCTGGTGGCTGATTTCATCCGTACGTCCATTGCTCGTCCGGCGTTCGACATGTTTGGCTCTCAGCCAATGCTGGTCTTTCGTTCGACCCCGGACATTTCGTGGGCCTTGCTGGTCAAACGCATGATCGATTTCACCGGATCCTTTATCGGCTTGCTCTTCCTTACGCCGCTGCTCATCGTGACGGCGATCTCCATCAAGCTGACAAGCACCGGTCCAGCCATTTTTTCGCAGTTGCGTTGCGGCAAGCATGGCCGCCCGTTTCGAATGTACAAATTCCGTTCGATGTACTCCGACGCCGAACAGCGCCGGCAGGAACTCGAGGTGTACAACCAAATGACCGGCCCGGTGTTTAAACTTGAAAACGACCCGCGGATCACGCCCCTGGGCCGTTGGCTCCGTAAGTACAGCATTGATGAGCTGCCGCAGCTCTTTAATGTGCTTTTGGGGGACATGAGCCTTGTCGGCCCTCGCCCGCTTCCTACTTATGAAGTTGAAAACTTTGCCAACACCGCCCAACGGCGGCGTTTAAGCGTCAAGCCGGGCCTGACCTGCCTTTGGCAGATCAGCGGCCGCAACGAAGTTCGGGATTTTGAAAGCTGGGTCAAACTGGACCTGGAATACATCGATAACTGGTCGATCTGGCTTGACCTTCGCGTCCTGCTGGGCACGGTTCCCGCCGTTCTTTTCGCGCGCGGCGCGAAGTAATTTGCCAGCTCCAGACCGCTCGCTTGCCGGCTAAAACGCGAAACGGCTTACGTTAACGCCTCTGGGTCGCGCGACCCTATCGGGCGGACGCACTTGCATGTCCTGTTCCCCCCCGATACCCCGGTTGGCGAGGGACCGCCGACGCCGCCAGACTGCACCCCGCCCCCTCCGGTAGGGGAGCTTGTCCCCAAGTGCCCCCCAGAAGAACGTGACGGGGTAGACGAGAGGGAGGGCGCACGCCCCCCGGTAGGGTCTCGCGTCTCCCGACGCGACCCCTCCCCCAGCACCCCCTCCCCGTTCGCGCTGCTCACCGCACGTAAAATCGGAGTGCATCCGCCTGCGGCACCAACTCCCGGAGCGGATAGGCAGCCGTTTGTTGAGGCCGGGCCGGATCCTGGATCAGGTAGTCAAACCCCTGTTTACCGGTTATCACGACAAAGTGGGTTAATCCGCGAGGAAGTTGAACCCGCACGATCACCGGGTTGCCGCGGATGAGGTTTTCGTCAATCAAGAATTGGGACGGCAGGTTTTCATAATGTTGATGCACCGCAGGCTGGAGTTCAGCCGCCTTCTCCCAGTAAAGCCAACCTTGGGCGGTGTAACCTGCCCGTTCGATTAGAAACTCGTTAAGGCGTCCCGGGTCCACATCCGTGCCGTAAAAGCGCAGTACCATGGCGGCGCAGGATACAGCGCACCCTTCCGCCCCGAGGGTCGAATCGGTTTGGCCCAAAGGTTGAGACGCCCAGCGATCGTCGGCTTGCGCGAAATGGGCGACGGGCAGTTCGTAACGGGCGGGGAAAAAAAGACCGCCGCTTGAAGGCACAGTTCGAAGTTCGAAATAACCGCGACTTGCTGCTGCCAGGCCGGCGACCACCAGCAGGGCGGCGCCGAGAGGGAGCAGGCGCCTGAGCCCGCGTCCGGGCTGCGCAAAGTTTTTGTTCGCACGATTCAATGTTGCGGCCGATTGCATTGACGGAGCTTAAACGATCTGCTTCGGTTGTTCACCGATCTGTTTTCCACCGTTCGGCCGGGCGACATTCCGGAACAACCGAAGGAAGCGGGAGGAAGCGTTTCCTCTAGAACGCAAGGTTGCCGTTATAGAAAATAGTGATATAATTGGCCGCTAAGCGAAAATCGTGGCCCGTTCGCCGCGCTCACTCGATGAATTTGAGTACCTTCCAATACAATCGCAGGGTACTCCAGGCGGTGGTGGTAATCGTTCCATTCGTTATCGCGGTAGTTTTCTTCTTCGTTTCGCGAGAACTTAGTACTGACCAGAAACACTCCCTCATGGCGGTGCAGCACACGCACCTCGAACGTGCCCAGGTGAACAACCTGTACCGCCTGCTCAGTCTCGCCGAAAGTGCTCAACGCGGTTA
>DASWVC010000266.1:0-2285 GCA_036401335.1 Chthoniobacterales bacterium
GTTTGGCAAACTGCCCGGCGTGTTTCTCAAACGGCATCTCGTTCGCAAGGACGGCAAGCGGCACGTCTACTACTCCTTGTGCGAAAGCGTGCGCGTCAGCGAGAACCGGCTGATTCAGCGGCGGGTGCTCAACCTGGGCGAACTCAACCCGAGTTTCGCAGTTTCTAACCTGAAGAAGTCGTAAGTCACTGATTTTGAGGCATCGAAGGTTTCGCTACCCCGTCAGGTTGTCCACACAAACTGGTCTTGGTCGCGGTAGATCTTGGGCGGAGGTTGCTCCGGCAATGACCAGCCCAGGTGATGGAGCAGGAGGCGTTGTTGGTCTTCGGGTTGGGTGATGCGGGGTAAACAAATTTTGCCGCCTTGGCGCAGGTCAAACCAGACTTCGACCAACAGGATCTGCTTGAGTTCGTGGACCACCTGCGCCGGGGTCAGGCTGCCAGCCGCGGCCTTGAGTCTTTGCTTCAGGCAGATCCAAAGGCAGTAGCCGAGAAAAGCAACCAGAAGGTGGGCTTCGACGCGAGACTGAATCCGGTGCCAGATGGGGCGCAGGTTTAACGCGCTTTTGAGCGTACGGAACACGCTTTCGACTTCGGTCAGCTGCAAGTACTGGCGCCAGAGGGTGGCGGGATTCTCCTGGGAGAGGTTGGTTCGCAACAGGTAAGCACCCTGTTGCAGCCAGGCACTCGAGCAGCTTCTTGCGGTCCCACCGCCAGATCAGCTCGGCGTCGGTCAACTCGACTTTCTTCAGGTATGGCCAGGCATTGGGCCAGCGCTCTTTGAGTCGCCCGAGCCGTAACAGGATGCCGTCGCGTTGACGCAGCCGGCCGGTGCGCACCGCCTTGCTCAGCTGCGTAAGGTCTTTGCGTAAGCCGTGCAGCGCCCGCAGCCGGATCGAGCGTTCGCGTTCGGCCCGTTGCTGGCTGCGGCTCAACACGTAAACTTCTCCGTCGCGCTCCACGAGCTTGACCTCGATATCGGGCCGTCCCGATATTGCCGACCAATCCTCGTTGAGCAATTCCTGTTCAAAGGCCGCCAGCTTGCGTTTGGGCGTGGCCACCAGGTAAAAGGCCCCGCGCTGACGCAAGAGCTCCAGGTTTTCCTCGCTGACGATGCCCCGGTCGAAGACCCACACCCGGCCCAGCGAGCCGTGTTTGCGTTCGACGGAGTCGAGAATTTCCTCCAGCGTGGTGACGTCGGCGCGGTTGCCTTCGAACACTTCATAGGAAAGCGGAAAGCCTTCGGCGGTGACCACCAACGCGAGGACCAGTTGGCGGCAATCGGGCCGGTGATCCCGGCTGTAGCCAAACGCCGCCTTGGGGATTTCCCCGGCTTGGCCCTCAAAATACGTGCTCGTCAGGTCGTAGAGCAGCAGGTCGCACTTCGCCCCGAACAGGTCACGCCAACGTCTGGCCAAGTGAGCCTCCAGCGCTTCTTTGTGTTCGAGCGCTTTGTCCAGGGCCCGGTAGAGCCGGTCCTTGGCGGCCACGGCGTCATCGGTCCCCAGGATCGTGCCCATCGCCGTGGTGCCGAACCAGCGTTGGTGCACCCCCAGTTCACTCTGCGGATCGCACAACCGGTTCACGGCCAGCAACTCGATGACCTTCGACCACTCCACCGGGCCGCGCCGGTCGTGCAACGCGTCGGCAAAAAAGGTGTCCAATCCCAACTCCTGCCAGAGCCGGCTGCCCAACCAGCAGGCGCCAAACTGCCGGGGATGGCGCACCGTCAACGACGAGAGGACCACTTCGCACACGTCGGGCGCATCCGGCGGAGCCGCGCCTTCCCGGTCGGTGAACAGTCGGTACTGCCGCCGCTCGCCTTCGTGCTGGATCACCTCGATCGAGCGCTGCCAACGCTCGAGTTGCGTCGTGTTAAGTTCGCCCAGGTTCAGCACCCGACGCTGAATCACGCGGTTGCTGCTGACGCGCACGCTCTCGCACAACGAATAGTACACGTGCGCCTTGCCGTCCTGGCGAACGAGATGCCGTTTGAGAAACACGCCGGGCAGTTTGCCAAACCGCGCTGTGGTTGCCTAGGGAGTAGGTTGTCACACAGGCCCTACCTGCCTCCGCTCACCGCTAAGTCCCTCAGAATCAAGCCACAAAAAATCACGCGGCGGCCTTTTCGGTTAGAAACTGCGAAAGATGGGTTGTTTCGCGCGGTGGTTTGCAACTCATGTTCAAGACGTAGAATCTCTGCCGCACGCTCGCCAATGATCACGCAAGGGGCCATGGTATTGCCGGTCGTTACTCGCGGCATAATCGATCCATCCGCAATCCGAA
>DASWVC010000267.1:0-5558 GCA_036401335.1 Chthoniobacterales bacterium
CAGTTCCCGGGTTCCTTGTTGGTTGGCGGCAAGCTGGGCTTCCAGGTCGCCGAGGTTTTGCGGGATGTTGCGCGCCGGGTAACAGCCGCTTTGCAGAAGTGAAACGAGCTCTTTCCGATGCATCTGGCCGGCGCGCACCAGCAGAAAACCGGGCAACCGGACGCCTTCTTCGTCGATGGAACGGCTGTTGGCCGGCATTGACCCGGGCGTGATGCCTCCCACATCGGCATGGTGACCGCGGCTTGCCACCCAAAACCCCGGCGCCCGTTCGCCAGGGAGCCAGACCGGGCTTACCACGGTGATGTCTGGCAGGTGCGTGCCCCCGGCATACGGGTCGTTAATGGCGTAAGCGTCGCCTTCCCGCAATGTGCCGCGGGTTTGGCGGATCATTGAACGGACTGCCTCGCCCATGGAACCGAGGTGCACCGGTACATGCGGGGCATTGGCAATCAGGCGGCCTTCGGCATCAAACACGGCGCACGAAAAGTCCAGGCGCTCCTTGATGTTGACCGAGTGGGCGGTGTGGCGCAGCACTTCCCCCATTTGTTCGGCGATCGACATGAACCGGTGGTTGAACACCTCCAAACGCACGGGATCAAGGTCGGCGGAGCCGGCGCGAACCTCCATTTTGACGTCAACTTTGTCGAGCTGAAGGTGACCTGCCTGCGAGATCCTCGCCGTCCAACCTCCCTCCACCACGACGGTGGTGGTTTCATCGACCACCAAGGCCGGGCCGGAAATCGGCGGGTGACTCCGGTGAAGGGTTTGCCGTGGCACCACGTCAACGTCCACCCACGCACCTTCAAAAAACACCCGGGCCCGGCTCGTGGCCGGCACCGCTTCCTTTGGTGGTTCGGTGTAGCCCTGAGCTTCCGATTCCCCGGTCACGGCTTCAACGGCGACGGCTTCAACCGTTAAATCGCCCTCTGGCCTGAACCCGAACCTCCTGAGGTGAGCGTCGAGGTAGGCGGCTTCCAGGTCACCACCGCCGTCCAGGTCGACCGGCAGGCTCGCATTGCCGCCGGCCGGTCGAACGTAAGCTCGCCGGTGGACCCGGTCGACCCCCATGCCTTGCGCGGTCATTTCCGCCCGTGCCGCCTTTTCCAGCGCGGCGAGTGCCGCTCCCCGTTCGGCCGTCCGGCTGGCCGGCGATTCCAGCGTTTGTTCTTTGAGAACACGAACCGCGGCTGAGCCAATGCCGTAGGCGGAGAGGAGGCTTGCAAGGGGATGGATGATCACCCGGGTGACGTGAAGGACGTCGGCCACCTGACAGGCGTGCTGGCCGCCCGCCCCGCCGAAAGCGACCAAGGCGTACCCGGTAACGTCGTACCCGCGGGCAACGGAAATTTGTTTGACGGCCGCAGCCATGCCCTCAACGGCGATCCGGAGGAAGCCGCTGGCAAGGGCTTCGGGCGATTCCTGACCTGCTTGAGGCGCCATTCGCGCGAAGCGATCCCGTACCGCGCGCTCGTCCGGCGGCAGATTGCCGCCGGGGCCGAAAATCGAGGGGAAATGCGCTGCCTGGAGGCGACCCAGCAGCAGGTTGCAATCCGTAATCGTGAGGGGTCCGCCCCGGCGGTAGCAGGCCGGGCCCGGGTCCGCTCCGGCGCTCTCGGGACCGACGCGCAGCCGCAAGCCGTCATACGTGCAGATGGACCCGCCACCCGCCGCGACGGTATGGATGCGGAGCATGGGCACGCAGAGGCGGACACCGGCCACTTCCGTCTCGTAGCGACGTTCGAGCTCACCGGCATGGTGGCTGACGTCGGTTGATGTGCCGCCCATGTCGAAACCGATCACTTGACCGGCGCCGGCTTCCCCGCCGGCCCGAATGGCGCCCACCACGCCGCCGGCTGGGCCGGAGAGGATGGCGTTGCGGGCATGGAATTGATCGGCGTCGACCAAACCGCCATTGGACTGCATGAACAGCACGCGCACTCCCGGCAAGGCCGCACGCAACCGGTTCACGTAATGCCGCAATGTCGACCCCAGGTAGGCATCGACCACGGTGGTGTGCCCGCGATTAACGAGGTTGATGAGCCGGCTTACCTCGTGGCTGGCTGATACCTGGGCGAATCCGATCTCCCGGGCCAGGGCGCCCAGGGCCTGTTCATGCCCCGGGTAGCGGTAAGCGTGCGCCAGCACGATGGCAACGGCCCGGATCCCGTCACGCCAGGCCTGCACCAGGGCCGGCCGGCAACCCTCAAGGTCAAGCGGCTCGATTTCCCGGCCGTCTGCGGCATGCCGTCCACGGACCTCAAGCACACGTTCGTACAATGGTTCCGGCAGCGTGATGCAAAGGTCGAAGAGGCGGGGGCGTTGTTGGGTGCCGATGCGCAGGAGGTCGCGAAGGCCGCGATTTACGACGAGCGCAGTTCGCGCTCCCTTGCGTTCCAGCAGGGCATTTGTTGCCACCGTGGTGCCCATCTTGACAGCCTCGATCCGGTGAACCGGGATCGGTTGTTCGGGCGGCACTCCGAGCAGTTGCCGGATGCCTTCAACCGCTGCATCGTCGTAACGGCCCGGGTTTTCCGAGAGTAGCTTGGCGACACTCAAGGTGCCGTCCGGCGCGCGGCCGATGACGTCGGTGAAGGTGCCGCCTCGATCAATCCAAAATTGCCATCCCTTCCGAGGCTGCGGCGTCATCACCGATCCTCATGCCTGCGGGGTTCGTGGAACGCAAGGGGAGTTTTGCGAACCGTTTGTGGAACGCAAACCTCTCCCGTTCACCTTGGCAGGTCATTGCAGAATCGCATGGCGGCGTTCAGCGTGGGCAGACGCCCGCTCCGGTCTTTCAAGAACCCGCGAACGTAGAAGCCGCTGGGGCGTCGTTCAATCGTGTGGTTTTGGTAACGAAGGTATTGCAGCACTTGCTCCTGGGCGGTGAGGTTGGGAGGGCACAGGGTCGCCTCGGAGCCGAGCGGCGCATCAAGGAAAGTCGGTTCGACGTTCATGGGGACGTTGTACGGTCGATGGAGGCCGATTTAGATCAGGAACATGCCCCTGGATTTGACCGATGTACTGTGGGTTATAATGGATACAGCACATCCTTTTTTTAGGCCCATGCTGGCCCTCGTGCTTCCGCTGAAGTTAAGGCCGCAGGCACTTCAGAGTTTTTCTAATTATCGCCCTGACCCGCATCCAGGCGACCCGGTTTCGGGTGAACCAATACAAAGGCCCATCCGAACCCAGTAAAGCTTTATGAAACACCAACTGCATCTACCCGCCGGTGTTACCCTCACGGCACCTGTTTCTCCCGCCACGGAGGAGGTCCTCGTCCCCGGGGCGATAAACCTCATCGTCGCGCTGCACCGCAGCTTCCATTCCCGGCGTCAAGAGCTTTTGCGGTGGCGGGAACAACGGCAGGCGGAGTTGGATGCCGGCAAACGGCCAGACTTCCTGCCTGAAACGGAGCAGGTGCGGAACAATGCCTGGACCGTGGCCCCGATCCCGGCCGACCTGCAGGATCGCCGGGTAGAGATCACCGGGCCGCCGGAGCGCAAGATGGTTATCAATGCCCTGAACTCCGGCGCCAAAGTTTTCATGGCCGATTTTGAAGACGCCAACACGCCCACCTGGCAAAACCTGATGGACGGCCACCTCAACCTGCGCGACGCGGTTCGCCGCACCATCCGGTTCAAGAGTCCGGAAGGCCGGGAATACGGGCTTAACGACCAGGTGGCGGTGCTCTTTGTGCGACCGCGTGGCTGGCATCTCCTCGAAAAACACCTGCTCGTCGATGGAGAGCCGGTGTCAGGCAGCCTGTTCGATTTTGCGTTGTACCTGTTTCACAACGCGAAAGAACTTCTGGCGCGCCGGTCCGGCCCCTATTTTTACCTGCCAAAGCTGGAGGGGCACCTGGAAGCACGCCTTTGGAACGACGTCTTCGATTTCAGTCAGGATTTCCTGGGTGTTCCCCGCGGCTCGATCCGGGCAACCGTGTTGATCGAGACAATCCTGGCGGCCTTTGAGATGGACGAAATTCTCTACGAGCTGCGCGAACATTCCGCAGGGCTCAACTGCGGCCGCTGGGATTACATTTTCAGCTGCATCAAGCGATTCCGAAACGATTTTATTCTTGCGGATCGCGCCCTGGTGACCATGACCACGCATTTCATGCGTTCTTATTCCTTGCTCTGCATCAAGACTTGTCATGGCCGTGGCATTCACGCGATGGGAGGCATGGCGGCCCAGATCCCGGTCAAGAACGACGAGAAAGCCAACCAGGAGGCGTTTGCCAAGGTTCGTGCCGACAAGGAACGGGAAGCCACCGATGGGCATGACGGGACGTGGGTCGCTCATCCGGGGCTGGTCGCCCCTGCGTTGGCTGCCTTTGACGCCGTCATGACCTCTCCCAACCAGATTGAGCGCAAGCGTGAGGACGTCCAGGTCACCGCTGCGGACCTTCTGCAGTTCGGACCCGAAGAACCGATTACCGAGCAGGGCCTAAGGACCAATGTCAGTGTGGGCGTCCAATACCTGGAATCCTGGCTCCGGGGCGCCGGCTGCGTGCCGCTCTTCAACCTGATGGAAGATGCGGCGACGGCCGAGATTTCCCGGGCTCAGGTCTGGCAATGGATCCGCCACCCGCGCGGCGTCTTGTCAGATGGCCGCAAGGTAACCCGGGAACTGTTTCGTGCGGTGCTGGACGAGGAACTGGCAAAGATCCAATCGCGGGTCGGGCCGGAGCGGTACGCCAAAGGCAAGCATCGGGAAGCGGCGGAGCTCTTTGACCGGATAACGACTGAAGATCGGTTTGTCGAGTTCCTGACGTTGCCGGGCTACGAACGGCTCGACTGAAACCGACCACATCAGTTTTGGGGCAAAGGGTATCCAAACCGGCTGGAATAAGGAAGGCAGTCCAGTTTATTTGATGTATATATAATTATTATACTCACCTTAAGGCCACGAAACCGGTGTGCGGAGATTCGACTGAAGTGAATCGGCGCGCCCCAGGATGGGTTCAGGGGCGTGGGGGGCGACGATGGGTTGTCCTGGCAACCCTGGTTTGTATACTTGCATCGTTGGCAGCGGCACCCGGCCAGCAGCCGACCCCCCTTACTCCGGATTCGCAGCTTACGCCGGGCGATGTGTTCGACGTGACTGCCTCCGACCTCTGTGTTTCCGGCTACACGAAAACCGTGCGGAATGTTCCCGCGGCACTCAAACGAGAAATCTACACGGCGTACGGCATCACCGAACACCACCGGGGCGAGTACGAGTGTGATCACCGTGCGACGTGAAGTCGCATGAAGAAGATGAGTGAAAGGTATGAACTCAAGTTGAGGACCTAACCTTCCAGGTCAGTGTCAAGACCTGTCTCCGTCGCCCACGTGCCCCCGGGGCAACCTGCGGGTGCGAAGCTGGGGGAAATGTCACCGGGCGTTGAATCATCCAGGCACACCGGAGGCTAGGAGAAGAGGGAACTGGGTGAACGCAAGGGAATCTCCATCAAACGCACGGCTGGCATCGACCAGATGCTCGTCAAGAGGCCGCAAGAAAGGGGACGTCTCACCGACGCGCTCCTCCAAACGCGGCCCTGGCACGCTCGGCCGACC
>DASWVC010000268.1:0-6133 GCA_036401335.1 Chthoniobacterales bacterium
GCCGAACCCGCCCGCGCCTGAATGGCAGTTGGTTCCGAACTCGGACCGTTCGTGGAGCCGGCCGACTTAGCCGAGTCGGTGAAGCTCGTAGACAAGGTAGAGCCACGGACCAAGGCCCGGCAAGGGAGGGCCGACCTTGCCAGGAGACGCATTCCCGCAGCCGGGCGTACCCGCGATGGTCTCAGCGATCGCAGTGCCCCGAGATAACAGCGCCTCCGCCAAGGCAGTACCCGTTGATAAGGCCCAGCAACGGATTACGGAGCCGGCGCAGAAGGCTTTCGAACCGGCGCCGGTCACGATCACGACCTGGACCTGGTCATGGGCATTGCACGCCGCGACGGCCGGTGCCAGTGCTTCGGCCATTGCCGGCAGGATCGCGGAACCACGCGCCTGGAAGGCAATGAACCCGGCTTGGCGTGGCCTGACCCAAGCGTTCTCGATGGATGCAAGGGTCGAACGGTAAAAGCATCCGGCAGCGGCGTTAACCGCGGAATTTTCCCAGACGTCGCGCCGGGCGGGTTGTCTGTAGAGCAGGTTTTCTCCGTAAATGCGGGGCATGGGAACAGGGGGTTACACACCGTTGGTCCGAAGCCGTTCGTCCAGAAAACGCTTGGCCCGCGGCACGTCCGTTTCGTCCAGGTGTTCGATGATCATGGGGATGTTCGGGTGACACCGGGCAAGGCGCCGGAGGTAAAGGTCGTAATTCAGCTCGCCCAAACCCGGCGCAGGCAACGCCACGCCGCCGACCCCCCGAAAAGTGTGCGCCTCGGAAGCATCGAGCTCCGCGTGTTTTTCGGATCCTTCGCCCGACCGCTTCACGTCTTTCGCGTGGGCAATGCAAATGCGCGGGCTCAAGGCATCAAACATTGCATTCAGGACCCGGTCCATTTGCCCGATGTTGTGCGCCTCAAAATAATTGGTGGGATCCATCAGCAGCCCGACTCCGGGATGGTCAAGTTCCGCAAACATGCGCAACGTTTCTTCGACGGAGCCGACCACGTTGTTGACGTAGGTTTCCAGCAGGAACACGGACCCGTGATCGAAGGCCACTTGCGCCAGGTCGCGGATCACGTCCCGGCATTCGGCAAAGGCCGCTTCCGTTTTGTTTCTGGGGTGGCCAACCCAGTCCGATTCCGGGTTGAAGGTGCCCGTCTCGGAAATGACGTAAGGCGTGCCGAAGTGGCGCGCGTGGCGGAGCACCGCCTTCAGGTAGTCGAGCTTCTGCCGCCGCAACGCCAGGTCGGGATGAACGATGTTGGTGTAGCCCGACAGGCAGCAGATCGGGAGGTTATGGTCGCGGAACGTGTCGGCGATGCGTTTCGCCGTCTCTGGCGTGATTGCGTCGGGCGACGACAAGTCGATGTCCTTGAACGCAAGGTCAAGCTGGACGGTGTTGAAGCCGAGGGCGCGGATCTTTTCCGCCTGCTGCTCGAGGGCGTAAGGGAAATAACCGGTGAAGATGCCTGCCTGGATCATGGGGAAGGGGGGCGGATCAGACTCAGAGAAGTTCTTGTAGGCGTACCGGCCGGTTCTCCGCTGCCGACCGGTAAGCGGCCTCAACAAGCGCCATGGTTTTAAGGTTGTCGACGGCGGAGAGTTCGGGCTCCGTCGCGACGTCGACGGCGTACTGCAATTGTTCCATAACGCCGATGAACGCGTCCGGGAACCAACGGGTTGACCAGGCCGGCTCAACCCACTGGCCGCCGGTGGTCACCCGCGAGTTGAAACGGAGCGTCGACGGCGAACCGGCCGGGTAATCCGGCCAGCCGATCGTCCCGCAAGCCAGGCCCTCGGTCCCTTCGACGCGCCAGCGGATGTAAAGCTCAGACGCAAACCCTTCCTCGCGGGGGCCGCCCCAGACGTCGTCAAGCGACACGGCCAGGGTTCCTCCGGGAAAGCGGAGCGTCGACACGCAGATTCCGTCCCGGTGCCCGAATTTGGTCCGGGGATCGGGCCGGACCGCCGTAAAGATTTCCTCGGGATCGCCGAACAGGTACCGCAGCACGTCGAGGTGATGGATGCTCATATTCAGCAGGGTGAGCCGTTCGTAAGCCTCCAGGAACGGCTGCCAATGCGGAATGGCCCGCATGTCGATGGTGCCGAGCACCGGCTCACCGAGGTCCCCGCGCGTGAGCAGCTGCTTGAGAACGCGCATGGATTGGTCGAAACGCATGTTCTGGTTAACCGACAGCAGTTTGTCCGTGCCTGCCGCTTCCTGGACCACGGCACGGGCCGAAGCCAGGTCCAACGCAAGCGGCTTCTGCGCGAGGATCGCCCGCACGTGCGGCTGGCGAAGGGCTTGCCGGATCAGGTCCGGTTGTTGGTCCGGGGGAAACGCCAGGTCAACAATTTGGACCTCCGGGTCTTCCAACAAATGGTGCGGATCGTCATGGACGCGCGGTATACCCCAGCGTTGGGCCACGTCGCGGGCGTGCGCAGGCGTCCTCGACGCGATCGCCACGACGGGGAACCCGGCGCGCCGGTAGGCGTCAAGTTGCACGTCAGCCATGATGAACCCGGCCCCGATGCAGCCGATCCGGTAATTCCGGCAACGGATGGGCGGGTCAGGTTGAAGCTCGTTCGGCACGGGTTTTCTCCTTGTTTTGAGGAACCATGGTTTGAGGCTGCGGCGCGCCCGGCTTCGCGGCTGCGTCCTGGTCGTAGGCAAAGGCCGCCTCCAGCAAGGTGTTTTCGCTCAAACCGTCGTTCCGCAGCAACAGCGTTTGCTTTCCCTTGGCCAGCGCTTGCGCGGGATAAATCTCAAGGCTGATGCCTCGCAACACGGGCACGCCGGCATAAGCTTTGCCGACGCGGTTCAGGCGTAATAGGGGTTTATCCGACGGTGCATTCATGCAGGCTGAAGCGTACGGCTTGCGCCTCAGCGTGTGATCGAAGCCGACCACGCCGACCTTGCCGACCAGTTTCTGGTCCTGCACCGCTTTCGCGACACCGAACGGCCCGCCGGTCGTGACATCGACCATTTTGAGGTTGAGATGCCTCGTCAGCAGATCCTGGGTCAGGCTGTAGGCGACCTCCGCCTTGTCCTGGTTTTCAAAGGGCCCGATGATCTCGATCTTGGGGCACGCCTTCTTAGGGTAATCGATCGCGTCGTTCATGCGGTCGTTGTGCTGCGTAGCCCCAAAAAGCCGGTGATGATGCCCACCTTCCCGGAGCCCCCAGTCTTTTGTTCAATGCAGCTGGAGATGATGACGAGCGCTTAACCGATTGCGATGATTCCGACAACCGAGAACTGGCGGCCGATGTTCAAAAGGTTCCACGGCGTAGGATTGATTGCGCCAGATCACCCCGTGGTGCGCGAGGGCATCCGTGAACTGGTGGCGGGCAACGTGCCGGTCCGGACGATGGTGACGGATATTCCCAACGTGCCGCGCGTCGGTTATGTTGGGATAGACAACCGCGCCTCCGGAAGGTTGGCGGGGCACTTGCTCGGACGGTTTTTGTACCCCGGACCGCACAAGGTCGCGCTGATCGCGGGCAGCCTCGGTTACCGTGGGCATGAGGAACGGGAAATGGGGTTTCGCCACATCCTGGCGGAAGTGTTCCCAAAGCTCGAAGTGGTAGAGCTGCGTGAGAACTTTGATGATTTCCGGCGCGCCTACGAACAGACCAACTCCGTTCTGGATGAGCACCCGGACCTCGGCGGCATCTACAACATCGGCGCCGGAAATCGTGGGATAGCGTCAGCTTTGGAGGAACGTTCCTGCGCACGTGATTTTCCGCGAGAATATTCCCTCGCGCTGAACGACGCGACGGTATCCTTCCAACTTATGGGTTTGCACCTCTACCGCACTTCCACCGGCCTTGTTTTGAGAGCCGGCGACCAGTATTTTCAGGGGCCGGACGGCGAGCTGGACGACGTCCTGAACCGCCCTTTCCTGACCGAGCAAATGAGCAAATTCGTGCGGACGGCGCCGGAGGTAAGGCCGCCGTCACCGGATGACCTGCTGCCGCCGATCGGCAGCCAGGAAGTCTGGGCGGCGGGCGTGACCTACGAACGCAGCCGTGAAGGCCGGCGCGAGGAGGCCAGGGAGAGCGGGGCTGCCGTCTTCTACACGCGGGTTTACGAAGCCGAGCGACCCGAGCTCTTTTTCAAAGCGGCCGGCTGGCGCGCCGTGGGACCAGGTGGGGCGATCCGCATCCGCCAGGACGCGGTGTGGAACGTGCCGGAACCCGAATTGGCCGTGATCATCAACAGCCAAGCCGAAATCGTGGGGTACACGGTCGGGAACGACGTCTCGTCGCGCGACATCGAAGGCGAAAACCCGCTCTACCTGCCACAGGCCAAAGTCTATGACGGCAGTTGCGCCCTCGGTCCCGCCATTTACCTTACCCCGGAACCGCTGGACCTAGATTCCGAAGTGCGTCTCACCATTGAACGGGGCGCGGGCGAAGTGGCGTTCGCCGGGCAGGTTGCGCTGAGCCGCATCAAGCGTTCCTTTGCCGACTTGGCGGAATGCCTTTTTGCCGAACTGACGTTTCCGGTTGGCGCCTTTTTGCTTACCGGGACCGGCATCGTTCCGCCCAACCATTTTACCCTGCAACCCGGGGACGTCGTTCGGATCGCGATCGATCCGATCGGCGAACTCGTCAATCGCGTGGCACAGGAAGAACCCAGACCGAAGCACCCATGAACCCGAACCTCGACAAATTCGTGATGACGGCCGCCGAACGGCCGCCCCTTCCACCCGCCGAACGGGCCCAATTCCTTCATCGGATCGCGGAGACGGTCGAAGCGTTGGGCGAGCCCCTGATCGAGCTCTGCAGCGCGGAAACCGCGCTCGCCTCCGACCGCCTGAGGGGCGAACGCGCACGCACAGTCAATCAACTCCGCATGTTCGCGGACCTGGTGGAAGAGGGGTCCTGGGTAGACGCCCGGATCGACACGGCCCTGCCTGACCGTAAACCTGTGCCGAAACCGGATCTGCGCCGGATCTTGCGGCCGCTCGGGCCGGTGGCCGTGTTCAGCGCAAGCAATTTTCCGCTGGCGTTTTCGGTGGCTGGCGGCGACACCGCTTCGGCCCTGGCGGCCGGCAACCCGGTCGTCGTTAAACCGCACCCCGGCCACCCCGGGACGTCAAGGCTGGTGGGGCAAGCGGTGTCTGCGGCGGCGGAGCAATCCGGGGCGGGCAATTGGACGTTCCATCTGCTCGATGATTCGTCGGTGGAAGCAGGTGCGGCACTGGTGCAGCACCCCGCGATCCGGGGGGTCAGTTTCACCGGTTCGCTGCCGGCCGGGCGCGCGCTTTTCGATCTCGCCGCGCGACGGCCCGAACCGATCCCGGTCTTCGCCGAAATGGGTTGCCTTAACCCTTTGGTGGTTCTGCCCGGCGCGCTGCGGGCCCGCGGCGAGGCCATTGTCCGCGCGCTGACCGGATCGGTGACCGTGGGGGTCGGACAGTTCTGCACCAAACCCGGCCTTGTGCTCGGCCTGACCGGCGCCGAGCTGGACGGGTTTTGCCAGCAGCTGGGCGCCGCTTTGGAACAGGTTCCGCCGGGCCAAATGCTTTACCCCGGCATTGCGGACCGGTTTGAAGCTTCGCTCCAAGGCGTGGCCGAGTTTTCGAGCCACGCCGGCGGCGGACACCTGCTCCGAGCCGATTCCCGCGCCTTCCGTGACCACCCGAAGCTGCGCGAGGAAATTTTCGGTCCGGCCACCCTCGTCGTCGGGTGTGACGACGAAGCGGACCTGCTGCAAACGTTGCGCGGCCTTGCGGGGCAACTTACGGCCACCGTTCACCTTGAGCCGGCCGAGTTTGCGGCGGGCGGTCCCCTGATTGAGATCTTGCAGCTGAAAGCCGGACGCCTGATCGTCAATGGCTACCCGACCGGCGTCGAGGTCTGCCCGTCCATGCAGCATGGCGGACCGTACCCCGCCACCACCGACCCGCGCTTTACCAGCGTTGGCACCGCCGCCATCCAGCGGTTCGCGCGTCCTGTTTGTTACCAGAACTTCCCAGAAAATCTGCTGCCACCGGAACTGCGGGACCGCAATGCCCGCGGCATCTGGCGCTTGATCAACGGGCAACTCACGAAGGACCACGTCGGGGGATCCACCCCTGCAGCTGGTTAGCTCTTTTCGGCCGCCTTCACCAAGCCCGAGTTTGGCCCGCGC
>DASWVC010000269.1:0-2725 GCA_036401335.1 Chthoniobacterales bacterium
TGTCCGTCGTCGGTCTCCCTTCCCGCAATGCCGAGGGCGTGCAAGACGCGGCAACCGCAACGGAGGTGGAGGACTAGCCATGAGCACCGCCGCCCAAACCGTCAAGATGCCCCCCGCTGAGCTGGTGGCCGTGGTCCCGGACCGCGAAACGGTGCTTTACCTTCGCAAACAGTCCTTGAGCAAGGCCCAGGTCCGCAATGCCCAGCGGATCCTGAACGACGCGATTGACGGGCTGGTGGACCTCGATGCCTTCGGTGCCGCCGACCTCTTGATCGACCTGCGTAACCTCCTCACCCGCTGAAAACGGCTGGCGAACGCCCGGTGGCTTCCGGCCATCCTCAAACCCTAAAGACCACCTTTGGAAAAAACAGCCAGGGCTTTCGCCTTGGCTCATGGGATAGAAAACGAACTCCACCAAGGAGAGGGGAACAATGACTGAACAGGAATTCAGATCTTTAAAATTAGGCGACCCGTTGCGGTACCAACACGGGAACGTCCGGGGACACGTCACGCATTGCGAGCACGTCAACGGAACCAACCTCAGGGTGCAGGTGGCGTGGCAAGACGGCCACACCGGGACGCTTCGCTTGGAGGCGTGCGGTTTGGTTCATCGGCTGCCGATTCCGAAAAAACATGCTGCCGAGGCGGTGGGCAATCGACCATCCCCTCCCCGCGCCGCCGCACCCAGCCAACCCGCGGGCAGGACCACCGAAGCCCAATCCCCGGCGTTCGGTTCCGATTCTGGTTTTCTGTGGGGCATCTTGGACGGAGGCATGCCGGGCGCAAACGGCGGTGGCCCTGGTTTCTCCGGTGGGGGAGGCGACACGTCCGGCGGCGGCGCGGGCAGCACCTGGTGAGGATGGCACCTAAGCCAGGATTTAAAAATCGACCACAAGTCGTTGTTAACTCCAAGTAGCCATGACGCTTCGACAATTCTGCGAACAAGCCATTGATTTAGGGCATCCCCGACACCTCTGGTCCTCTGAGGGCGACCTTTTTAGCCCGAAGGAGTTTCTCACCCAGGAAGCATTCATCAAAGAATTGGGCCTGGAAGTGAAGGTAGAAGGCGATGTGCTGATCACGTTCAACCGGAAGGGTGAACCCTTGACCGGTTCAGAACTGTATTTCAAGCGACCGCAACAACCGGAAGAGGAGGCTGAAGGAAGTTGAGCACTTATGACCCTCGAAGAATACGACCGGGCCCTGCAAGCCCTTGACATTGCCTTAACGATTCCCGACGCGAACGAACCCGCGATCCGGAATGCACTTGCGGCCATCGCAGCCGACGCGCCGGAAGCGAAGGCGCTCACGGTTCATGCCCTTGGCCGCGCCCTGGGAACGGGCAAGGAAGACGGCCTCTCAGGCGCGACCCACTGCTTTCCAGTCGATGCCATGGTTGAATTGAGCCAGACCAAACCGCTGCGGAAACCCAGAAAACGATGAACGCCCTGCACGCCCTGTTGGTGCTGAGTTGCCTCCAGCAATGCAAACTCGCGGAGTACCAATGCAGAATCGCAGAATACAACGCCCGGGTTCAAGAAATCGCTGCCATCGAACAGGCATTTTGAACGACCTGCAACAACTCGGGAAAGCCCACCAAAAAGTCTGGAACACGCCCGTGTGCCTCCCGGGCATGCCCTTGGCTCTTCCTACCCTGGGCGACCTGTACCTGAAGGGAGCAACAACCACGCTAACCCATGACCACTCCCGTTAGACTGCAACTGTCCCGCCGCTGGGGCTTCAACCTCCAACGCCACTCGCGCTCGATCAACGGCCTGCCGGCCGTGGCGGTGACCCGACCCGGCCCTTTCGGCAACCCGTTTTGGATGCGTGAGTTCGTGACCCCATGGGGCGACCCGTTGGAACCAAAGATGCAACGGGAAGAAGCGGTTTCGTTCTTCGCGATCTGGATCGGCGCGGCCTCGGGCGTCATCGATTTGTCGGACGTTTACCCCGACGAGCTTTCCCGGCTTAAAGCCGCCTTGCCCCAGCTCGAAGGCCACAACCTCGCCTGTTGGTGCCCGCTGAAATACCCCGACGGCGAGCCGTGCCCCTGCCACGCCCACGTGCTGCTGGAATGGCTGAGCGAAGGGGACTGAGAAAACCACTATGCTCGTGACGCCATGAAAGAAACAATTGAAAAACTAGTTGTTGGCCTGGAGGCGAAAGGCCCGGGCCATTTCAAAGGCAACGACTGGTTTCAACTAAAGGAGGAGGAGGAGTGGGTGTTGGACATCGACCGGGAACGGTGGCCCCGCATGGTCATCGCGTTGAACGTTTTTGAAGCCGTGGTCGGCACCATTCCCGCTTACGGCGCGGATTTAACAGACGCAGACGTTCAGGCGGCCCAAGACCACTTCAAGTTTGGCGATTCCGATTGCCTGGCAAACTTCAAACGGTTCGCCACCGAATGGTGCGGCTTAACCAAGCGGGAAAGCGATGCCACGTACGCGAAGAACGAATACTGGGAAAAACGGTGCGGTTTAGCCATCTACCCGGACGAGCCCCAGCCCGTCTACCCCCCGCCCGCCCGGGAGGGTCCGGAGGAGGACGAGGCCGAGGCGCTCGCCCCGTGCGGTTGCCTCTACCCGGGCAAATGCTTCGCCTTGGGCAAACACCGGACGTCAGAGTGTTTTACCCCGCAAACCGTGGAGGCGGCTTGGCGACAGGCGGAAGTGGACGCGTTCAACGCTTGGTGGGAGGCCGAGGGCTGCCGCTTGAAATT
>DASWVC010000270.1:0-4233 GCA_036401335.1 Chthoniobacterales bacterium
GTCATGTACGTGAGGGAAGACGTGAGCACCGTCGAAGGCGCAGTCCGCGCTGTTCACCGCATCAAAGCAGAGCACGGAGCGCTTCACGGGATCCTGCACGCTGCCGGAACCTTACGGGACGGGCTGATCTGGGGTAAAAGCCAGGCGGATTTCACAGCGGTAGCGGCGCCGAAGGTGCTGGGCGTTGAAGCCCTCGATGCGGCGACGGCGGAGGACGAGCTGGACTGCTTCATCCTGTTTTCTTCGACCGCTGGGCTGACGGGTAACGTCGGTCAGAGTGACTACGCCTACAGCAATGGGTACCTGGATGCGTTTGCGCATCGGCGGGAGCAACTCCGCCGGGCCGGCCGGCGTTTCGGCCGCACCGTGTCAATCAACTGGCCTTTGTGGCGGGACGGAGGCATGCGCGACAACGCCGCGGAGCGCGCGGCGACATCGGCTGGCTTAGCCTCGTTAGAGCCCGCCGACGGCCTCCGGATCTTCGATCAAGTACTGTCGTCTGGAGAAACCCAGGTGTGTGGAGGAATGGGCGACGAGGCCGTTTTCCGAAAACGCTTCGTCGAGGTTGCCGGGGCCGCAAGGCGGGCGGTCACCGAACCGCGGCCAATCGCTGCGCCGGCCGGGCACGTCAACCGCAAGGCGGTCACTGACTACCTGATCAGGCAGTTCGCGGAACTGACCAGGCTGCCCATCGCACAGATCCACCCGGACGAGCCGATTGACGGGTACGGAGTTGATTCCATCATGGTGACCACCTTCGCCCAGATGCTGGAGCACGACCTGGGCGAGATTTCAAAGACGTTACTGTTTGAGTATGGCACCCTGGAAAGCCTCGGGACGTACCTCCTCGAAACGAAAGCGGACCGCCTGGAGGCGCTCTTTCAAACGAACGATCCAGCTGCGGATTCCAGTTTCAGTCACGAACTGCCCTCGGAAGCGCCGGACAACCGGTTCATGCCGGCACCGGAAGCGGAGACTGCCCGTTACCTGAACAATGAGGACGACAATCCGGGCGTGGCGGACGGCATTGCCATTATCGGCGTTTTCGGCCGCTTCCCGCAGGCCGACAACCTCGATGAGTTCTGGGCCAACCTCGTCGCGGGGCGGGATTGCATCGAAGAGGTTCCCTCGAGCCGGTGGGATTACCGCAAGTACTACGACCCTGAAACCGGCAAGCCCGGACGCACGAGCAATAAATGGGGCGGATTTATTCGGGACATCGACAAGTTCGACCCCCTCTTCTTCAACATTTCCCCGCGGGAAGCGACCTTTATGGACCCGCAGGAACGGATCTTCCTGGAGACGGTCTGGAAGACGGTTGAGGACGCAGGTTACAGCCGGACCGCACTGAGCGACCGAAAAGTCGGCGTTTATGTCGGCGTCATGTACGGTCAATACCAGTTGTATGGCGTGGAGGAGCGCTTGAACGGCAACCCGGTGTCCCTGAGTTCTTCGTTTGCGACCATCGCGAACCGTGTTTCCTACACGTTCAACTGGCATGGACCGAGCCTCGCGGTGGATACAATGTGCTCCGGATCACTGACTTCGGTGCACCTCGCTTGCAGCGCGCTGAACCTGGGCGAATGCGAGTTGGCGATCGCCGGCGGCGTGAACGCGACGCTCCATCCTGAAAAAGACCTGATCCTTTCGCAGACCGGGTTTTCTACAACCGACGGACGCTGCCGCGCTTTTGGGGAGGGCGGCGAGGGGTATGTCCCTGGAGAAGGGGTGGGAGCGTTGCTGCTCAAGCCGCTGGCCCGGGCGGAAGCGGACCGCGATCACATTTACGGGGTAATCACGGCTAGCGGCTTGAACCACGGGGGCAGAACCAACGGCTACACCGTTCCCAATTCAAAATCGCAGGCCGAAGTCGTTCTCGACGTGTTCCGTCGCGCCGCGATAGACCCGGCAACAATCAACTGCATCGAAGCCCATGGCACCGGGACCGCCTTGGGCGACCCTATCGAAATTGCCGGACTGCAACAAGCGTTCGAGCAGCGGTCGAACGAACTCGACGCAGGCGCCGACCGGCCCCGGAACCAGTTCTGCGCGATCAGCTCCGTCAAGTCCAACATCGGACATTGCGAATCAGCCGCCGGCATCGCCGGCATCATCAAGGTCTTACTCCAATTGAAGTACCGGAAACTGGTGCCTTCACTGCACGTCGAACGGCTTAACCCCAACATTAACCTCGTAGGCACGTATTTCCGGGTGCAGCAGCAACTGCAGGATTGGGAGCCGGTTCGCATCGGCCAAAAGGTGTTCCCGCGCCGGGCCGGGGTAAGCTCGTTCGGAGCCGGCGGGGCTAACGCTCACCTGGTCATTGAAGAACGTGAGGAGCCCGCCGACCTTTCCGCATCGGCGCAGCCGGCGGTATTTGTGCTCTCAGCCAGACGCCCGGACCGGCTTCGTGAGTTGGCAAAGAGTCACATCGCGTTTCTGGAGCGGTGCGCCAGTCCGCGTTCCAACGGTCACCAGGTAATCGCGCAGCGGGAGCCGTCGTTTCTGCGCCGGGTGGCGTATACGCTCCAGGTTGGCCGGGAACCGCTGGAAGAGCGGATCGCATTTGTCACTGACAGCATCGCGGATTGCGCGGCAAAACTACAGGGCTGGCTCGGCGGGAACGAGAATGGATTGTTCGCCGGCAACGCCAGGAAACGGTCGATCAACGGAGAGGGTTCTGCCCGGGCCGTCATTGAACCCCTTTGCTCCGCCGAAAAGCTCGCTCGCATGGCCGAGGCCTGGGTGCACGGTGCAACCCTTCCCTGGCACGACCTTTACCCGGACGGCTTGCCGCGTAGAATCCCGTTGCCTACCTACCCGTTTGCCCGAAACCGCTTCTGGGTCCGGCCTGACGATCTTCCGGAGGCCGCTCCCGCCGTTGTGACCGGTTCTGAAGCGCAGCGTCCCGGAAACCCGCCCAATCGTCAGGTCGCGGTCAAGGCCATCTGCTCGCGCCGCGACCTCAAGCCGGAACGCGGTTCGGCGATGGACGGTCGCGTGGCCGGTGACTCGGGATTGGATTTCAGCCTGATGTTCTTTAGCGACAACAGTCAGGTGTCCGTTGCGGACAAATACGAACTGGTCGTTGCCGCCGCGGAATTTGCCGACCAGCATGGTTTCCAGGCCGTATGGACGCCGGAACGTCATTTCCATCCGTTCGGAGGAGTTTACAGCTCACCCGCAACTTTGACCGCCGCCTTGGCGATGCGAACGAAACGGGTTCGGCTGCGGGCCGGCAGTGTGATCGTTCCACTCGAAGACCCGATTCGTTTGGTCGAAGCCTGGGCCGTGGTCGATAACCTTTCCAATGGTCGCGTCGACCTCGCGCTCGCGAGTGGCTGGCACCCCAATGATTTTGCGCTCGCCCCGGAAGCGTACACGCGCCTTCGTGAGGTCTGGCTGGAACGCATTCCGCTAATTCAGAGTATGTGGCGGGGAGAGCCGGTGCTCCGGGTAAACGGCAAAGGCGAAACCGTGAGCCTGCGCCTGTTTCCTGAGCCGCGCCAGCCTGAGCTGCCCCTCTGGCTGACCGCGTCCCGCCGGGTGGAGACCTTCGTCGAAGCCGGCCGGCGCGGGCTTAACGTCCTGACGATGTTGCAAGGCTCAACGATCGCTCAGCTCGGTGAAAAGATCCGCCGGTACCGCGAGGCCCGGCAAGAGGCCGGATTTGACGATCGGAGCGGGAAAGTGACGCTGATGCTCCATACGTTTGTCGATGGCAATGGGGATCACGCCCGGCGCATTGTCCGGCAGCCGCTTCTTGATTACATCCGCAGTTCCCTCGACGCCCATAAAGGCGCGCTTAATGGCGCCCATCAACTCAGCACCGAAGACCTTGAGAAGACGGCCGAGTTTTCCTACGAACGGTATTGCCGTGAAGCGTCCCTGGTCGGCGACCCGTTCGAATGCCTCGAGATGGTTCGCAAATGTCAGGCGTGCGGAGTCGACGAGATTGCCTGCCTGCTCGATTTCGGGGTCGACCCAGCTTCCGTCCTGGCGTCGCTGCCGCACCTCCAAACGTTGCGCGATCTCTCCCGCCAACTTCCACCGATGGGTAAAACGCACGAGTTCCAACGTCCCGTGATCGGTGCGCCTCGGAACCGTTTGCCTGCTCCCGAAGCAGACGATCACCCGGGCTGGCATTTGACTCCCGTTTGGAAAGACGCCCCCGTTGACCCGCAGGAACCTGAAGTGGCCGGGTCGGCCTGGTACTTCTACTCGGGAGAGGCC
>DASWVC010000271.1:0-4156 GCA_036401335.1 Chthoniobacterales bacterium
TTCGTTCTTGGAGATGACCACCTCGTCTGCGCCGAGTTTCTTGCCGTCCTCCACCTTGCCGGGCGAGGTGGTGAAAAGCACCGTGTGCGCGCCGAAGGCATGGGCGAACTTGACGCCCATGTGCCCGAGGCCGCCCAGGCCGACGATGCCGACCTTCTTGCCGGGAACAACGTTCCAGTGGCGCAGCGCCGAATAGGTGGTGATGCCCGCGCAGAGCAGCGGAGCCACCGCCTTGAGGTCTAGATTCTCGGGCGCACGGAGCACGAAGGCTTCCTCCACGACGATGTTGGTCGAGTAACCGCCGAAGGTGTGGCCATCGTGACGCGGCCGACGATCTCGTGGCCTGGGACGCAGGGATACATGATGCCGGGCCACTCACCGCGCGCGGTGTGCAGGTCCGAGTGACAAACGCCGCAATAAAGGATTTCGATGGCAACGTCGGTTGCGCCCAGCGCACGCCGGGGAATGGTAAAAGGCGCCAAGCGGGAGGCAGCATTTTGAGCGGCATAGGCTCGGGCCTGCGTGGTGTTCATAATCACAACCTTGCACCTGCCGAGCCCGCTGTGCACTAGCAGGACCCGCCAAAATGTCTGCAGAACACGCCAATCGAGTTGTCCAAGCGGCGCGTTCGTATTCGGGGCGGCATCCAGGCATCTCCAGTTCGAGGTCAGGGCGCCTCATCCGGCTGCAACCGGGTGAAAGCCGCTGCGGCGGTGATCCTGGTGACGCACACCTTCCCGCACGATAAAGAATTCTTGCGGGCGGTTCTGGCCTCTGGGCACATCGGCGGAACCACGGCGGTCCACGGAGCGGCACCTTCCCGAACTGGCGACCTGTCCCGCATCCCGCTGACGATGTAGGCACTCTTTCTCACCACGGCGTTTGTCTTGGCTTGAGAAGCGCCAGTTGGCCAGGAAAACACGCGCTCTGAAGGCTGGCATATTTTGCAGCGTTTGTGGCGCGTTTAGCTGCCTCTCGTTGCTCGAAACGTACGGAACGTAACGGGTTCGTGCACGAAACGGAAAGTAAAGCACGTTAAGCTCCCGCTTGCGGCGTCAACAGGTGCGACATCGAGTCGTTGGGGGTTCATAGGGGTGCCGGTGCCGCTGCGTACTGTCGATGGCAAAACCCGGGGCGCAATTGACTGCAAAGCAGGGGAACGTCGTCGCGGTCGTTTTTTTCGGTGGGTGAGGGAGTCAGACGGGTTCCGGCGTGGTGAACAGCACCCGTTGATGGTTTTGTAAGGCGGGCCGCGTTGGCCCCAGCCGGCCCGCCGGGCCGCACGGATGAGGCCCTCGGGGCCGAGCCGGCCTGACGTGAGGGAAAGCGAAGCCATCACGTTTTAATCGACGCCGTTGCCTCTGGACAGGACGAAATCAGGAGTGGCGGTTGCCTAGGGGTAGGGCAGCATTCATCGGCGTCGCCGAGGTTGGCCTGGCGCCGCCACTGATTGCCGGTGCTCCGGCGCGGGTCGTAGCGGCGCGGGGCAGGGGGGTTGCCGCCCGGCTCGCGGGGTATCCACCTTGGGCGTCGTCGACCTCGCCCGCGATCTGGCCCAAGGCATTGATTGCGTTGGCGCTTGCCGAGGTGCCTCCGAAAGTGCCCAAATCAAGCAGTTTACCGTCTGGTTGACGTAGGAAGGCACGGCTGGAATCGAAGTTGGGGCCGGGAACAAAGTAACCGACGACCTGTCCAAGGGCATTGAGGCCGAAGGCCCCCGTGTAGCTGCCCGGCACGGAAAACGTGAGGACCTTGCCGTGGCGGTAAAGGAAAGCCTTGCCGGGAGAGCCGTCTCTGGGCGTGACGTTCCCGAGGACTTCATCGGCCCCATTGATCGCGGCGCTCGAGCAATCGGCGGGGTTTGCCGGGTCCAGCCGGGGGCCTACGTCGATGCGGTGACCGCAGCGGAAAAGGAACGCTTTGCTTGGCACGTTAACGGGATCGCTGGGAAGGGCATCGGCCGCCACGTGGCCCCACGCATTGAGGGCCGCGCCGCCGCTGCTGGAGTACCCGTTCAGTGCGCCCAGGCCCGTCAGGATGTACGCGGGAACGGGCAAGCCCGGCAGGGCAGCGGCTAGCGTCGAGCACGGCGTCGCCGAGCCCAAAAACACGAGGAAGGGGACCGCCAAGCGCCAACACAGCACGCGAAGCGCCTTTCTCATGCCAAGGCATTGAAGCAAGCATCAACAATACTCAATAAAATAATTGTACACCCGGGCTTTAAACGGCGAACGGAGAGGTGGAGGCGCGGCACGTTGGTTAATTTCCAACAACCCCGTCTGCCGTTACTGAACCGCCTCTGGCAGCCGCAACCACGCAAGGGCGTCGGGCATTTCGAGGTCATAAAGGTTCCGGGTCACGCATTGCCACCCCCGACGATAGTCTTCAGACTGGCCCTGGAAGCCCAAAAACATTGGCGCCGGCTGCAGGGCTTTCCACTGATCCCAAAGGTAGTCACCGGCGTCCGGTTCGTGGATGGCGAAGAACAACCCCAGGAGGCTGCGTAACCCTTGGTCAAAAAGATGTGCCTGCCCTCAATACACAACATTTGACCATACCTCGAACCATCAGCTCACTCAGATTTCTGCCCTCGGCCACGCAATCCAGGGCCAGACATCGCATTTGCACTGCGCTCAGTCTTCAAAAACGGCAGTGCGAGGAGAGCTTGCAGCGTGCACCTTGAAAAAGATTTTCCTCTTGCGGAGCGCCGGGATCACACGTTCCGAAAACCAAAGCGCCTCCTCGGTGTGCGGGTAGCCGGAGAGGATGAACTCGTCGGTGCCCGCCGCATGGTACTCGGCAATCCTATGTGACACCCTCACGTCCTGGGCGACTCTCCGGTCAAGGGCGCGCCACTTCGTAGCGGAGCCAGAGCGTGTCACCCGCGCGTTGCTCGACGGACTTGAGCTTGAGGGCGACGGCGGTGTCCTTCGACGGGTTCACGCCGTCGAAAACCGACGCGATGCTACTGCGCCCGTCAATGCCGGGGACCAACAGCACACTCACCTCATCGATCAACCCCGCTTGGAGAAACGCGCCGTTGATGTGACCGCCGCCCTCGAGCAAAAGCGTGCGGATGCCGAACTGCTCGCCTAACTTCTCGACGGCGTCGTCCAGATCGATTCCCTCCGCCCCGGTGACAATGTAGGAAATGCCCTTTTCGCGGAGTCCGTTCACGTAGTCTGCCGGGGCGCGTTCGCTGACGATGCAGATCAGGTGATCGCCGCGCACGTCGCCGCTCGTCCAGCGCAACTTGCCTAACGTGTCTACGGAAACCGCGTACAATTCCGCCTTGCGCGCGACGAACACCGGCCGTGGCCCGGCGGGCGCGTTCAAGACGGAGACGAAAGGCTCGTCGTCACCGAGGATTTCCTGCATGGTCGCGCGGCCGCAGGCCCAGGCGTCGTACCGGAACTGCGAACTGGTCGCTTCGTACTCGCCTTTCTGGGTGACGGCTTCCACGGCGTCGCTGTCGGTGCGGCCGTCCACGGACGAAAGCATGTGGCAAATGATGCGGGGTTTCACTCGGTTCCCTTACGCTGAACCAGCCACTGCTGACCACAGTTTTCGTGACGACCGGGTTTTTGGTTATGCCCCTCCAAGGGTGTGCGGCTCAGGGTCACAGGGTCGATTTGCCATGCGCCATGAGTCGTTTTTAGAGCCCGCCATGTACTTGGGACGAGGTAAAGTGAGCGGTCCTCTGAATCCCTGCCGTGAGGTTTCGTACCGCTACTGCCGATACTAAACCAGGGCAACCGTTGGGACTCATAGATTTTGTAGGAACGGCTGCAGCGCCGTATTGAAATCGTCTGGTCGCTCCTGCTGCAACCAGTGGCCCGGTGCCGGCCAGTTCCATGGTTGGCCGCAGATGGGGCACCAGGGCGGGGCATGCCTGCGATGATTTTCCGCATGCCGGGGATGCTGAGGCCGACATCGCATTGGCCGATGAGAAACAGGGCCGGGACCGGCACCGGCAACCCGTGGAAGCCCGCCAGCAATCCACAACTGCGCGATACCATCCAAAACGCCTGGCCGAGGAGGAAGCCGAAAGCTTGCGCCTATCCATGCTGGAGCACTTGCCGCCACCGCCGCTTCGGCTGGGGGACGTGCGCGCGCAGCTCAACCGGGCGTGGCGCAGCGGGGCGTTGCCGCCAGG
>DASWVC010000272.1:0-10132 GCA_036401335.1 Chthoniobacterales bacterium
CGCAGGTTAGTTGGCAGCCCATCCACAAACGTGGCCCGAACGGTTGAACATTCCTCAGGCGAAAGAAGGATTTATTCCGGCAGGCCTTTGCCGGTGGTTGTGAGCGTCAGTTTCCCATGCTTAACGCCCCGGGCAGCGATCAGCTCAGAGAAACGCCAAAACGCGCCACCTGCTCCTTGTCCACGCTAAAAGGATTAAGCGGTGGGTGCGGTGACCGTCAACTGCCTCTGTTGCCTGAAGACAGTCTGCGGCAGTCCGGTAGGGCGGCGAGTCCGGGCAACCCCCCCGGCCCGGCGGGTGCGACGGGGTCTGCTTTGCCACCCCGATACCCCGGCGGCGAAGGGACTCGCCGCCCTACCAGACCTACCAGACCTACCGGGCCGCCGGTCAGGCCCACACGCCGAGACGAGGGCTCCTTTTGCGCCCCAACGGCCCTTAATGCAGTGCCATTGCCCCGACACTCACACCCCTCCTTCTACGCCTGTGACCCGCGAACCCGCCGGCGAAGGGCGAGCATCCCCAACAAGCTGACGCCACCAACGGCGAAAAACGAACCCATGGAAGGTTGGGGCGCCGTCAGGGAAGCCACTTGCACGGAGCGGACACCTTGCACCGGCGCGGTATGAGCCGCCGCCATCGTTCCACCGAGGGCGAGCAGCACCAGAAAGGCTTTCCGTGAACCGCGAAACTGTTTCGTTAAGGTCGTCTTCACACCTATCTCGGACGGACGGCCCGCTCGGATGGTGACCTCCGGCCTAGAGCGAGCTTCTCAGGAGAGCTAGGTTTGTCTTAAGTTTATAAAAAACCAAGTGCATCAAACGCTTCGACCGACGCTTCAGCGCAAATAAATGCGCTCATCATTGCCCGTTGCTCAGCGGACCTTGATCATCGATCATCCGTCACCGCTCCATGGCGATCCAGTTTTACAATACCTATTCGCGCGAACTCGAACCGTTCGTGCCCCTCGACCCCACCGGGAAAGGTGTGAAAATTTACACCTGCGGACCGACGGTTTATTCGTTTGCCCACATCGGCAACCTTCGCTCCTTTTTATTTGAGGACCTGCTGCAGCGCCATCTGGAGGCACGTGGGTACCAGGTTCAACGGGTGATGAACCTCACCGACGTCGACGACAAAACCATTCGCGATAGCCGGGCCGCCAAGCTGCCCCTGCAAGAGTTCACCCAACAATTCGTCCGCGCCTTTTTCAGTGACTGTGAGGCGCTGCGGATCAAGCGCGCCGATGCGTACCCGGCTGCCACTGAGCCGGCAAACATCCAACGCATGGTTGAGATGATCGACCTCCTCTTGCGCAAAGACATCGCCTACCAAGCCGAGGACGGCTCCGTCTACTTCCGCATAAACCGCTTCCCCGATTACGGCAAACTTGCCCACCTTAACCTTGATGAACTGCGCCCTTCCGGGCGCATCCAGGCTGACGATTACGAGAAGGAGTCGGTTGGTGATTTTGCACTCTGGAAAGCCTGGGATGAAAAAGACGGCAGCGTGGGTTGGGACACCCCGTGGGGCCGCGGCCGCCCGGGTTGGCACATCGAGTGCAGCGCCATGGCGATGCGCCTGTTGGGCGAGGAAATCGACATCCATTGCGGTGGCGTCGACAACATTTTTCCGCACCACGAGGCCGAGATCGCGCAATCCGAATCCTGCACCGGGCATAAGTTTGTGCGGTACTGGCTTCATGGCGCGCACCTGCTGGTGGATGGACAGAAGATGTCCAAGTCGCTTGGCAACTTTTACACGCTGCGGGACTTGCTGGACCAGGGCTACACCGGGCGCCAGGTGCGGTACGCGCTCCTGCGGGTGAACTACCGGCTGCCGCTTAACTTTACGCAGGATAACCTGATTGAAGCCCGCCAGTCCCTGCTCCGCATTGACGAGTGGCTTCAGCGCCTTCGCGATCTGGCGGGTTCGGTGGCAGCGGACTCCGAGTACGCACAGGATTTGGCCGAACGTTTTCTCCAGGCCCTGGATGACGACCTGAACATCTCGGCCGCCTTGGCGGAAGTGTTCGAGGAGGTTCGTACCACCAACCGCTCCCTCGATGCCCGCGGAATCGCGCCGGGCGAAGCCGCCGCCCTTTTGCGGGAGTGGGACCGCATCAACCAGGTTTTGCAGGTTCAGGATGACGACGTGCAAATTCCGGCAGAGGTCCGGGGGTTGCTGGAGATTCGTGCCCGCGCCCGACACGAGAAGAACTGGCGGGAAAGCGATGCGTTGCGCGACCGGATCGGCAGCCTGGGTTGGATGGTAAAGGACACCAAGGAAGGTCAGAAGGTTGCGCGTCAAGGGTAAGGCCGTCACCGTTGCGCGCCTTTGCAACGCGTGACTCGCGTGCCCTTACCCGTTAAAGTGGGCGGCATGTTCTCCGTTTCAGATTACCTCGACCTGAACCACACGGAACACCGAACGCTTTTTGAACACAGCGCCCAGCTTTGGGACGCTCTGAAACAGATCAGCAGTTACCTTCAGTTTCGGCTGAAACCGGCGGCCTACGGCCAGTTGCTGGGCCGTCCCTACATTGGTCCAGCCGTTTACATCGGGCATGGCACCGTTGTGGAGAACGGCGCGACGATTAAAGGGCCGGCATGGATCGGCAACCATTGCCAGGTTCGCAGCGGTTGTTACATCCGGGAGAACGTCATCGTTGGCGACCACGCCGTGTTGGGAAACTCGTGCGAGTTCAAAAACTGCATTTTGTTCAATGACGCCGAGGTGCCTCACTTCAGCTACGTCGGCGATTCCATCCTGGGTTACAAGGCACACCTGGGTGCCGGCGTGGTTCTGTCCAACGTGCGCCTGGATCGCGGCGAGATCACGGTCCGCGCCGGCGCCGACTCCATCGCAACGGGATTGCGCAAATTCGGAGCGGTTATCGGCGACCGGGCCGAAATTGGTTGCAACGCCGTGCTGAACCCGGGATCGATCATTGGACGAGGCAGCCTGGTTTACCCCCTGGCTAACTTTTCCGGCGTGCTTCCGCCCAACACCATCCTGAAGCAGCGCCAGGACTTGCAGCAGGTGCCCCGGCGCTGAAAGCCGCTAGCTCAAGCCAACGCGCGCGGCGCTTCGACGGGAACGTTTGGTTCGATTCGTTCCAGGCAGGCGACCGCAAAGGCAGCGATGCCTTCGCCATGGCCGATCGCGCCGAGCCCTTCATTAGTCGTTGCCTTGATGCCGATCGTTCCCAACGGGAGGAACAATGTTTCCGCCAGGCGGGCGCGCATGCCTGCAAGGTGCGGCCCGATCTTGGGTTCTTCCGCCACAATCGTGCTGTCGATGTTGACGATAGCCAATCGTTTCGCGGTGAGGATGGCTTGAACCCGGCGAAGAATCTCCAGGCTGTCCATTCCTCGCAGGGCGGGATCCGTATTGGGAAAATGATGCCCGATGTCGCGCTCGCCCGCTGCTCCCAACAGGGCATCTGCGATGGCGTGACTCAGGACGTCGGCATCCGAATGCCCGTCCAAACCGAGGGAGTGGGGGATCTCCACTCCTCCCAGGACCAGGCGTCTTCCCGGCACGAGCCGATGGATGTCGTAGCCAATGCCCACGCGCATGTTAAGCCACCTCCGGAAGCGTGATTTTTCCGTTCGTGGCAATCACCGCGATTTTGCCTTCCACAATCTTGCTCGGCTCCACGTCAACCTTGCCGCCGGCCTGTTCCACCAGCACGACCCCTGCCGCGATGTCCCACCAGTTCACGCTTTGCTCGAGGTACGCGTCGAAGCGTCCGCACGCCACATAAGCGAGGTCCAGGGCGGCACTGCCCATCATCCGGCATTTACGTGCATGCCGGATCATTGTCTGGAGCGTCTGCATTCCCGCGGCGATGCCGGGACCTGTCTTGGAGAACCCGACGGAGACGACTGAGGTCTTCAGATCCCGTCGGTCACTCACTCTTACCGCGACGCCGTTGAGCAACGTTTCCGTTTCCCGGCTGGCTTGCCAGAGTTCGTCACGGACCGGATCGTAAATCACCCCGACCAGAAGTTGATCATGGCGGCGTAACGCGATCGAGATGCAGAAATGGGGGATGCCGTAAAAAAAATTTACGGTGCCGTCGATTGGATCGACGACCCACTCGTAATCGCTCTCTGAGCGGTGCGCGGCACCTTCTTCACCCAGGACCGAATGGGTGGGGAAACGGTCCTGCAGCGATTGGGTGATCATTTCCTGCGAGCGTTCATCCAGTTCGAGTTTGATGTCATGCGCCTCTTCCACGTTGACCACCAGTTGTTTCCCGAAATGTTCACCCAACAGGCTGCCGGCCTGGCGGGCAGCATCCGTGGCGGCTTTGAGAAATTCATTCATGCGTCCGTATGCATAGCCCGAGATCGCCGGGAAGAAAGCGCGGACCGGCAATATCACCCGGCACGGCGGACGTGCCTTCAAACGAAAAGCGCATGCAGAAATGGAAAAGCGGGAAGGCAGCGACCGCCGCCAGGGTTTGCCACGAATAGCGGTTGAAGGGGTAACCCCAACACCGCGGTTGCCGCGTTAGTTAAACGTTGTTGCATTTTTCAGTTGACGAGCGAAAGTTAGTTGGTTAGTCACCGAATTGATAACGAGTGTTTACTCTCCGCTACTGCGGATCGAAAGGGGGGATAACTGATGCCCACGAAAAAAGCCCCGGCTAAAAAGACCGCGGCAGCTCCGACAAAAAAAACAACCGCGCCTTCGACGGTAAAGAAAGCTCCGGCAAAGAAGGTTGCTAAAAAAGCTGCTGCACCAGCATCGACGACGGCTGCCAAGAAAAAGCCCGCCGCGACGAAAAAGCCCGCTGCGAAATAAGTTGTTCCTGCGAACAGCTCGAATAGGAGGAGAATTTTTCTCCTCCTATTCTTTTGGTGCCGGTTCTTTGATCCGTGGCACTTTCCTCATCACCTCGGTGACGATTTCATCGACGGGCCAGAGTCGGCCGATCCCTTCGTAGCCACAGGCCAACAAGCCCTCTTCAGGTCCAATGAATTCGGCCCCCCGGCTTCTCAGGGTATCGACATTGTTCTGCGTGGCCGGATGCAGCCACATTTTGCCGTTCATGGCCGGGGCGATCACCAGCGGCGCTTTCGAAGCCAGTGCAATGGAGGTGAGCGCGTCATCGGCAAACCCGTGGGCCAGCTTTGCAATCACGTCCGCCGTTGCGGGTGCGATCAGCAGGAGTTGCGCATTGTCAGCCAGTTCAATGTGTCCGGGATGCCAGTCCGCTTTTTCATCAAAGACGTCGGTCGTCACCGGATGGCGCGAGAGCGTCTGCAGCGTTAAGGGCGTGATGAAATGCAGGGCGCCTTTCGTCATGACCACGTGAACGGTGCACCCTTGCCTGGTCAGTTTGCTGGCGAGGTCAGCAGCCTTGTAAGCCGCGATCGAAGCGGTCACGCCGAGGACAATGTTCATGCGAATGAACCTGGACGAGGGCGCCTGCGGGAGCAACGGCCGGGAGCATTACGGCGGCTAATCTTCATTCGACGTTTTGCATCTGCTCACGCATTTTCTCGAGCTCGGCTTTGCCCTGCACCACCAACTGTGAAATCTGCGCGTCGTTTGCTTTGGCGCTCAGCGTGTTGAGCTCACGCCCGATTTCCTGGCCGATGAATTCCAGGGTGCGGCCAATGGATTCGGCTTGGCGGCAGGTGTTTTCAAACTGGGCAAGGTGCGATTCCAGACGGGTTCCTTCTTCCGAGAAGTCGCAACGCTCGGCGAAAAAGGCCAGCTCCTTAATGAGCCGCTCGTCCTGAAGGTCGATCTCTGTTTCGAATTGACGCAGGCGTTCCCGCAGCTGCCGGTGGTAGCGTGCCGCCACCCCGGGCTGAAGCGCCATCGCTTTCGCCAGAAATCCGCGAATGAGTTGGACGCGCTGAAGGAGATCGCTTTGGAGGTGCGCACCTTCTCTGGCGCGCATCGTCATGAGTTGTGCCATCGCTTCGTCGAGCGCTTCCGCCAGCACCCCGCGCAACCCGTCTGACAGCGGCACGTTCAGGGGAACATCAAAGATCCCCGGCAACCGTACCAAGGTGTCGATGCTTACCTCGCCACTTAATCCGAGGCAACGTTTCAATTCGTGCAAGGTGGCCACGTAGCCGCGGGCCAATGCCTCGTTTACGGCCGGCCGTTGCGCAGCTTCCGCCGGCTCATGACGAACGGTGACCGTCAGACGTCCCCGATGGACCCGCTGCGCAACCGCCGCGCGGACGTCGGCATCGGCGGAGGCGAACGAGGGTGGCAGGGTCACCGCCAACTCCAATTGCCGTTTGTTCACCGATTGAATTTCCACCAGGACGTTCCCTCCCGGACCACGGGCCGATCCACGTCCGTAGCCGGTCATGCTGTGCATGGAAGAAATTGGATGAATTGTATCAATGGCATCAATTCTAACAATGAAGACAGAACCTGCTTGGCTCATGCCTGTCCGTGAAGACGGTTCCGTAATTCTTCCCGGCCGTTTTAGCAAGAAGGGCACCCTGCTCCTTCAGTGGCGCCATTGATACAATTGATAGAACTGAAACCATTCTTACAATTCTTCTCCGTGATACTCCTGCAATGACTTCACGCTGATGCCCTGCTTCTGCAGCGATCCGATCGCGCGGATGCTCGCCTCTGCGGCGCTGACGGTGGTCAGGGTCGGGATGCGGCGGGCGGTGGCCAAACTACGGATGCGGACTTCGTCCTGCCGGGGGGTTTTGCCGCTTGGCGTGTTGATGATCAAGTCGATCTCGTCGTTCTTGATCATGTCGAGCACGTGCGGCCGGCCTTCGGTTAATTTGAACAGCCGGTTTACCGGAACCCCAGCTTGGGCCATCGCCTGGGCGGTGCCGCTCGTGGCGTAGATCTTGAAGCCGAGAGCGATGAGTTCGCGGGCGAGTTCCACCATGGCTGGCTTGTCGGCATCCTTCACGCTGACAAACAGGTTGCCGCCGGCGGCTGGCAGCGGCGGCTGCGCGGCCATCTGTGATTTGGCGTAAGCAAGGCCGAAGTCACCGTCGATGCCCATCACCTCGCCCGTCGATTTCATTTCCGGCCCGAGCGTGATGTCAATGCCGGGGAACCGGACGAAAGGAAACACGGCCTCTTTCACGGAGTAATGACGCGGCGTGATCTGCTCGGTAAACCCGAGTTCGCGCAGGGTTCGCCCCGCCATCACCTTGGCGGCAAGTTTAGCCAGCGGAACACCGATCGCTTTGCTTACGAACGGCACCGTGCGCGACGCGCGCGGGTTGACTTCCAGTACATACACGGACTCGCCTTTGATGGCGAACTGCACATTCATGAGGCCACGCACGTTCAACTCGCGCGCCATCGCCTTGGTGGCGCGCACGATTTCCTGCTGCACCGATTCGCTTAACGAAAAGGCCGGGATCACGCACGCGCTGTCGCCACTGTGGATCCCGGCTTGTTCGATGTGCTGCATGACGGCGCCGATCACCTCCGTCTCGCCGTCCGCGATGCAATCCACGTCCACCTCGATGGCATCTTCCAAAAACCGGTCGACCAGCACGGGCCGCTCGGGGCTCGCCTCCACCGCATTACGGATGTAACGGCGCAAATCGTCCTCGTGGTAGACGATCTCCATGGCCCGCCCGCCCAGCACAAACGAGGGGCGCACGAGTACCGGGTAGCCGATCGAGTCCGCTGCGGCAACGGCCTCCGCCTCGTTCGTCGCGACGCCGTTAAGCGGCTGGTTGAGGTTCAGGCGCCGGAGGAGTGCCGCAAAATGTTTTCGGTCCTCCGCCATCTCGATGCTGTGGGGCTGGGTGCCGATGATGTTCACGCCGTTTGCCTGCAGCGCGGCCGCGAGGTTAAGCGGGGTTTGGCCGCCGAACTGCACGATCGCGCCCCAGCAGCCTTCGCGCTCGTAGACGTTGAGCACGTCCTCGAGGGTCAACGGTTCGAAATAAAGCTTGTCGCTGGTGTCGTAGTCCGTGGAAACCGTTTCGGGATTCGAATTCACCGTGCTGGTCTCAAACCCCTCTTCTTTCAGCGCGAACGCGGCGTGGACGCAGCAGTATTCGAACTCAATGCCCTGCCCGATGCGATTCGGGCCGCCGCCGAGGATCATTATTTTCCGGCGGTCGCCCCCGCGCGTTTCGTCCTCCTCACCGTAAGTCGAATAATAGTACGGCGTGTACGCCTCAAATTCAGCCGCACAGGTGTCGACCAGGCGGTACGTCGGCAGGATGCCGGCGCTGATGCGTTCGGTTCGAACCTCGCTTTCGCTTCGACCGGTCAGGTGCGCGATCTGCCGGTCCGAGAACCCGAAACGTTTGGCCCGGCGCAAGTCGCACCTGCCCTCGCGAATGCAGTTTTCCTCGTCGACGATCTGCCGGATATTTTCCAGGAACCACGGGTCAATGCCGGTCAGGTCATGGATTTGCGGGATGGTCAGTCCGGCTAGGAGCGCATAGCGGACAAAAAAGATGCGGTCCCAGGAAGCGTTGGTAAGCTTGCGCCGGATCTCTTCCAGGTCCCATTTTCCGTTCGAGGGTTGGCGATCCTTGCCGCCGGCCCCAAGGCCGGCCTGGCCGATTTCGAGGGAGCGAAGCGCCTTCTGAAGCGCCTCCTTGAAGGTGCGGCCAATCGCCATGGCTTCTCCCACGCTTTTCATTTGCGTGGTCAAGGTGGCGTCAGCCTGCGGAAATTTCTCAAAGTTGAACCGGGGAACTTTGACGACGCAATAGTCAATGACGGGTTCGAAGCTCGCCGGCGTTTCGCGGGTGATGTCGTTGCGGATCTCGTCAAGCGTGTAACCAACGGCGAGTTTGGCCGCGATCTTGGCGATCGGAAAACCGGTAGCTTTGGAAGCCAGGGCAGACGAACGCGAGACCCGCGGGTTCATCTCGATGACCACCATCCGGCCGTTCCGCGGGTCCACCGCAAACTGGATGTTCGATCCGCCCGTCTCAACGCCGATCTCGCGAATGACCGCGAAGGATGCATCCCGCATCAGTTGGTACTCGCGGTCGCTCAGCGTCTGCACGGGTGCAACGGTAATCGAGTCGCCCGTGTGGATGCCCATCGCGTCCAGGTTTTCGATTGAGCAAATGACCACGCAGTTGTCGGCCCGGTCGCGCATCACTTCGATTTCAAACTCTTTCCAACCCAGGAGCGACTCTTCGATCAGGACCTCCGATACCGGGGACTGGTCGAGCCCGCGCCGAACGGTTTCCTCGTACTCCTGACGGTTGTACGCGATGCCGCCGCCGGCGCCGCCGAGCGTAAACGCAGGACGGATGATGAGCGGAAAGCTGCCGATTTCGGCGGCCACGGCACGCGCCTCGTCCAAAGTGTGGGCCGTACCGGACCGGGGTACATCCAGGCCGATTCGAACCATGGCTTCCTTGAACAACTGGCGGTCCTCGCCTTTGGCGATGGCTTCCGCATTCGCTCCGATCAAGCGCACGCCAAGCCTGTCCAGGGCACCGTTGCGGTACAACGCCATCGCGGTGTTCAAAGCAGTCTGGCCTCCCAGCGTGGGCAGCAACGCGTCCGGCCTTTCGCGCACCATGATCTTTTCCACGACCTCAGGCGTGATCGGCTCCACGTACGTGCGGGCCGCAAACTCGGGATCGGTCATGATCGTGGCCGGGTTGGAGTTGACCAGAACGACTTCGTACCCTTCTTCTTTCAGAGCTTTGCAAGCCTGCACGCCCGAGTAGTCGAACTCGCAGCCTTGCCCGATGACGATCGGCCCGGACCCGATCAGCAGAATCTTATGGAGGTCGGTGTTTTTGGGCATGAGCGCTGGCAGATTAGCCCGAAGGCAGAGGGGCGCAACCAAATGCCACAAATCAGAATGCGACAAACCGGAAATGCCACGAGTCAAAGGGCCGAAGAATGCCACGAATGGAGGATAGCGCGACGCTGATCGCCATGAACGGAAACCGGTTTTCGCGGCCTGCTTTCATTCTTTGATCTGTGGCATTCTTGATTTTTTGGCATTCCGATCAGGGCCGGGCGAAGCCAACGGCGGCCCTCACCTGGCGCATGGTCGCGGACGCTTCCGCGCGCGCCCGTTCAGCGCCGGCTGTCAGCGCCCTTTCCACCTGGGCCGGGTCGGCTTGCAGGGCTGCCCGGCGTTCCCGGAGGGGACGGAAGGTTTCCCAGAAGGCTCCGAACA
>DASWVC010000273.1:0-10042 GCA_036401335.1 Chthoniobacterales bacterium
TGCTCCGCTTCCAGTCGGTCACTGATGTCCGTGTTGGTCCCGAACCACTGAAGAATACGTCCCTCAACGTCCTTGAGCGGCGTCACGCGCGTCAGAAACATCCTGTAGCGACCGTCGGCTGCCCGCAGCGGGAACTCCATCTCCCATGGCACTCCCGCGGCGATCGCGCCCTGCCACTGTTTCATTACCGCCGGCAGCACGTCAGGATCGTGCACACGTTGCCAGCCCCAGCCTTCCATTTCCTCAGGCGTGGTGCCTGTGTAGTCGAACCAGCGCCGGTTGTACCAGACGATGTAACCATCCGGCCGCGTCATCCACGCCAGCTGCGGAATGGAGTTTGCCATGGTTCGGAAACGCGCCTCGCTTTCCTGCAGGGCCCGCTCCGTGCGCTTGCGGGCGGTAATGTCACGGGCAATTTTGGATGCGCCGATAACCTGCCCATGGCCATCTTGAAGTGGTGAGATTGAGAGGGAAACCTCGATCAGCCGGCCGTCCTTGCCCTGGCGCACGGTCTCGTAATGCCCCACATGCTCGCCCCGCTCCAGACGGGCAAGAATCTGTTTTTCTTCGTCCAGGCGGTCCGGTGGGAGCAGGCGTGCCACCGGTTGGCCGATCATCTCGCCGGCCGTGTAGCCGAACATTCGCTCCGCGCCTTCATTCCAGGTCGTGAGCGTTCCGTCCATCGATTTGCTCAAGATGGCATCATCGGAGCCCGTCACGATCGCCGCGAGCTGCGCCTGTGCCGCCTCGGCACGGCGCCGATCGGTAATGTCAAACGCCCTGCTGATGAAGAGGCGAAAGCCGGCTTGGTCAGGTCCGAGCGGGGTGGTATAAAAATCCCAGGTGCGTTCACCGCCATCCTTGGCCTGGATGGCCCGCTCGCCGTCATGCGTGGTTTCTGTTCCTGCAAAATGTGCGGCGATGTAAAGATCTGCCGCCTCCTTTTCTTCTCCGTACGCCTTCTGCATCCAATCACTCAGGGTGGGGAGGTCTTCGAGCGCATACCCGGAACAATCCGTCCAGCCTTGGCTTACCAGCCGGACGGCGCCCGCCGCGTCCCAGATCATGGAAGGGATGGGCGATGAGGAAATGGCCAGCCGAAACTGGGCTTCGCTCGCACGCAGGCGATCGTCCGTCCTTTTTCGTTCGTCAATCTCGTTCCGCAACGCCGCGTTGGCCTCGGCCAGGGAGGCTACCCTTTCGGCAATCCGGGCCTCAAGGGTCGCGTTAATTTCCTGCAATGCCCCCTGAGCACCCTGCAGCTCCCGGTTGGCCTGCTGCAATGCCTCCGGGCTGGGCAAGGCCAATATTTTGGGCACCAGCGGCACCAGGGCCATCGTTGTCAGGATGGACACCGCTGCGGTCGCTGCTTTGGTAACCCCAGCCAACCAGTAGACCGGGTGCCAGATGGAGATGACCTCCAACATGTGGGTCGTCCCGCACGCGAGAATGAACAGCGCGAAAAGTAAAAAAATATAATGGAAAGCCAGGTCTTTGCGTTGGCGCACCAGGTAAACCAGCAGCACCGGGATGGCATAATAGGCCAGGGCAATGCCAGTATCCGAGGCTGCGTTGAGCCAGATAACGCGTGGGTCCCACGTGTAACAGAACCCGTGCGGCATGAAACCGGAACCTGAAAAAAGCGCGTCAATCCAGTCCATAGCAGCCTAACGGATCCGACGCCTGCTTAATGCGTCAGAAGAATCCAGTGGGGCGAAGTAACGGCAAACGTGTGGCATCGAGGTGAGGTTACGAAAAATACAGCATTTTTCGGATAACTCCACCTTTCATGGAAGTAATGGCGGCTATGCGTGGACGCCCTGGAGTAGCCGCCGGTGCGGGCGGGCTGAAGATAGGGTGCGGGAGGGTCCGGTCTAGTAGGGCGGCGAGTCCCTTTGCCGCCGGGCCTGCCAGGGACAAGCCTGGGGACACGCATCCCCACCAGCCCACCATTGCCCCTTTGAGCACAGGCCGTTGCCGAAAGGCACAAAACGGGCGGCCTGGGCTCCTCTGCGCCCGGACCACCCGCGTCGTCACACTCCGTAAGGTGCTGCCGGCGTACACGACGCGCGGCCAGGGTTGGCCCGAATCCCTGGTTCAGGAAGTTTACCGGCCGCTTCGTTCCTCCACCAGCCCGCCTGCGGCCACCGTTGCCGGTGCCATCCCGGCAGGAAGGCACTGTGCCTTGAGCTCTTCCAGGATGGTCCCAACCAATTTGGGTTCGCGAATCCTGAAGGCAATCGCACGCACTATCCCGACCGCCACGTAGGCCAGGAAGATGTACGGGAAATATTTCACCGGCGCGGGCGGCACCGGGTAAACCGCTCCCACGACCGGAATGAGAAGGAGGGCCAGGCCAACCGCGCAGATCAAAGTTCCGGTGGCGGTTAACTGCCCTATTTTTCTAAGGTAAAAAGGTGCCGCCAGGGTAATCAGAAGGTAGGCACCCATGAACCCGAAAGCGCCCATCGTCCCCGCGTCGTTGAACTCGTCCAGAACCTCGACTTTCGCGAAGACATTGAATGCTGCCACGACGAGGAACATGAGGACAGCCATGATCGCCAGCGCCACGTGAGGGGTCTTGTTTTTCAGGTGGGAACGCTGGACCGCATCGTGGAACAAACCGTGCCTCCCCATGGCGAACATCACGCGCGCTCCTGCGTTCATGCAGGACAGGGCAAGTGCAAAAAAACTGATCATGGCACCTGCCGCCAGCGGGATGGCAAGGTACGGCAACCCGTACATCCCGGAGAGAACGGTCAACGGAGAGTCGATCGCATCGAGCGTCTTGGGATACCCCCGTGTCCCGAGTACCTCCACGTAACACACGAAAACAAAAAATGCTCCGGTCAGCAGCAGGCTCCAGATAATGGAGCGTGGAATGGTTCTGAACGGATCTTTCGCTTCCTCCCCAAACGCGGTCGAGCTCTCAAAGCCAACCAGGCTGAAGATCGCGACCACCACTCCCAGGCCCATGGTCGACAGCGAGGTGTCCTTCAAAGTCAGTTGGGCGGTGTCAATGGCGAAACCGTGTCCTGCCAGCACGGCCACACAAAGAAGGAGGATAAGAGAACAGGAGATGGCTTCCAGCACCAACATTACAAGCGTGGAAATGACGATGTCCTTGTACGCCAGGACAAAACACAACCCGAGACAAACCGCGAAAAGCAACACGGGCGGTGCATGAATGCCCATTGCCTCTAAAATCTTTCCGCAGAACACGGTAAACCCGGTCGTCCCGGCCAGGCCGATAAAGAGGTAAGACCAGATCAGGCACCAGCCGGAAAGCGAGCCGACGGTCGGGCCCAAGCCGATCGAGGTGTAAGTGTACATCGATCCGGCACCCGTGAACCGCTTGGAAAACTGGTTGAGGTTAAACGCCACGAAGAGCAAGAGGACCGTGCCCAGGGCATAGGCCATCCAACTTGCGTTTCCTGTGTTGGAAAACATCAACGGCACAATGAGCGCCGCGGTCATCGTCGGTGAGATGAGGGCGATGTTCTGCGCCAACAGCTCCGCGAAGCTCAGGCACTCAGGTTTAAGCCGGTGTACTTTACTCATATTTTAACCCCTTCTGGTTCGGTCTGGTCCCTTTTGACTGCATGAAATATCCCTCGACCCGAGTTGCCGCCGTGCTCGAACCGTCATTCACCCCCGGGCCCGGCCGCAGGCCGGAATGGCTCGGCGTTCGCGAAAAGCAGGGCGTCGGGAACGACCGCCCGGTTCAGACAAGGGGGAGGCCACCAGCAGCAACTCGGCCTCCCGGGAACCGCGTGCGATCAGGCGGTGCGGTAACCAGGAATTGAAGTGAGCCGAATCTCCCGGTTCCAACTCGTGCGTTTGACCGGCGAGTGAGAGCGTTAATTGGCCTGACAAGACATAAATCCATTCTTCGCCTTCGTGCTGAAAATGGTCGGAGCCTTCCCGCGTTGGCGAAACCGTTACACGCAGCGGTTGCAGGTTGAAAAAGCGGTCTGCATCGGAAAGGGAAGCATAGGTAAGGCCGTCTGCGGTTTGCGGGGCAGCGTCGGCCGCACGCACGATGAGGCAAGGCTCAGCCGTAAATGGAGGCTCGAACATTGAGGAGAGCGAAACCCGGAACACCCGGGCCAGCGTCAACACGGCCGCGATCGAAGCTTGGCGGTCGCCGGATTCGAGCCGCGACAAGAAGGCCGATGACAGCCCGCTCCGCCGGGCCAGTTCGTCCAGGGTCCAGCCGCGCTGCGAACGAAGCTCCCGTAGATGCGCTCCGAAAGCGCGCAACTGAGACTCCAGAGGATCGCGGAGAATGGTCATCAAGTGAGTCAAACAGGGTTGCCTGACTGGCAAAGCAGTTGACAAGCAGGTCATGTGCCAGGGCTCGACCTGGCGGCCCGGCTTCGTCGGCCGGTAGGGCGGCGAGTCCCTTCGCCGCCAACGTGCGTGACAGAACCTCCGGAAGGGTCGCCCATCCCTTCCGCGACCTCTGGTAGGCGAGCTTGTCCTCAGGCGCCCCGGGGACCGTGGCTATGCCACACCTGGCGGCCGGCAAGGGCTTCCGACAATGCGCGGTCATGTAGCAATGCGCGAAATCCGCCATCACCGGTGATCCGACCGCACGAAGCTAGCCAGACGGCGCGTCTGCCTGCTTGCTCGTCACGACAGGATCAGCCCGGCGTCGACACAGATTGCCCGACCCGCAATCTTCACCGCGCGGTCCGAACCCTGAAACGCCGCGAGCCCCGCCACGCTCTTGCGCGCCCGGGGCACCGTGGAAAACGCTGGAAGTCACTCGGCCGTCCGATCGGGGGACGGTGCAATGGCACTGAGCTAAGGGTCTTTGGATCCTCGAGGGGCACCGAATCGAGTGGCGGCCCGGTAGGGCGGCGAGTCCCTTCGCCGCCGGAGAGCGACCGCTCCTCCGTTCTCCCCGCCGACCGGCAAGGACGGCCGGCGTGTAAGGGTAACCATACCTGCCAGGCGGGTGCGACGGGGGCGGCTGTTCCACCCCGATACCCCGGCGGCGAAGGGACTCGCCGCCCTACCGGCCGCCGGTCACGCGCACGCCCCAGGAGGAAGGCTCCTTTTGCGCCCGACGGCCCTTAACTTAATGCGATCAGGGGGGCGGTGCTTTGGTCAGTCGTTCCGCGGTGTGCTGATCCGTGACCAACGTGTTGATCCACTTGCCACGGACTGCTCCCAGGATCGCGGCAAATTTCCGTTTGCCGCCGCAAATCGCGACCGATCTCCGTACCCGGCGCAGGCCCTCGAGGTCCATCCCGATTACCCGGCCGTCGAAGGAACCTTTCACCTCCCTGCCCTGGGCATCATAGAAGCGCAGGCAAATGTCTCCCACCGCGCCGTTTTTCTGAGCCGCTGCCAATTCTTCCTGAGAAAACGTGTTTCCGCTGCTCGCCACCAGGGCCGACGGCTCCACCGAGCCCACACCCACCAGCGCCAGGGTCACCGTCTGAAAGAGGGCCACCGTCTCGCTCACGTTGGGATCCCGCAGCAGGACTTTAGCGGCGTTCGCGGAACCCACGATGCCCGGCACCGGCAAAAATCGGGCCTCACCTCGCACCAGGTGCGCAAGACGAATGGCCAGGTGATTGGCGTGTTGTTCGGCCGAGGGGCTCCCGATGCCGCCCAGCATCTGCACCACCAGGCAGTGGTCAACCTTACGAAGCGGATGCATCTGGTCGACCATCGACAACAACGAGGCGCTCCAGGACGAGATGCCGATCACCTCTCCCGACTTCAGGGTGGCTTCCAGGAACTGCGCCGCCGCCGAGCCGATCGCGGCCCGAACGGCTTCATCCGAATCACGGGTCGCTTCGCCTACAATCACCTGCTCGAGCCCAAACCTCTGCTCAAGCATCTCCTCCAGTTCCGCAAAGGCGCCTGGCGGTGTGACCACGGTGGTTCGGACAATGCCGTATTCCACTGCTTTCTTAAGCAGCCGGGAGACCGTCACCTGCGTAATCCCGAGGCGGCTGGCGACCTGGGTCTGGGTCAGCCGTTCTTCGTGGTAAAGGCGGGCGGCACGCGTCATGAGGCGCAGGTCTGAAGGGTGATGCAGCATGTAAGTGAAACCGCAGGCGCTTTCCGCTATTCCATGCGCCTAACCTTGGCTGAGGGCAGCGCGCGGCGGCCCGCCTCCCGCCTGCCACCAAAACAAGTGCCCCTGCTCCCGTTCGTCAAGACACGGGCGTAAGGGACCGGCTTGCAGAGGCCGGAGCGGAACTGCGCGCGAAACCCTCGGCCGGCGCGCTTGTCCCCAAGTGCCCCCAAAGAACGTGTCGGCTCGCGCCTTCTCCGGTAAAGGAGCTTGTCCCCCAAGCGCCCCAAGGAACGTGTCGGCTCACGCCTTCTCCGGTAGGGGAGCTTGTCCCCAAGCGCCCTCCTTCCGCATTGGGGCAGCGTCCGCTCCTTCCGTTCGCCGCCCCCAGTAAGGGGCTTTTCGGAGCGGCCGGCTGCCAAACGGCCGGAAAAGGGCGTTCAAAGCGCCCTGAGATCCCGATCCAGCTTAAGTTTATGCCAATGCGGTCAGTTCCCTGGGGGTTCCGCGCCTGCCCTTACACCCCTCACGCCCCCGTTGAAAGGCCCAGGGGGTTCGCCGGCAAAGGGTCAACTTCCTCCTCCACCTCGCGTTGGGTCAGCACCGCTTGCGCCGCGTCGGCCTGGGTCGGTGCGGTTTTTGTCTCTGCACCTCCGGTCAGGGCAGGTCTTTCGGGCTCGGCGTACGTGTGTCGCTTGAAGGCCACGACCGCCAGCGGCGGCAAAGTAATCAGGATCGAATGGCTCCTGCCTTGCCACGGGGTTGGCTCGGCATGCATCCCGCCGTAGTTGCCCAGGTTGGCGCCTCCGTAAACTTCCGCGTCCGAGTTCAGGATTTCCTGGTACCAGCCCTCCCCGGGCACCCCGATTCGGTAATGCGCGCGCGGCGTTGGCGTCGCGTTCACCACAACCACCAGCGGCGCGCCGGTCCGCGCCTTCCGGATAAAAGCCAGGACGCTGTTTTCCGAGTCATGAAAGTCAATCCACTCGAATCCCTCCCACGTGTCGTCCAGTTCATAGAAGGCCGGTTCGGCGGTGTAAAGGTGGTTAAGGTGCTGAACCAGCCGGCGCAACCCCGCATGCAGCGGGAAATCCAGCAGGTGCCAATCGAGGCTGCGGCTGTGGCTCCATTCCTGCCACTGGCCGAACTCGCTGCCCATGAAAAGCAGTTTCTTGCCGGGATGGGCGTACATCCAACTGTAAAACATCCGCAGGTTGGCAAATTTCTGCCAGGCGTCACCCGGCATTTTATTGATCATCGAACCTTTGCCATGCACCACCTCGTCGTGGCTTAGCACCAGAACAAAATGCTCCTGGAAGGCGTAGATGAGAGAAAACGTGGCGTCACCCTGATGGTATTTCCGGAAGACGGGGTCGCGGCTCATGTAAACCAGGGAGTCGTGCATCCACCCCATGTTCCACTTGAAGCCAAAGCCCAGCCCGCCCAAGTACGTGGGCCGTGACACGCCGGGCCACGCCGTCGATTCTTCGGCGATCGTCATGATGCCGGGGAAACGCTCATAGCAGACCTCGTTGAAACGCTTGAGAAAATGGATTGCGTCCAGGTTTTCCCGGCCCCCGTACGCGTTTGGCACCCATTCACCGGCTTTGCGCGAGTAATCCAGGTAAAGCATGGACGCCACGGCGTCGACGCGCAAACCGTCGATGTGGAACCGGTCAAGCCAGAACAGGGCATTGCCGATCAGGAAGTTGCGCACCTCGTTACGTCCATAATTGAAGATGAGTGTGCCCCAGTCCCGGTGCTCGCCCTGCCGGGGGTCAGCGTGCTCGTAGAGGTGAGTGCCGTCGAATTCCGCCAAGCCATGCGCGTCTTTGGGAAAGTGGCCAGGTACCCAATCCAGAATCACGCCGAGCTGATTGTTGTGGCAGCGATCGACAAAGTTGCGGAACTCATCCGGGTTGCCGAACCGGCTCGTCGCCGCGTAATACCCCGTGACCTGGTAGCCCCAGGAACCGTCAAACGGGTGTTCAGCCACGGGCAGAAGTTCGATGTGGGTGTAACCCATTTCCTTCACGTAGGGAATGAGACGATCACCCAGCTCCGTGTAACTTAGAAAACGGTTGTCGTCTTCCGGCACCCGGGCCCAGGAACCGAGGTGGACTTCGTAGACGCTGATCGGTTCCTGCGGCCACCGCTTGCGGTCGCGTGCTTCCATCCAGGCGTGGTCACTCCAGCCGAAGCGATCCAGGTCAAACACCAGGGAAGCCGTCTTCAGGGTGTGCTGTCCGTAAAACGCGAACGGATCGCTTTTCAGCACGTTCTGGCCGAAGCAATTGCGCACCTCGAACTTGTAGTGCGCACCTTCGGTCACCCCCGGCACGAAGATTTCCCAAATGCCGCCTTCGGGGCGGCGCCGCATCGGGTGCATGCGCCCGTCCCAGCCATTGAAATCGCCCACCACGCTCACCCGCTGGGCATTCGGGGCCCAGACGGCAAAGCTGACGCCGGCATGCCCGTTGATGGTGACCAGGTGGGCACCGAGCTTCTGGTAGATGTTGAAGTGATTGCCCTCCTTGAAGAGGTGCATGTCCAGTTCGCCCAGGATTGGCCCAAAAGAATAGGGGTCCGCGAACTGCAACACCTCCCCGCTCCACGTGGTTGCTTCGAGCAGGTAATCAAAACGGGAGCTGCCATTGCCAATGACGGCTTCAAACAGGCCATCTTCCGTGACCCGATTTGCCTCGAACCGCCGCCCGGCGTCGTTGCGGTCCAGCACCATGAGCGATCTGGCATTCGGTTGGAAGGCACGCAGCACCAGGTCTTCGCCGGCTTCATGAAGCCCGAGAACGGCAAAAGGGTCGTCGTGTTCGGCGTGCAGTAACCGCTGAAGGTCGTGCGGGGCAATCGTTGCGTTCATCCTGTTTTCCTTAACCGCGGGGGTTCAATTGGGGTGCGTAATCGTTTGGAGGGAGGACAGGCTCGTGGGCGGGGGGACTACGGTTTGATCAGGAATCAGGATAAACCGTCGGGCCCTCCTTCCCGGAGCCTTTCCGGAGTATCGCGAGGAGCATCGTCGAGGTCAAACCTTACTCCATGCCGGCAGGCCGGACCATTCGTGGCGGACCGGCGCAAGGATCCGCATTTTTCATTGACGCAATGCACCGATTCCCTAGGGTGCCACGAGAAGGATCGGTCAACTGGTTTGCTCAGGAGGTTTATTCCCCCCCGCCCGAATGGGTTTCTGGCCATCGGGCACAACTTTGCATGGCAAGCGGAGAGATCCTTACCGCGGACACTAACGATCTTTATATATGCAACTTGGCATGATTGGGCTGGGGCGGATGGGCGGCAACATGGCGCGGCGCCTGGCGCGGGCGGGCCACGAGGTGGTGGTCTACGACCGCAGCGCCGAGGCGGTGAGCGCGCTGGCGCAGGAAGGCTTCGGGGGCGCGGCGTCCCTGGAGGCGCTGGCGCAGAAGCTCACCCCGCCGCGGGCGGTGTGGGTGATGGTGCCGGCCGGGGGCCCGACCGAACAGACCGTCACGGCGCTCAAAGGGCTCCTGGCCCCGGGCGACGCGGTCATCGACGGGGGCAACTCCTACTACAAGGACGACGTGCGCCGCAGCCGCTCGCTGGCCGAAAAGGGGCTCGACTACCTCGACGTGGGCACCAGCGGGGGCGTGTGGGGCATCGAGCGCGGCTACTGCCTGATGATCGGGGGGCCGGCGGCCGCGGCCCAGCGGCTCGAGCCGATCTTTGCGGCGCTGGCGCCCGGGCGGGGCACGATCGAGCCGACGCCGGGCCGGCCCAAGGCCAAGGTTAGCAGCGCCGAGCAAGGCTACCTCTACTGCGGGCCCTCGGGGGCGGGGCACTTCGTCAAGATGGTGCACAACGGCATCGAGTACGGCATCATGCAGTCCTACGCCGAAGGCTTTGACATCATGCGCGGGGCGGCCTCGGAGGAGTTGGCCGAAGGCTTGCGCTACGACTTTGACCTGGCCGAGGTGGCCGAGGTGTGGCGCCGGGGCAGCGTGGTGGGCTCCT
>DASWVC010000274.1:0-4488 GCA_036401335.1 Chthoniobacterales bacterium
CGTTGCTGGGGGCGGCGGACCTCGACGGCGACGGCCGCCACGAGCTGGTGTGGCGCGACGGGCGCACCGGGGCGGTGGGGGCGTGGGTGATGGCGGGCTTTGGGCTCAGCCGGCCGGTGGGCTACGGCGCGGTGCCGTTAAACTGGGCGGTGCGGGGGCTGGGCAAGGTGGACGCCACGGCGGCCGAAGGCCTGCTCTGGCGCAACGCGACGACGGGCCAGGTGGCCTTCTGGAAGCTCACCACCAACGGCCAGGTCACGCCCACCCTTTTAGGAACGGCGGACCTCGCTTGGCAGGTCCAGGCTAACGCGTACCTGGACGGCCCCAACGGCCCGCCCGAGATCTTGTGGGCCAACACCACCTCGGGCCAACTAGGGGTCTGGCGAGTCGATGGCGCGACGGTCCGGCCTGCGGTCCTGGGTATTCCAAGCCCGGGTTGGACCGTCCAGCCTACCCCTCAACTGCGTTAACCAGAGGCGGGCCTTCAGAGGGGGCGCTTGGGGACAAGCACCCCTGCCGGGGCGGGCGCGGAAAGGAGACGTTGGAGGCGGGTGCTTGAGGACAAGCTCCCCCACCGGCCACGCCCCAATCGGGGACAACGCGACCTCGGCCGTTCCTCGCCGACCGGGGTATCGGGCCGCGCCTCCGGCAGGGTTGGTTGTCCTTAACCGACCCTTGGCAGGGGAACTTGTCCCCAAACGCCCTTAACCGACCGCTTCTCCCCTTTCAACCCCGCAGGGGAGCCTTTCGGAAAGGACTTCTGGCAAACGGGATAGCTTTCACCCTAGGAATTTCTTAACAAGGCGAAAGCAGAAGAAGCTATTTTTCGGGGGTTGGTTAAAGTGTGCGATGGCCGACCCACGAAACGTTGCTCACGACAAGAAAGTCATCCACGAAAAGCAGAAACAGGGAGAGCACCTTGCGGAAGGCGCCGCGCATGTTCCCCAACCCGGAAAGAAGACCGCTCGTGAAGGATCTCATGGCGCGCACAAAGAAACCGATGCCGAGAAGGCGGGCGGCAGTGTTGCCCCGCCTTTGGACAGCGTTGCTGAGCCCGCGGAGTAACGTTTCACCAACGGAAACGGCTGATGCGTCATGGGTGCATCGGCGATGAGTGACCTTGGGCATGGCCGTTACTTAAGAGGCTGCCCGATATCTCGAGCGCTCACAACCGAGCCGATGTGGGGCAAGCCCTGGTCAGTGCCGGGCCGTGCCACGACAAGGTTCCGTTTGAGAAAAAGTCCACTGGCGAGAGCCTGCCCGGTTGAGCGGGGAAACTGCACCGGGTGGTTACATTAAAGATTGCCCGTGGCTTGGTCACCCTGGCGTTCAGCGCTCGGATGTGACTTTGTCAGATTATTCATGGCGCGTTCCTGCTGATGGAACGTTGGCGGCGAGTTCCTCCAGGTATGCCCGCAACGTCCTGGGCTCCCGGCCGAGGATGGCGCGGAGCACGAGAGGATTGCCGGGCAGTCCGTGGAGGTGCTCGTGAGCTCTTCGAATTCCACGTGTCAGATGCGCCGGCTGCGTGCGCCCGTGCCGCCCTTTAAGCTTAAGCTGGTGTGGCTGCGGGATGCCTCTTCACCGGTGTTACGAAATTTCCTGACCGTTGTCCAGCGAGTGGCAGCGTGAAAGGGGCGTAAAGGCGTGCCAACGCGGATGCGATTTCCTTAGGCTGTGTAGTCGCCTGTACCGCTGCGTCACGGAATTTCAAGTTCATGAACAGATCGGATCTCAAATCTGAACGAAACAGGAAGCTCGACTATTTCAGATACTGGCAGTTTCCTGAGATAGGCCGCGATTCTATTTCAAGGTGAAACAACGCCGTTCCATCGTCTCGAGGGCGCGCAGTTGATGTTGGGCAAGCTACTGGCCGCCAAAGCCGCCGTCAAATGCAGTCCTGAGGATCTGCGCGAGGCCGGCAATTAGACGATTCCACACTAGCAACTTGCTACGGTGAGCCTGCCAAAGATGCGTTTAGCCGTTGCGCGGCTTTCCTGCTCCTCCATTTGCTCCATGAGCTTTTCGAGGTGCTGGGCTTGCGCGGTATCCATCCGGCCTAAGCCCACAGTTTGCAGAAAAGCCCCCATGTCCATGGGATCCAACCAAGGTCCGATTGGCTGCATTCGCTTACGAGCGAGGGAAGCTTGATGGCCCAGAGCCTCCTGGGAGTCAAATTCCTTCTCAACCGAATCCCTTGCCGCCAAGAGGTATTGAATGTCGCGCCACTTTGATTCGATCTCCGCAAACCGTGCCTCAATAAAAATCTGGCCCCGATCTAAAACAGCCCTGATGCTGGTTGAAGGAGAGGAGAAGGTTACTATCGCGTTCCCAAAAAACGTGGGGTCTTCCGTGGTACCAATGTACTTAAAGCCGTACAGGCATTTGCTGATCACCAAAGCCCACTTAAAGCTCGGTAAAACCATGGCGTTTGCGCGGATTGAAAGCACTGGGTTGTGGGTGGCCGTAGGGGTTGATGGGTGGATTAACCTGTCACAAACCATCGAACGGTTGCAATCATGCCGAACACGTCAGCCACGAGATCCGGCATCAAATTCAGCCGGGAGCATCGACTGCCAGACGAAAGGCTTCAGGCAGTATGCTCAAATCACGCCGGCCGTACACGGCCCGTTTGGCGAGGGGCGGGGGCAGGCAGACCGAGAACTTGAGTTGGTCGAGCAGTTCCGGTGATGCGGGGATTCGTTCGATAAGGTCTGGAGCGTTGAGAAAATCCTGCACGATCGTCCGGACAGAGTTGGTGTCGGTGGTCGCGGGCAACGAGATCTCGAAGTCATCCCAATCCAGTTCCTGCTTCAGCTCTTTTTCCAGCACGCTGCCCATGATCTCGTTGATCGCGTGTCCCGCAAAGGTGCTCCACCGGACACGATTCTCGGCCGCGTCGTGGTAGATTCGCCCGGCCTGACTCGCCACCTGGTGAAGGTGCTCTTTTTGGGCCGCCATTTCGGCTCTGGCCCGCGCCGACCAGCGGTCTGACTCGCCGGAGGCCAACACCAGTTCGCGAATGCGCTGGGCGACGGCAAACGACAGGCCGCGCCGGACACCCTGCCAGCGAACCTTGCCGCGGTCCTCGCTCGGAGTCACAAAAATGCGCCGCTTTTTCCAATCGATTTCCTGAAATTCCCAACTTCGCCCTCCAAGAATCACGGGATGCCTTTTGCCGCTCGCGGGTTGGGCAAGGGCAAGCCAGTCCAGGGTTCCGATTGGACGGTTGCCGTGCAGCACCTCAAAGAGGGGCGACGAGGTAAACACCGACACAAGTTCGAGAAAATGCCGGCGGCCAAAGCGTTTTTCGCCTTCTTCCCCCATGGACAGCCAGACCCCGTCGAACCCCACCATTCCCGTTGTGACGAGGTGCTCCACGATCACCTCCCGGTCCTTGGGTGCCATGTCCCTGAACACCGGCAACCGGCCGATGCTTGCCTGCCAGCCGTCACGCGACAAGCCCCGGTGCTGAAGGCAGAGGGCGAGGAGTTGCTGGGTAAAAAGGTGGAAAGGTTCGCGCGGCGGGACGATCGGTTCCACGTAGCCGTCCTCCCAAAGCGAGATGAGGGCAGCGGCCTGCACCAGGGCAGCGGAACTCGTCGCCAGAAAAAGGCAATTTCGCCGGGTCCTTTCGCGCCGGCCGGTGCGCCCGAGGCGCTGCAGGAACGAGGCAACCGTCGCCGGCGCATCGATCTGGATGACCCGATCCAAATCCCCTACGTCGATGCCAAGCTCCAACGTGCTCGTGGCGACGATCACGCAGTTCTCGCCTTCCTGGAAGGCGCGTTCCGCTTCCCGTCGCCGCTCCAGGCTGAGCGAACTGTGGGAGACGAACGCGCTGACCCCGTGTCCCCTGAGGTGAACGGCAAGTTCCTCGACCCGGCGCCGGCTGTCGCAAAACACGAGCCGCTTTTCCCCTTGGTGCAATCGGGCGATGAGCAGCGCGGCATTTTCCAGGTTGCCGACGTAATCCAACGCGACCCCGGCCGGAGCGGTTCCCCCGGCGATTGTGATCGCCTGCCCGGGCCCGGTACAGTGTCCCGCCAGCCAGTCCAGCAGATCCTCCGGGTTGCCCACCGTGGCAGAAAGCCCGACCCGCTGGATTTCCCGGCCGGCAAGGGCTGAGATACGTTCAACCACGGCGAGCAGGTGAACGCCCCGGTCATCGCCGGCGAACGCGTGGATCTCGTCCACGATTACGACCCGGATGTCTTTGAGCAGCTGCCTGGGCTCCTTGCGCGACGAGATCAGCATCACCTCCAGCGACTCGGGGGTGGTCATCAGGCAGGCTGGTGCCTCGGCTTCGATCCGGTGTCGCGCACCGGAAAGGGTGTCGCCGTGCCACAGTCCCACGCGGTGCCCAACCATCCCAAAATAAACCTTGAGGCGCGGGTGCAGGTTGTTCAGCAGGGCTTTGAGCGGGCAGAGGTAAAGGACCGACGTTCCCGTCCAGTTTTCTGATAGCAGGCGGGAGAGCACCGGCAG
>DASWVC010000275.1:0-20238 GCA_036401335.1 Chthoniobacterales bacterium
ATTGCGCGCACCGTCGACATCCTCGAGAAATCGGGTGCCCTGCCCTACACCACGGTGGTCTCGGCGCCTGCTTCCAGCGGCGCAACCAACCAGTACCTGGCTCCCTATGCCGGCACGGCCATTGGCGAATGGTTTATGAACAACGGGATGGATGCGTTGATTGTTTACGACGACCTGACAAAACATGCCGCTGCTTACCGTCAGGTTTCCCTCGTGCTCAAACGCCCGTCTGGGCGGGAGGCTTACCCGGGGGACGTTTTCTACCTGCATTCGCGGTTGCTGGAGCGCAGCGCCCGGTTGAGCAAGGAAGCCGGGGGCGGCTCACTGACGGGCCTGCCGATCATTGAAACCCAAGCGGGCGACGTCTCCGCTTACATCCCGACGAATGTCATCTCCATTACCGACGGCCAGATCTTTCTGGATACGGACCTCTTTTATCAGGGGGTGCGTCCCGCCATTTCGGTTGGCACCTCGGTGAGTCGCGTCGGGTCTGCGGCCCAGATCAAAGCGATCAAACAGGTCTCGGGCTCAACCAAGCTGGACCTGGCACAATTTCGTGACCTCCAGGCCTTTGCACAGTTCGGCTCCGACGTGGATCCCGGCACCCGCAAGAAGCTGGATCGCGGTTCGCGCATTGTCGAATTGTTCAAGCAGAAACAACACGACCCGACGCCCGTGGAAGTACAGGTAGTGAAGTTGTTTGCCATGCAGAAAGGCTATTTCGATGACGTGCCCGTGGATCGGGTGCGGGATTGTGCGGACAAGATGCAGGAGTTTTTCCAGACCCGGCGTGAGGACCTGCTTCAAGGCATCGTAGACAAGCAGGCCATTGACAAAGACCTCGAGGGAGGCCTTCATGCGGCCATCAAAGAATTCAAATCCTTTTACAAAGCTTAAGGTTGTTCGATGCCCAGTACGCTCGACCTCCGGCGCCGCATTCGTTCCGTTAAGAACACGGGCAAGATCACCAAAGCCATGCAGATGGTTGCGGCGGCCAAGATGCGCAAGGCGCAGGCAGCCGCGGTTGCCGGCCGTCCTTATGATGAGGTGTTGCGGCGTGTTCTCGCCTTGATGCGGCCGAACGTGGATGCCGGCAGCCATGAACTGTTGCGCGAGCGCGAGGTACGTAAAGAGCTGATTGTTATTTTCAGCACGGATAAAGGGCTGGCGGGAGCCTTGAACAGCAATCTGTTCCGCGAGTTGATCAACGTCGACGCAGCCTCCTCGGTGTACGTCGCGGTCGGCCGGAAAGGCTTGCAGTTTCTGACCAGGACCCGCCGCGACCTTATCGCGGATTTTCCGGTGAGCGACAACCCGGAGTTTCGCGAGATCAGAACGATCGGGCGGTTTTGCATGGAGAAATTCACGTCCGGCGAAGTGGATCGGGTCCGGGTGCTTTACTCTCAATTCGTTAATACGCTCATGCAGAAGCCGATGTTACGAACGTTGCTGCCCATTCCGGCCGAGGATCTCCCCGAAGAAAACCCTTTGAAGGGCTCGGCGGAATACCTGTTTGAACCGAATGAGCACGCTGTCCTGAACGCGATCCTGCCGCACTACGTAAACTACGAACTCTTCCAAATGGTGCACGACGCGAGGGCTTCGGAGCACAGCGCACGCATGGTGGCGATGAAGAGCGCGACCGACAACGCCAAACAACTGGTCAAGGATTTAACGTTGGACCTGAACAAGGCCCGGCAGGCGAGCATCACGACCGAGCTCCTGGAGATTACCACTGCACAACTTGCCGTTCAATAACCCCTTTCTGTTATGAATCAAGGAACCATCATCCAAGTCATCGGTCCCGTCATTGACGCCGATTTTAGTGGTGCGCCCGAAATCCCGAGGATCTACGATGCACTGGAGGTCGACTACGAACTTTTAGGCGAGAAACACCGTCTGATCCTGGAGGTGCAGCAACACCTTGGCGAACATTGGGTCCGTGCCATTGCCATGTCTTCAACCGAAGGCCTGAAGCGGGGGATGCCGATTTTTGACACGGGTGAGGCGATCTCGGTGCCGGTCGGGGAAGGCGTCCTTGGCCGCGTGTTCAACGTCATCGGCGAGCCGGTGGATGAACGGGGACCGGTCACGTTCGAGAAGCGGTACCCGATTCACCGGAACGCGCCCACGCTGATGGAGCAGGACACAAGCGCGAGCACGTTGGAAACCGGGATCAAGGTCATCGACCTGATCTGCCCGTTTTCCAAAGGAGGCAAGGTCGGCGCTTTCGGCGGCGCCGGCGTAGGCAAGACGGTCGTCATCATGGAATTGATCAACAACATTGCCAAAGGTCACGGCGGCTACTCGGTTTTTGCCGGGGTGGGCGAACGGACCCGTGAAGGCAACGACCTCTACCATGAAATGTCGGAGTCGGGCGTGATTGATCAGAAAGATCTTTCCAAGTCTAAAGTCGCCTTGGTTTATGGCCAGATGAACGAGCCTCCCGGTGCCCGGCTGCGCGTTGCTTTGTCGGCATTGTCCATGGCGGAATATTTCCGGGACGAAAAAAATCAGGACGTGCTGCTTTTCATCGACAACATCTTCCGGTTTTCCCAGGCCGGCTCGGAGGTGTCGGCCCTTCTGGGGCGCACGCCGTCCGCCGTTGGTTACCAACCGACGCTGGCTTCCGAAATGGCCGACCTGCAAGAGCGGATCACTTCCACCAACAAAGGGTCAATCACATCGTTTCAGGCCGTCTACGTTCCCGCCGATGACCTCACCGACCCGGCGCCGGCCAACACGTTTGCGCACCTTGACTCCACCATCGTCCTCGAGCGTTCCATTGCCGAACTCGGCATTTACCCGGCGGTCGATCCACTGGCGTCAACTTCCAACGCGTTGTCGCCGGAAATGGTGGGCGAAGAGCATTACCAGGTAGCCCGGGGCGTGCAACGCGTCCTCCAGCGGTACAAAGATTTGCAGGACATCATTTCCATCCTGGGCATGGACGAGCTCAGCCCGGAAGATAAACTAACCGTTTACCGGGCCCGTAAAATGCAACGGTTTCTCAGTCAGCCGTTCCATGTGGCGGAAGTGTTCACCGGTAAGCCGGGAAAGTACGTGTCCACGGCCGAGACCATCCGCGGCTTCAAAGAAATTCTGGATGGCAAGCACGACGATGTGCCGGAAGCGAATTTCTACATGAAAGGCGGCATCGACGAGATCCGCGAAACGGAGGATTAATCCCCATGGCCACGTTGCGCCTTGAAATCGTGACACCGGAAAAGCGAGCTTATTCGGAAGACGTGGACATGGTGGTAATACCAGCAGCCGAGGGCGAAATGGGTGTTTTGCCCGCCCACGTCCCGATGGTTACTCAGCTTCTGCCCGGAACGTTGCGAATCACCAAGGGTGGCCAAACGTCGGAGTTACTTGTCGGCAGCGGCTTCGCCGAGATCACGCAGACCCATGTGGAGGTCCTGACCGACATGGCCATGGATGACGTCGACATCGATGAAGGGGCGGCGGAAGAAGCCATGCAACGGGCTCAGACGGCGCTGAAAGAACGTGCGGATGACCCTGACGCACGTGAAGACTGGGAAGCCCTTTTGCGTCGCTCCATGGCCCAGGTCCAGTACAAGCGCCGGCGGCGCGGCCAGACGGGCGGGTGAGGAACTCATAGGGGGGTCGGAGTACGGGACCAACGGGTTCGGGCCGCGGGTCGCCTGCCGGCAAAAGGAGTCGCCGCGCGTCCGAACCGCCGCCTAATCCTGCGGCCTTTTACGCTCTAAAGGTTCTTACCTTAGTGCCATTGGCGCAACGGCGTAACAGCAGCTGGGGGTCGGCATCTCCATGATGACACGTATAAAAGTTCGCGGAATTTAGAAATTCCATGGACTCTAAAATCATACCAGCAACGAACATTGTTCATGAAAATCCCTCTTTCCTTCCGTTTGTGCAGCCTTCCTGCTCGTCGGTTCCTCCTACGGCCAGGACACACAGGCTTCCCCGAGCGCGCCGCAGGCAGGGACCACCGAGGCAAATAAAACCCAGCGCGATGCGGCGGACGCGGTGACCGAGGGCGTCATGATGAAGGGCGGCAAAATGATGGTGATGAAAGGCGGTCAGAGCATGGCGATGACTGAAGACATGACCATGCCCCATTGAGACAATTTCGTCACGTCTCAAACCGAACACTAACAGACCGGCCATGCGCATCGAGTTGTTCGATCTCACTGAAACAGCGAAGGGTTTCCACGGATTTCTGAAGGGCGGACCGGTCATAAGACACCAGGCTGGTGCGGCGCTGGAATTGGTCCACGGTCAAGCCGCTGAAACCTTTAGCGGCGCCGCCGGTTGGCAGTTCGTGGCTGGGACCAGCCATGAAATCCCCTGCTGCCACCGGCGAGAAATCGCCCAGAAAAATGGCCCCTGCGGTAATGATCTGTTCGGCTGCTTCTTCCGGGTGCTCCATCATTAATGCGAGGTGTTCCGGGGCGAACGTGTTAGCCACCGCAATGGCTTCCGCCCGGTCCCGAGCGATCACCAGCAGGGTATTCTGAGCCAAAGCCTCTTTAAGGTAATTCTGGCGTTTAAGCAGTCCGAGCTGCTGTTCGATGGCTGCAGTAACCTTTTCTAGTAAAGCCGGATCGGTCATCACCACCGTCATCACGCTGCCGGTGCCATGTTCCCCCTGCGCAAGGAGGTCTGCCGCAATAAAATCAGGGTTCGCGCTATGATCGGCCAACACCAGAATCTCACTTGGTCCGGGCAACAGGTCGATGCTGACGTACCCGAACACCTGGCGTTTAGCTTCGGTGACGTAGGCGTTTCCTGGTCCGAAGACTTTAGCGACCCGTCGGATGGTTGCCGTGCCAAATGCGAGCGCACCAATGGCCTGGGCCCCTCCCGCCTTGTAAATTTCAGTCGCACCAGCGAGGCGTAGTGCGCACAGCAGATTAGGGTCAAGTTTTCCTTCGGGGTTGGGGGGCGAAGTGACGACGATTTCCGGCACGCCGACACTGCTGGCCAGGGTCACGGTCATAATGGCCGAAGAAACCAGCGGAGCACTCCCAGCCGGGACGTAAATGCCCACCCGGCGAAACGGGTCAAACCGCTCGCCGACTTTTGCTCCCTGCACGTTTTCTGCCATCCAACTGGTTCGGCAGCTCCTCCGGGCAAATTCCTGTACATTCTGTCTGGCCACTTCAAGGGCATCCTGAACGTGCGGATCCAGGTGTCCAAACGCGGTCTGAATTTCGGCTTCCGTGACAGCCAAGCCCGCGCTGGCAAGATCTACACGGTCGAGTTGCCGGGCCAAACGTTGCAGCGCAACGTCGCCTTCGCGCCGAACCTGTCCCAGAATATCGGTTACCGTGGCAGCCACCTCCGGCGCGGGCTCGAAGCGCCGGTCCAATTGAGCTTTCCACCGCTCCGAGGGTTCTTCGCGCAGGTCGATAACTTTCATGGGCCGGGTACTGTGGTGCAACTGCCCGGGAGTGGCAAGGCACGGTGGTTCTCGGTTGCACGGGCATTCCCGCAGGCCTGGACGGGTGGCGGTGCCAAGGGTGCTTTGCGGGCGGGAGCAAAAAATATGTCATGCCTTCCAGGCCTAAGGGGTTATGGTGGAGGGCAGCACGGGTTAGCTGGCGAAAAGCATTGCTGCGGCGCCGGTTGGCGGTGTGGCGAGGGGGTGACCCTGGGTGGTTACCTCCAGTGATTCTGTGTTGTTTTCGTACTGCAGATGAAGAAAGCGCTTCTCCGCACCTTTCAAGCCGGTTTTACCATCGCGATTCTATTCTGGGTGTTTCACAGCCCGGAAAAACGCGCCCAGATGCTGGTGGCGTTCAGCCAAGCGGACCCCCGTTGGATGATCATCGGCCTGCCGGTCGCCCTGATCGGAGAAGTGGCCAACGTCATGCGGTGGCGCACGCTCATGCAGATCCAGGGAATGGAGATGAGTTGGCGGCGCACAACCGTGTTGTTCTTCGTGGGGCTTTTTTTTAACCTTTTTATGCCCGGCTACACCGGCGGGGATTTCGCGCGCCTGTTTTACCTCATGCGCGAATTTCCTGATAAGAAAAAACAGGCGCTTCTCACCATTGTCATGGACCGTTTGATCGGAATTGCTGCGCTGGTCCTGACCGCCAGCGCCACCACTGCGCTACGCTGGCACTGGCTTCAGCAAACCCCTCAGGCCACCCTTCTGGTCTGGACGTTGGTGGTAATGCTCATCGGTTTTACCCTGATGATCTTGGGTTCTTTTGCTTTAAGCGGGTTGCGGGTCGCCGAAAAATTGCCGCACCAGTTTCATTTTCGGGAAAGGATCATTGAGACTTCGGAAGCGTACCATCTTTTTGCCAAGGCAAAATTGCGGACTGTGTATGCTTTTGTGCTGTCTTTTCCGATTCTTTTCTCTTTCTACGGCGCGTTTTACTGCTCCGCCCAGGCATGCCACGCCAAAGTGTCGGTGGCCGAGATGTTCAGCATCATGCCCATCGTAACGGTGATCATCTCCCTGCCTATCACCCCAAGCGGAGTGGGGTTCCGGGAATCGTTGATCGAGATTCTGTTGCGCGACCTTTGCGGTGTCCCTAGCGAGGTCGGGGTACTGATTTCGTTGTTGGGTTTTGCTTTCTTCCTGATGTTCGGACTGATCGGGGGGGTGTGTTACCTGTTCTACGCACCCAAGCAACGGGCAGGTTGGCGGGAGATTGAGAACGAGGTTGAACGGGCGCACGAGTTCTCTGAATAGTTTACCCCGGCAGTTGAGCCAGTGGTTGAACCGGCGTTCATTCCGTATGGTTTTTTCTCTCGGCCATTCGCCCGATCCTGACGACGCCTTCATGTTTTATGCGCTTGCACAGCATAAAATCGACACCCGCGGTCATCAATTTGAACACATTTTGCAGGATATTGAAACGCTTAACCAACGGGCCCTGAAGGGTGAGCTTCACATCTCGGCCGTTTCGATTCACGCCGCGGCGTATTTGATGGACAAATATGCGCTTTTGCCCTGTGGAGCCAGCATGGGGGACGGGTATGGACCGATGTTGGTGACGGTTCAACCGGGTCCTGGGCGTGCGCAGGGCGTGGCGGAGTGGCTGCAAGGAAAAAAGGTTGCGGTCCCTGGCTTGAAAACGAGCGCCTACCTGGCGCTCCAGCTCTTTGCCGGCAAGGTGGATACCCTTGTCGTGCCGTTCGACGAGATCTTTGCCTATGTAAAGGCAGGCCGGGCGGATGTCGGTCTGATCATTCACGAAGGGCAGTTAACTTACGCGGATGAGGGGTTCCGGCTCGTTCTCGACCTGGGCGCGTGGTGGAAAGGGAAAACCGGCCTGCCGCTGCCCTTGGGCGGGAACGTCATCCGTAAAGACCTCAGCCCCGAGCTGCGCAAGGAACTCTCTGATATCCTAAAAGAGAGCATTCTGTACGGGTTGAAGCACCGGCGGGCAGGGGTGGAGCATTCAATGCCGCTCGCCCGCGGACTGGACCTGGCCAAAGCGGATCAGTTCATCGGCATGTACGTCAATGACTTTACCCTGGATTACGGCGACACCGGGCGCACCGCGATCCGCGAGTTTCTGGGCCAGGCCAGTGAACGCAAGCTGATCCCGGCAGCGGTGCAGATCGAGTTTGTCGAGTGAGGACGGCCCGGGAAGAAGGTACTGGGGGATAGGAATGACCCAAACGCCACGAATGATTAAGAGGCCACGATCGGCAGTTCTTCTCGGGTTCCGCCATTAGTGGCATTCTCCACCTTTCGGCTTGTGGCATTGTTTCCTGTCGGCACGACGAGGTCGGTAGAGCCGGTGGTCGCTCGCCGGCCGGGGGACCGGAATGGAAGAGCCGTCGGTCTGGAAACAAAAAAGGCCGGCGTGAGCCGGCCTTTTTAAATCTTCAATGAACCTGCTGTCAGCGGCGGAACAAGACGTTCGGCACGGCATGCTGTTCGGGAGGGCAGGGAGCGTTCGTCGGAACCTCCGTTGCTTCCGGGTTTGCTTTAACCAAACCGTTGCTGACCAGGTATTCTTCCACTTCCTCACCGCTGACGTCAGGAATCATAACTCCGTCGATTTCGACGCAGGGTGAAAGCGGCTGACCGCTTTTCTGTTCCATCTCCCAACGAAATGCCGGATTTTGAATGATATCCTTTTCTTTGTAGGAAAGGTTGTATTTTTTCAACACGGCCCGGACACCGTTGCTCCAGCCGCAGGTGGTTTTTAAATAGGCGACGATATTCGGTTTATCCATACACTCTAAGATCTAGGCATGCACACTACGTAAAATCTCGTGGTCGGCAACCAACGGCTTCCAGAAAGCAACGGTGCTGCCCTTGCAGAAACCGCCCCTGTTTCGTCCGTTACCGTTTGCGATCACCCGGACGGTATTCCTCTTCGGCAGCCTGAAACGCCTGCTCGAGGCCAACCATGTCTTCACCCGGGCGTAAGCTGTCAAAAGCTTCCGTTTCCCGACGAAGTTCATCGTCTGAATAGTGGGCAGCTTTGATGGACAGCCCAATCCGTCGTTCGCCCTTATCCACCTTGATGACACGAGCTTCCACTTCCTGGCCCACTTTCAGCACGTCCTTTACCTTTACGACATGCTCCTCGCTGAGTTGCGAGATGTGAACCAATCCGTCGATGTCGTCCTGCAATTGAACGAAAGCGCCAAAGCTCGCCAGCTTCGTGACCTTGCCGTGAACCAAATCGCCAATTTTGTACTTCTGGTCGATTTCCTTCCAGGGATCAGAATCAAGCTGTTTGATGCCGAGGCTGATTCGCTGGTTCACCTTGTCGATGTCCAGCACCACCGCCTCGACGTCATCGTTCTTCTTCAACACTTCGCTGGGATGATTGATTTTCCGGGTCCAGCTCAGGTCGGAAACATGGATCATTCCATCGATGCCTTCCTCAAGTTCCACAAACGCCCCGTAAGCCGTCATATTGCGGATCTTGCCCTTCACCTTGGAACCGATCACGTAATTGTTTTCGATCACGTCCCATGGATTCGGGTCGAGCTGACGGACTCCCAAGGAGATTTTCTGTTCTTCCTTGTTTACGCCAAGCACCACGGCCTCGATCTCCTGACCCTGAGTCAGGACATCCGATGGGCGTGTGACCCGCTTGGTCCACGAGAGTTCTGAAACGTGAATCAAACCTTCCACGCCTTCTTCAATCTCCACAAAGGCGCCGTAAGGCACCAAGTTGGTGACCTTCCCACGCACCCGGGCACCGACCGGAAAGCGTTCTTCGATCTTGTCCCAAGGATTGCGCTGGGTCTGCTTGAGGCCAAGCGATACCCGCTCCTTTTCACGGTTAATGTCAAGAACCACCACGTCGAGTTCCTGGCCGATTTTGAGCAATTCGCTGGGGTGGGTTAACCGGCCCCACGTCATGTCCGTGATGTGCAGCAAGCCGTCCATGCCGTCCAGGTCAATGAACGCACCGAAATCCGTCAGATTTTTTACCGTCCCACGGACCGTGTCACCGACACGCACCGTTTCCAGGAAGCGGGCGCGCTTTTCTGCGCGTTCTTGCTCGATGATCTCGCGGCGGCTCAGGACGACGTTTTTACGCTCGTCATTGATCTTGACGATTTTGAAATCGTAAGTGTTGCCAACGAACTGCTGCAGATCTTTGGGTGGAACAATGTCGATCTGTGAACCAGGCAGAAATGCTTCAACACCGATGTTGACGGTCAGCCCGCCTTTAACCACGGCCCGGACTTTGCCTTTGATCAAGCCGTCGCCTTCAAAAACTTTGACAATCTTATCCCAGTTCTGTTTGTGGGCGGCTTTCTCCTTCGACAGCACGACCATCCCGTCTTCATTCTCGAGCCGTTCCAAAAGCACTTCCACTTCGTCGCCGACCTCAACTTGGCTGATGTCGTCGAACTCGGAGGCGGGAATAACGCCCTCAGACTTGTAGCCGATGTCGACGAGTACCTCGCGAGGGCGCACTTCCAAGACACGGCCTTTTACGATGCTACCTTCCTTGTAATCGCGCAGGGACCTCGCGATTAGCTCCTGCATTTCTATCATAAAGATGTTAAAACGGCTGACATATCACAGTTGCCAAATTGGACTGAAGCCCGTCTTTCAATGTTGCCAAAGCCTGCTCGGGATCAGAGGGAACAGAAACCTAATCAGAAAAACCGTCGGAGCAAGTGGATTCAGGAAATACAGGAGAACCCGAGACAACGGTTTAGGTATGCCCGCTTTGCCTTGCGCGGCTGCAGGCCGGAAGCTGCCGTCGGCCTCAGGGCAAACTGGCGAGCCCCTGCGTTATTTCATCAACAACACCGAACGGGCGCGTTTGATGGCACGAGTGATCTTGCGGTGAAGGTGTGCCGGCATCCCGGTAACTCGCCGCGGGAGGATTTTCCCGCTTTCCGTCACGAATTTCCTTAGCAGGTCCGGGTTTTTGTAATCGAGTGCCTCAATCGAAATGTCGATGCGGCGCCTCGGCATGGACCGGTTCGCCCGGCGAAAATTGGAACGGCGCTTCGCTGTTTTTGGTTCCATGGCTTATCGGGTCTCCCGGTGCAGGGTATGACGGCGCAGAAAGGGGTTGTATTTCTTTTTCTCCAACCGGCCGGGCGTGTTCGGGCTTTTCTTGTTGCGCGTGGTTATGTAACGAGAAACGGGTTTGCCTTCGGCTTTAGCCTCGGTGCATTCCAAGGTAATGATGTCTCTGGGCATGGCTGCTATTCTTTTGTCTCCGAGATCGTATCGTCCTCTTCGCCTTCGCCGCCTTCATCGTCCGTCAAACCAAAGAGCGACGTCACCGGTTGACGGATACGAGTTGCCTTACGCTGCTTTTCCAACTGCGCCTGGCACTCAACCGTAAAACGGGCAAACGGAATTGCTTCCAGCCGTGCTTCCAAAATGGCTTTCCCGGACATCTCGCAGACTCCGTAGGTGCCGGCATCAATGCGTTTCAACGCTTCTTCGATTTCGTACAGCGCGTCCTGCTCCTGGGAGAGGAGACTCAAAGCGAAGTCACGGTCGTACGCGTCGCTGCCGGCATCTGCCTGGTGCATGCCGAAAGCGGAAGCTTCACTGCCTTCCGCGCGCGCTCGCAAAATGTCACCCGAGACGCCTGCCATCGAGTCAAGCAACGTGTCACGCAGCTGCAGCAAACGCGCTTTCTGCTGGCGCAAAAAGCTGGAGAGGTTTTCGTCGCCGTTGTTGACGACAACAGCCTGGGGAGGGGTATCCACGATCTCCGCGGCGTCAACTCCGTTGACGGCTGCGGTTTCCTTTTTGTTCGCTTTCGATTTCGCCATAGTCTGAACTGCCAAAGGCTAAAGAACCATCAAGCCATCAAGCCGCCCCCCCGCTTAAGAGGGCGAACATATAATCGCTTTCATAACGGGGTGCAAGGGGAAAGGTGGCGTGGTTTGCCGAGGGGAAGAACGTCGCTTTTGGGTGTCGCTTAAGCCAAAGTACAGCATTCCTGGAGGGGTGCCTTTTTCGACCTTCCGCCAAGGTCGATTTTGCCGGCGCTCCCTTGAGCACAACGCTGGTGCCAAGGAGCCGGATGTCAGGAACTGGCGCTTCCATACCGCCTGAGGGCTGTGCGCCAGAGAACCCGAGAAGCAATCACCATTAATCCTGAGGCCGCCATCAGGTGGAGGATCAGGAGGCCCGGCGTGCGCGTTGCATTCATCAAAAGACGGGCCGGCACGTTGGTGACCACGATCACGGGCACAAGCCAGCTAAAGACAAATCGAACCGCCCCATGAAAAACCGCGTCAGGGTAACGGGCGAGGTTGATCAAATTGTAGTACCCGTAGAGTAGTCCCTGGGCCTTGATGATCCAGAAGCTCACGGTAGCCAAGCCAAACATGATGGCGTAATGCACGCTGACTCCCAGGCAAAGGGTAAGCAGGTACAAGGCCGCCTGGACGGGGCTCGGCGCAATGTGCAGCCTTCCCAGAGAGTAGAGCACGACTGCGATGCCCACCGCGGCATTGATCAGGCTGTCCAGGCCGAAATGGCGCGCAGACACCAGGAACTGCCCATCCGCCGGTTGGAGCAGCGCGAAATCCAGCTTACCCGTCCTGACCAGTTCAGGCAGATTAACCAGGTTCAAGTAAAAAAACGCTTGGAAAACCTGGCTGATGATTTGGTGCGTGCCAACCAACAGCACCATCTGCCATTTCGTCCAGTCTCCAATGCTGTTTACCTGGTTGTAGATTACTTCAATGAATACCAGCTGGCCGACAAACCAGAGGGATTCAACCAACAACCAGAGCAGGAAATTGAGCTTGAAGTTCATTTCCCGGATCACCGAATTGCGCAGCATGACCCGGTAAATGCTCAGGTAACGGACGAGAAAAGGCATGGAAGAGGGAAGATTGTATCAATGGCACCAATGCGGCGACCTGGCGCAGGCCACACAGAAGGATCAGGCGCTGAGCTCTGATCCATGTTTTTTTGGAAGGCGCTCAGGGATAAACTTTGCTACAAATCCTAACGAGGCGTTTAAGGGTAAGCCCTTACTGGCCGCCGGGCGCGTCCACCTCTCTCCTCCACGCCGTTATGCCGACACCTTGTTCTCCCCGGCCGGCGAGGAACCGCCGACCCTACCGACCCCTTTACGCCGACACCTTCTTCTCCCTGGTCGGCAAGGGACTGCCGACCCTACCGGAGGTCGCGTAGGGACATGCGATCCCACCGGGCCTCTGCATTGGGACCATTCATGGCACTGATACCATTGATACAATTCATCACAACGTGCGGCAGAACTCTTCAAACCGGTCTAAACCCTTTTTGATCACGTCCAGGCTGGTGGCATAACTGAGACGGACGGTGCGGTCGTCCCCGAATGCAATGCCCGGCACCACCGCCACATTGGCTTTGCTCAAAAGCCGGTCCGCAAAATTCTGGGAATTCAGCCCGAGCTTTTGAACGTTTACCAGGACATAAAATGCCCCGGACGGACGCACAAAACTGACATTCCGAATTTTGGAAAGGCGATCGACCGTGTATTCACGGCGAAGGTTGAATTCATCCCGCATGTCGGCCACCGGCTGCTGATCGCCCCGAAGGGCGGCCAACGCTCCTTTCTGCGCAAACGAACAGGGGTTGGAGGTAACGTGACTCTGGATCGAGTCGACGGCTTTAGCGATGGGTTCGGCTGCTGCCAGGTAACCCAGGCGCCAGCCGGTCATGGCGTAGGACTTACTGAACCCGTTCACCGTAATGGCGAGCTCATAGAAATCGCGGTGCAACGATGCGATGCTGACGTGTTCGGCCTCATCGTAGACTAATTTTTCGTAGATCTCGTCAGACAGAATGAGGATGTCTTCCTCGACGGCAACCTCGCCCAACGCGTAAAGCTCCTCACGGGTGTAAACCACGCCCGTCGGGTTGCCGGGACTGTTAAGAATGATCATCTTGGTCCGGGGCGTCATGGCGTTCTCGAAATCTTCCGGCGTGAGCTTCCAACCGTTTTCTTCTTTGGTTGGGACAAAAACAGGATCGGCTCCGGCCAGCCGAACCATCTCCGGGTAGCTCAGCCAGTAAGGAGCAGGAATAATGACTTCGTCGCCGGGCTGGCACGTTGCCAGGATGGCGTTAAAGCATGAATGTTTTGCCCCGCAGCTCACGATGATCTGTGAGGATTTGTACTCAAGGTGATTGTCCTGGAGAAATTTGTCGGCGATGGCCTGGCGCAGTTCAGGGATGCCCGAACTGGGGGTGTACTTCGTAAAACCCGCTTCCAGGGAGGCCATGGCCGCGGCCTTGATGTGTTCGGGCGTGTCGAAATCCGGTTCTCCAGCGCCCAGACTGCACACATCGATTCCCTCCGCCTTCATCGCTTTCGCTTTGCTGTCGACCGAAAGCGAAAGGGAAGGCGTGAGACTCGTGGCTCGTGAAGAAAGTTGCATAAAGGTAGGTGAGGACTATATGTGCCGTTGGCGGTTTTCAACCATTGAATTTGCCCGTGTCGCACCCCGTTGCGGCGGGGTGAAGCCACCGCTAAATGAGGGCTGGTTTTTCCTTGCTGCAGCCCGTGCGAACGGCTCTCAGAGTGCTTCCTTCGTGAACGCCAGCGTTGCCCATTTTCCCTTTAAACGGATGCAGCGGGTTTGTGCTCCCTGAGCGCTGAACGGCGCACTTACCTCACCAACTTGCTCACGCAGAATTCCGGATGCGAGCAACAAACCGGCGGGTGCCACGGTTGCCCAGACCTGTGTGGCGGCCCGCACCAGGATGTCGCTGTAAATGTTGGCAAACACCACCTCATGGCGGCTGCGCGGAGCAGCTTGAAGAATGTCTCCCTCATAAAACCGGGCCTGGGGAAGCTGGTTAAGCCGGGCGTTCTCCGTCGCGATCCGGACCGCAACCGGATCGCAATCGATGCCCTCGGCCGGATCCGCCCCCAGCCGGGCGGCGGCCAGCGTCAGAATGCCGGTGCCGCAGCCGAGGTCGAGGCTTGACCAGGCTCGACGTCGCGGTCGTAAATCGCAGAAGAGCCGTAAACAAGTTGCGGTAGTGGCATGGTCGCCGGTGCCGAAAGCCATGCCGGCAGGGATGTACAAGGCGCGGTTGTCCTGTCGGGCCGGCCCAGGCGCCGGTTCAACATTAAAGATTTGGAGGCAATCACGGATTGCGATCGGCTTTTTCTGCACCACGGCACGTGCCCAGTCTGCGTTTGACGTGGCCAGATCACGCACTGCGCCGCCGAACTGCCGCCGAAGCAGCGCCGTCTCCGCCTCCGTCACGTCAAACAGTTCCAGGCGGATGCACCGCTCCGTTTCGGTGATGACCAATCGTTCCGGCCCGAAACGCGTCAACCGTTCCGCCCAGTGTTCCACCTGTTTCCGGCTCGTGAATTTCCGCCAGGCCAGCATGGAATATTCCTTGCCTAGAATGGGGCGAATTTCTAGAAGAGAACGCCCGCATGATTCATCATCTCGTTTTGTATAAACTTAAACCCCAACTGGCTGCCGCCCAGCTTGAGGAGATGATGATGCAGACCCGGATCCAGCTTCTGAAAATACCGGACGCGTTGCACGTGCGTTGCGGACAACGGCTTAACCCGGAGAATGAATGGCCGTTTTTCGTCGCCGTTGAATTCGCGTCAAAGGAGCGTTACGCCATGTTTAAGGAGGATCCGATTTACATTAAGTTCCTTGAGGAAATCGTGAGACGCTACACCTCGGAGGCTCAGGTGCTGGACTATGAGACAGAGCCCAAGCGCAAGTACTCCTGAAGGGAGTTGCAGGCATGGTCGATCTCTTCGCGGGTGATGCAGAACGGGGGAGTAAAGCTAAGCACATTGCCGTGTGGGCCACCGCCCAAGAGCAATAAGCCATCCCGCAAGGCCTGCGTTACCACCTGAAAAGCAAGCTTCGGGTTCGGCTGCCCGTCGGGATGCACCAGCTCGGCTCCCAGCATCAGCCCCAGCCCGCGGGCATGGCCCAGGGCCGGCGCGTCAAGGGCCCGCAGCCTTCCCAGAAAATGGCGGCCCAGCTGCCGGATCCTGCCCGGGAGGGCCGGATCAAGGTGAAGCTTGAGGGAGGCCAGCGCCATGGCGCACCCGACGGGGTTGCCAAGAAACGTGCTCGTGTGCAGCGCCTCGCCGGAAGAACGCGGCCAGGCAGTCATGACTTCGGCCCGGCCCACGCAGGCGGACAGGGGAAAACCGGTGGTCAGCGCTTTGCCCAGGCAGATCAGGTCCGGGTAGACTTGAAACCAGTCCGCGGCAAACAGCTTCCCGGTCCGGTTAAAGCCCGTGTAGATCTCGTCGAAGACGAGGAGGATCTTGTACGTGTCGCAAAGGTGTCGGAGCAGACGAAGAAAGTCGAGCGGGGGAACGATTTCACCTCCGCGACCTTGGCAAGGCTCGACGAGAATGCACCCGATCGGGCGTTGCCGGATTATTTTGAGAATGTCTTCTTCGATGCGTTCGAGGCAGGAAGCGCTGCAGTTTGGAAAGGCGCCACCCTCCAGGCGGTAGCCTTCGGTACGACCAAAGGGGCAACGGAAACAGCCCGGGTACGGCACGTGCAGCGTGAAATCCCGCAAATGTTCACGGAAAGGTTCGCGGAACCATTCGATGCCGATCGCATTCAGGGTGCCGTAACCGAGGCCGTGGTAGCCGCCCTGAAAGGCAATCACGCCTGCTTTGCCACTGTGCAAAAGGGACGTTTTCAGCGCCACTTCCACTGCTTCGAACCCGGAGTTGGCCAGCGTAGTCCGGGCTGGACCGAGGTGCCAGCGTTCGAACGTCAGCTCGCTGAGCTTGCGGCAGAGTTCGGCTTTTGCGGCGGTGGGGTGCACGTCGCCCATGGCATGGCCGAGGCGTTGCGCCTGGGCCTGCGCCGCGGCGACAATCTCCGGCCGGGCGTGGCCGTGCGCGGCAACCGCAAACCCGGCGGTGAGGTCGAGGTAACGGTTGCCGTCCACGTCCCAAATGTTGACGCCTTCCCCCCGCTCCCAGAACACCGGAAAATCCGTTCCCAGAAAGGTGACGTTACGGTTCTCGTAACGGGCGAGCTCTCCGGCCAGGGCTTTGGACTCCGGACCCGGCGGTTGGACGGTGATCTCAGGAAACATGAGCAGGCTGCCGGCACACGGGGCGGCAAAGCGTTCTCAGGCGGAGACCGCGTGTCGATGCCGCAGCAGGCTGGCATAGAGCTCCCCATAGGCATGGGCGGTCTGAGCCCAGGAAAAATCGAGCGCGCTGGCCCGCAGCCGCAGCGCTTCGGCGCTTCCTTGATCCTCAAGCAACCATTTGCCGCGCTGCAATGCCTCCCAGACGGCCAAAGGTTCGTCGCGGTAATACAGGAACCCGGTTCCGGTCTGGTTCGCCGGTTGAACGTCGGTCACCAACTGGATTAGCCCCGGCCGGAAACGGACGACCGGCAGGGTTCCGTAACGCAGCGCCGCGATCAGGGGCTGGGCCCGGTACCCGAGGGAAGAGGGCATCAACAGCAGGTCGGCAGCAGCCAACGCCAGCGCCTGTGCGGTCCCGGTCCCCTCGTTGGCAAGGGTCAGAAAGCGTCCTGGGTACCGGCGGGCGGCCACGATCGCCTGGGCGCGGGACCCGGCCGGAACCGTGCCCAGCACTGCCAGCCGAAACCGGTCTGGCAAAAGCAAATCCAGGATCGGGTAAACCGGTGCCAGCGCAGCTGCGTCCCCGGGCGTGAGGGGAACGGCAACCAAAAGGTCATGCGCGTCAAGGGAGAGCTGGTGCTGATGGACAAAAGCCTGCCGGTAGGCGCCTTTCAGGCTGACCCCGGTGCGTTTACCGGGCTCGAGGTATTCGTGCAGGTCAGGATTGGTGAGGGTGTAATCGTTGCCCAATGGAATGCCCTGCAGGCGCGCGGCATTTTCCTGGAGCACGATGTGCAGGCCGTGGCCGCCTTCCGGCGTCAATGCTTCGTGCAAAGCCGGTTCTCCCGGCAAGGTGACAGCGTCGGCGAACAAGATGCCAGCCTTCAGGAAATTGAGGCGGCCATAAAATTCCACGCCTCGTGCCCCGAAATAATGGCCGGGAAGGTTGGTCAACGCGAAATCGAAGCTCCAGAATGACCCTTGGTGCTCCAGGTCGTGCACCGTCAAGATGGTCTGAAAAGGCAGCTGCCGTTCCTTCACGAACACGGGAATAAGCGCGGTCGTCCAATCATGGCTGTGGATCAGTTCTGGGGAAGGACTTAGGCGCCGTGCCAGTTCCAGCACGGATTTTGAAAAGAAGATAAACCTTTCCGAGTTGTCCTCGTAAGCCCTGGTGTCGCCGTAAATGGCGGAGCGATCAAAGTACTCGTCTTTTCGCACCAAAAACACCTGCACGCCGTCTTCGCCCTTGGTTTCCAGGACTTCCGCCATGACCCGTTTGCCGCCAAGCGTGATCTGAAACTCAACGCCGGTGGCCTGGATGGGAAGGCTGCCCTCCCGGACCGACCGGTAATAAGGCAGGACGACGCTGACGTCATGCCCGGCGCGCCGGAGTTCAACCGCAAGGGTTCGAACGTGGCTCCCCAAATTGCCGGTAGCGGCGTAGGGAGCCAGTTCACTGGACGCCATGATGATCTTCATGAGATTGAGTCCTGCGCTTTAGTGGTCGGTTGGTTTGTTGTCTCTCTGTTGTACTACCCAATCCACGGTTGCCCGCAACGCGAAAGGAAGGCGTTTTTGGCGCCGTGATCTTTCAAGGAAAGCTCCTTGTCAAAGGTAGATCGCCTGTTAAGGTGCGGAATCTTTGTCGGCGAGCTATGACTTTAGGCTCCTTACTATCTGTAGACCAAATTATTCCGGAGATGCGGGCCTCCGAACGATGGGCGGCCATTGTTGAGCTGATTGATCTGCTTGTGACGAAGGGACGGGTGAAAGCGAAGGACCGCGAGTCCATCCTCGCGGCGTTGCGCCAGCGGGAGGAAACGATGAGCACTGGCATTGGCTTCGGCATCGCCATTCCGCATGCCTCTTCCACGTGCGTTTCGGAGGTGGTCGCGGCCTTTGGCCGTTCCACCACGGGCATTGAATTTGATTCGCTCGACAATTCGCCGGTGCGCTTCATCGTCCTGTTCATCGTGCCGAAGGATCAGTTCCAGATCCACCTGCGCACCCTTGCCGCCATCGCGAAATTCCTAAACGACAAGGCCGTTCGCGAACAGCTCGGCCGAGCGGATTCAGCCGAAGAGATTTTGTCCATTTTCGAATACAAGACCCCTCGGGCGCAGGCTTCCTGACATGGTTTCAGTGGCTGTGACGCTGGCGGAGCGTCTTCGATTGGCCCTGGCTCGGGTCGGACTCGATGTGACCGAGGCGCCGCAAGTGGTGCCAACGGCGGATGCCCGGTTTGGCGACTACCAATCCAACGTGGCCCTTATTCAGGCAAAACGCCTGAAGGAGAATCCACGTGCGCTTGCGGGCCGGCTGGTTGCCGCGCTGGACCTTGAGGACCTTGGCCCGGCACCGGAGATCGCCGGCCCCGGCTTCATCAATTTCCGCCTGGGCCCAACTTTTGTTGCGGCCCAACTCGGGCAGATTGCCCGCGATGACCGGTTGGGCGTGCCGCCAGCCGGTACCCCGCGCACCATCGTGGTCGATTTCAGCTCGCCCAATGTCGCCAAACCGATGCACGTCGGACACATCCGGTCCACCGTGCTGGGAGATGCGCTGGCCCGGGTAGCCCGTTTTCTGGGTCACCGGGTCATCACCGACAATCACCTGGGAGATTGGGGGACTCAGTTCGGCAAGGTGATCTACGGGTGGAAACACCTCCTGGATCGGGCTGCGCTGGACCGCGCGCCGATCCGCGAGTTGGTGCGGGTTTACCGTGAAGCCGACGCCGCCGCCAACGCCGACCCGCAGGTTCTCGCCGCTTGTCGGGAAGAGCTTGTCCGGCTCCAGCAGGGTGACCCTGAAAACCTCCGGATCTGGGGGGAATGCGTCCACCGGTCGAAGCAGGAGTTTGCTCACATCTACGACCTTCTGCAGGTTCGCTTTGATGAGCAGCTAGGAGAGAGTTTTTACAACGCGCGCTTACCGCACGTGGCGCACGCGTTGGAGAAAGCCGGTTTAGCGGCCGAGAGTGAGGGTGCCCTTGTGTATTGGGATCGCCGGTTGTCGGAAGACCCTTTTATTGTGCGCAAAGGCGATGGCGGGTTCGGCTACGCGGCCACGGATGTGGCCACCCTGGAATACAGGGTTGAGCGCTGGCACCCGGACGCGGTCTGGTACGTCGTGGGGGCGCCCCAGCAACTTCACTTTAGGCAGTTGTTCAGCCTGGCTCGCCGTCTCGGCGTGACCGCGGACCTCCAACACATCGCCTTCGGGAGCATTCTAGGGGAAGACCGTAAGTTGATGCGGACGCGTTCGGGTGAGTCCGTTGCCTTGCGCGACCTGCTCGATGAAGCCATCGAACGGGCGACCATCCTCGTCGCCGAAAAGAACCCTGACTTTTCTCTCGAGACGCGGCGGGAAATCGGGCAGACCGTCGGGCTTGGCGCCATCAAGTATGCGGAGTTGTCCCAGCACCGCCTTACGGATTACGTTTTCTCCTGGGAAAAGCTGCTTTCGCTGCAGGGCAACACCGCTCCTTACCTGCAAAATGCCTACGTGCGGAGCCGGGCCATCTTCCGCAAGCTGGGTGAGCCATTCGTTTTGCCGCCCGGTTTTTCCTTTACGGCGGAAGCAGAGTTGATCCTCGCCAAAAAACTGTTGCAATTCGGCGATGCGGTCCCGGCCATTCTGGAGGGGTTCCGGCCCAACGTTCTGGCCAACTACCTGTATGAACTTGCCGCCGTGTACCATTCCTTTTACGAGGAGTGCCC
>DASWVC010000276.1:0-65758 GCA_036401335.1 Chthoniobacterales bacterium
CATTTTGTCATGGTTCGAATCCATGCGAGGCAGTTGCTTTAGGCTGAGGAACTTACATAGGTTTTTCAACACTAAGTAGATGCCTGCTTGGACATTTCTTCAAGGCATGGCCCGCCTTCTGATGGTTTAAGGGGGCCAGTGCGTACCCTTTGGCGGAGTGGAGAACTCCGCTCATCGCTGGCTCGTCGCCTGGTCTACGCTAAACGGGCGATTCAAATAGCCCAAAGTTATAGACTGAGTCGTAAATCAGCATCGAAAATGAGCACGATTTACTGCTATAATGTTTGAGGGCGTTATTGAGGTTTAACAGATGGAATCATTCCAAGCTGAGTTCCGCTTGAACCCAAAAAGCGGCAATGACCGAGGGCCGTTTCTGGGCCTTGAATAGAGCATTGCGAGCGGCCTTGGACAGTTTCCACAGCGAGTCCGGCGTTAGGTTGTCCATGTGATGGTTTTTCAGGTAACCCCACAATTCCACCGGGTTCAGCTCGGGTGCATATACCGTTTGCCACAAATCATTTCCGAAAAGCGCACTGGGCGGCGACGGTTTCGGGGTCTTGGAAATAGGCACGGAGGGCGTCGGCTAACCGTTTCCATAAGGCTTGAGGCGTCTTGGCCAGGAAGTCGGCAAACCCGTCGGCTTTCAGGCGCAGCCAGAGCCGCTCGATGGGGTTAAGGTCGGGGCTGTAGGCCGGCAGCTAACGCGGCTCAAAGTGGTGCCAGTTTAACCGTTGGGCTTTGTGCCAGGAAGCGTGGTCCACGATCAAAACTTGCCGCTTGCCCGGTGGGCGCGGCACGGCTTGGGCCAACTGATCCAGAAAGGGTTGGAAGGCGTCGGTGTCCACGCCGTCAAAGACCATCGTGAAGCACTGGCCGCTTTGCGGACAGACCGCCCCGACGACGTTGGCACGGAGGTGGTCCCCAAGGTAGGGCACCTGCGGCCGACTGCCCCGCAGCACCCAACGTCGGCGGGGCCGCGGGTCGCCCTCCACCCCGCCTTCATCGCCGAACCACAATTCGACGTCCGGATCGTCCTGCAACGGCCGCCGGCCCTCTAGAAAGGCCTCCTGCGCGCGTTCATCCTGCCGCTCCGGCCACGTCCGTGGCACGCGCAAGTTGCAGTCCAGTTGGTGCAAGTAACGGATCACGGTGCGGTAACCTAACTCGACGGCGAGCCGGTCTTGAAGCCACCCATGAAGCTTAACCCCCGTCCAATGCAACTCCCCCGCCCGCGACGGGTCCGCCAGCACCGGGATGAGCAGGTCTTGCAAGCGTTCCCACTTCACCTTGCGCGGTCGGCCCGGGCGCGGCTTACTGGCCAGCGCGTCGATGCCCCCCGAGATTGAACCGTTCGAGATCCCGGAGCGACGCGTCGTAAGCCGCATCGAGCAGCACGGGCGCAACGAAGAGCGCCAGCGCAAGCTCGGGCGGAACGCTAAACGGGGGCGCGCCCGGAAGAAACGCCAGCAGCACCCCGCCGAGCGCCAGGAATACCGGGTAAGGCGCCCCAACGCTGCACGCGTCCACAGCCCACCGTCACTTTTACAGGGCCTGCTACCAGTGAGAGCCTTCACGCCCGAATCTCCAAGTCCCCGGAAAGTCACCCACGCCGCCAGCGCCGGCTTCGTGTAGACGGTTGACGGCATGTGCAGATCGGTCAGTAACGTTCCCAGGTGACCGACCAGTGTTCGTCGGGCCGAGCCGACTGGATAATTAAGTGCCCGTCAGAAAACCGGTACGCGCGCGGAAGGTCCTTCCCCACCAGTGCCCGCGTGATCGATCCGTCCACGTGATGCGTGACCGTATGCGCCGCTTCATTCACCTCATAGCTGCCGAAGGAAGCCTCATACCCGCCCTGAACGTACTCATTGGAGAGGGCGGACTCCGACTCCGGGTACATCAGCTGCACCGACAACTGGCCATCACGCGTGTAGAGCAGCATGCCCTTTCGGTCGGTGATGCGGGTCAGTTTTCCGTCCGCCCCTGGTTCTTCCATCCAGGCCAGACGCCACGCTCCGACGAACTTCTCCCTTTCAGCACCAGGGCCTGGGTCTTTCTTACCTGTGGTCTGCGCCCACGAAAAACCACCGAGCGCCACCACCGCTGCCAACGTCCAACAAAGGAGTGTTTTCATGGTCGATCCCTCCCGCCACTCACCGGCCCGTCAGCTGTTCATGAAATTCCGGGTACCGAGCCCCTTCGACCTTGATGTTTGAGGAAGCACTTTCGAGGGCGCGGAGGTCTTCCGGGGTAAGGTCGACGTTCGCCGCTCCGAGGTTTTCTTCAAGGCGATGCAGCTTGGTTGTGCCCGGAATCGGAACGATCCACGGCTTCTTTGCGAGCAGCCAGGCGAGCGCGATCTGAGCAGGGGTCGCCTGCTTCTGTGCCGCGAACGTACTGAGCAGGTCAACCAACGCCTGGTTCGCTTGACGATTTTCTGGGTTAAAGCGGGGGACGGTGTTGCGGAAATCGGTGCTATCGAACTGGGTATCCGCGTTGATCTTGCCGGTGAGAAAGCCTTTGCCAAGGGGGCTAAAGGGAACGAATCCGATCCCGAGTTCTTCCAAGGTCGGCAGCACCGCCCCTTCCGGCTGCCTCCACCAGAGCGAGTACTCGCTCTGAAGTGCCGTCACCGGCTGAACGGCATGCGCGCGGCGGATGGTCTGCGCTCCTGCTTCTGAAAGGCCGAAGTGCTTCACCTTGCCTTCTTGGATCAAGTCCTTCACCGCTCCCGCGACCTCTTCGATCGGCACGTTCGGATCGACACGGTGTTGATAGAACAGCTCGATCGCATCGACTTTCAGTCGCTTGAGCGATCCCTCAGCCACTCGCTTGATGTGCTCGGGCCGACTGTTTAAGGCAGTCCACCTGTCCCCATCCTTGGGCCCAGGTGCCCAGCCGAACTTGGTTGCGAGCACCACTCGCCCGCGGAACGGCGTGAGGGCCTCACCCACAAGCGCTTCGTTCAAGAGCGGGCCGTACACTTCGGCGGTATCAAAGAAGGTGACGCCACGTTCCACGGCGGAACGGAGCAGGGCGGTCATCTGCTGTTTGTCTTTGGGCGGGCCGTAAGACCAGCTCATGCCCATGCAGCCGAGCCCGATCGCGGAGACTTCCAAGTCGCTGTTTCCGAGTTTGCGTTTTTGCATTTTGAACTTCTTTCTTTAATTCAAGGTCGCAGCTCACCGTCTCTCCCCGCTTAACAATGGGTTCCGTCGCGGCTGGCTGCCTGCTCGTCACTTCCGGTATTGCTCGTCGCTGACCTTCTCCATCCAATCGGAGTCCTTGCCGTCGAGCTTTTCGACAATGGCGATGTGCGTCATGGCCGTGGTGGGCGCGGCGCCGTGCCAGTGCTTTTCACCCGGCGCAAACCAGACGACGTCACCGGGCCGTATTTCCTCGATCGGGTCGCCTTCGCGCTACACGCAGCCGAGTCCCGCCGTCACGATCAAGGTCTGGCCGAACGGATGGGTGTGCCAGGCGGTACGGGCACCCGGTTCAAAGGTGACGCAGGCACCGGCAGCGCGGCCGGGTTCTTCCGCCTTAAAGGGCGTATCGACGCGCACCGTGCCGGTGAAATACTCGGCCGGTCCCCTGTGGGCCGGTTGTGATCCGTTTTTTTGAACTTTCACGGGGTTTCGCCTCGCTTTGAAACGGGTGATTAGGGGTGCGGTTTGAAAACTTCTTTCGCCACCGTGACGGCGGACATCGCCTTCGGCCAGCCGCAGTAGAAGGCCAGGTGGGTGATGGCCTCAATGAGCTCGGCCTCGGTGACACCGTTTTCCTTGGCCCTTTTCAGGTGAAAGGGGAGTTGCTCGGCGTTGCCGCCGGCGATCAGCGCTGTGACGGTGACGAGGCTGCGGTCACGCTTTGAGAGCTCCGGACGCTCCCAGACGTCGCCGAAGAGGACCTCGTCGGTGAGTTGTACCAGTTTGGGCGAGAAGTCGCCGAAGGTTTTCTTGATGGCGGAGGGTTCTTTGTTCATGTCTTTTTTGGTTGGGGATGGGGACGGCCCTTGGCCGTCGTTCGTTGCGGGGACCGATCTGAAAGTGGTCTGATCCTGCCGGTTTGAAAGTGGACGGGGCGGAGGGCGTTTTCTTCGGGCTCGGGTCTATTCTTCCGTTCCCTTTTGGACCAAAATTCTTCTTCCTCGGTGGTTTTTCTTTTGGGCGGAAGGCGGGTCCGGGTGGGAGTGGGCACGTGGCTCTAAGGTGGAGGGTTTTCACCCCCCGCCATGCGTTCGCCTCCTTCCGGCAAGTGCCTTAGCTGCAAGGGGTTCTTTGTCCCTTGTCCCAATCATCGCAGCCGCCAGCAGTACTGTGGCCAACCGGCGTGCCGCCGCGGTAGAAAACTCGTGCGAACGAGGAAATGTCACTTCCACCATGGCCCAGGCGTTCTTTGGCGAACTCCAGCGCGGGCGTTTGCCGAAAAAAGCGGACCGGAGCCCAATAGCAGTCCCAAACGTACGCGAACGCACGAAGCGCCAGGAGCATTGGCCGCGGCCCCCGGTCGGCTTCGCTGGCATAACGACGCATGAAGTTGATGTCTTGGCGGTGCGCCGCCAGCGTTTTACCCACAAGCTCATCCGCCGTAATCCTTTCTCCCATGCGCAGAAGCGCCAGGAGGTAACCCTGGTGCCAATCTGCGAACCGACAAGCTTCATCGCCAAGCCCAAACGTTTTGGGCGGGTACTCCGAAGTCTCTGGAAATTTCGCCGCCAATTTGAATGGAATGCAGTCGAAGGTCTCGTCTGCAAAGAGTTTCGCCAGGGCCAGGAGGCCTTCAAACGGGTACGGCTTGGCGTCCGGCCGCCGACACAACTGATAAGTACCGGGAAGCCCCCTCGCCAGGGGGGTTAACCAGTGACGATATTTGAGGGTTTCGGCGAAAATAGCCTGAGTCATAGAGCGGACTTCCTTTGCCGGCACGATGGCTTCGGCCAATTCGTCCCCCCAGGCTTCGAAAAAACGCGTGGTTCGAGTATCCAGGCGCACCAGTTTTCCGCCCCGGTACACCGCGATCTCGGAGTGGTCGTTCAAGTCGAGACGGCCGAGTGAAGTCTCAGGCTCGCTCATGCTTTTGCCCCCGATGCTTCCCCGGCCGTTAAGTCGACCACCTTGGACGGCAGCAACAGCCGCCCGAGCCCGCTCGTGGTGCGCTGCTTTCGGTCAAGGCAGTGAGCCGCGGTCGTCTGGATGTCGGCATGACGCAGCGCCTCCTTGGCAGCGTAGAGGCGATGTTGCGCGTTGATTTGACTGCCGAACTCCTTGCGTAAGGCGTGCAAGGGGTTGGTGGCGTTGACGCCTTTGCGACGCAGCCAAGCGATCAGGTCTTCAAAAAGGGACATGCAGCGGTAATGCTCCCAGCAACATCCCGGCCGGGGTGCCACGGGGGACTCGATCACGAAGGTTCCGCGCGCCGGCGCAATCCCGCCATGATGGCCAGCAGGAAGATCTTAAACTGCTCGGGTTTGTTTGGGGCCAGCTCCCTCACCGCTGCCTCGACAACCGCAACGACGTCAAAGGTGCTGCGGTACTTCATCGAAGCCCGCTTGTAGAAATCCACCCCGTCGAACGGAAGCGGGTTCGGCAGTTGCACGCCGGCCAAGTCCTTGGTCCGGTCCGGTGCAAAAAGCGCTTTTGCCCGCCGCAGAAAAGAATTCGCCGAGATGCGCGCGGCACGATGGCGGATCGGCGCATCACCGGCCCTTGCCACATACGCGCGCTTCCAGGCCTCAACCTTGGCCGGCGTCAACTCCGAGAGGCGAAAGGCATTAACCTGCAACCGCCAGGCTTCGCGTTTCGCAACGCCACCTCCGCGGCCGTGTGGCACGGCATTCACGTCGGCAACGATCTTGCGAAGCGCCCCCGCGTACCCTTCCAAGGTCTTGGACTTCAGATCCGACCTGACGCGCAGTTCGTCTAAAAACGCACCGATGGTGACGTCCGGGTGGACTCGGGCCGTGGTTTCTGCTTGTAGGTGGCCGCGGTGGTCGCCCACCCGTGCGCACGAAGGCTGAGATAGATGTCGCGCGCCCTCGCCGCCGCCGCTGCCCGGTTCGGTGTGCCCAGGTTGGAACCGCTTTCAGGTCTGAAGCACCTGGATAAACTCCCTTCAGGAAAACCACTCGCCTTCCCAGCCAAAGCCTGCCCTGCGGCGATCCGTTGCGAGTGAACCGTCCCTGTCAATAGAACGCGGCCCGCTTGGGACCGTCAACCCTGCCGGAGGTCGTGGGCGCATGGTTCTGCCCCTCTAATGCTTCAGTGCCCAGTGTGGCAGCGGCCTTGGACGCTGCCACCCGCAAGGGATTGCCGGCCTCTAGGCGCTGACTCAAGGCCGTTTCCCATTTTGGCCGATGGGGAACCATCGGGCCGGCCGGGGTCGGATGCACGGCCCGACCGGCCGAGGCGGCCTGACCCCGTCAGCAGGAACAGAAGACGGAAGTCACAAACGATCAAGAAACGATCCGGGAGCCAGCCCGTTACCGCAGAACTTGACGTACCCAACTGACGGCGGCGAAGGGGCTCGCCGCCCTACCGGAACCCGGGTCACGTCAACGCGCCGACTCCTTCTTCCCGGGGGCTAGAGGAGGTCACGAAGAGACTCGTGGCCTTCCCGGAGACGTCACCCCCGGGAAGAGAGGGTTTCGCAACGGACGGCTGCCAGACAGTATAGGGTCCGAGAGATCGGGCGGAATCATCAAACCGGGCTAGAAGCCGACCACGTGCTTCCAGAAAACCGACAACGCTGGCCAAAAATGCGTTGGGCAGGCAGTTCGTGCGCTCATCGCGTCCTTTAGTGGACCGGGTGGAGGGTTCAATGCCAGTGCGCGCTCCTGACGAGGTGAACTGTAGAAATTGTGACATCATCGTCGGGCGGAACGAAAGCCCCTTTTTGCAGCCGGTCGCCCGCTGCCTTGACGTTGTGAGGCTACGGAAGCCATGGTGGGCGAGGTGGGGTGTTCACGGGCTTCGCCTGCGTCCTATTGGTTCGATTCAGGACCAAACGGCCAGGGCGGATCAAAGCTGTGGGTCTCCGGATTATAAATTCTCGGACCGATGGTGACGTGATCGACGGCCGGAGGGCCGCTTGCCTCCGTGAGCAAATTGGCCGTCCGATTCTGGCCCGTCGTGCCATGAAGGCCAGCGCATCCGGTCGCGCCAAGCAGGGCCGCCGTGAATGCCATCATTACGAACCTAAGGCAGTTTTCTCCTTTAACAGAAGGTTCAAATTTCATGCTTGCCTCCTGTCCTCCAGACGTTTGCATTCACGTCCCCGGGCGTGCCATCCTGCTCGTGCGCTCTCACGGTCGTGGCGTCGAGCACGTCACCCAGTCGTCTAACATAATCATCGCAGTTCGGGCAGTTGCCATTTGGCTCCACCCATTCCGGGTGCTCCATTCGAAGGGAGATGTAAATCACCTTCCGGAGTTGATCGTAAGTGTAAATATAATCGGGAATACGCATGAGCTTAGAGAAGTTAATTCTGGGTGAACGTGGACCTTCGGCGCTAGGCGTGACGTGCTGCATGGCGGACGAAGTCGCGAAAGCGTGAAGGTCGTGGCGCAACCTGCCAAACCCGCCTAGAGATTTGGTTGAGGACGATGGTGAGTGCGACCGGTTCGCGGTGGCGGTGTGGATCGTTTCTATTCATAGTTGTAGGTCAGGTGTTAGCTGCCTTGCATCAGTTTTCGTGCCAACTAACCTTTGTCTTTGTAAGTAGCTAGAGCTGTGTTACTTAGATCATTCCCACCGGGAGGGCGGATTGGAGCGAAAGGTTGTACATTCGAAAAATCATCCCGAGCAGGGATGCCGCCCCGCCTCGATCCCGGGGTCGGGCGACCTACGCCTGAAGCCTCCTCTTGGCCGGGTGCGTCGGAACCGTCCCGGTGGATCCAAGGCGCATTCCCATCTCAAAAAGGCCCGCACCGGGTCGGACGAAAAACTGCACGTCCGAAATCTCGTGCGGGCCTGCGCTTGGGGCCACGCCGGCTTAAATGCCTGCAGGAGAGGCACAAGGCGCAGTACCCGGGGATTGGCACGCAACCTGTTCAACAGGCAGTTCACCCGCACCATTCGGTCATGGAAACCACGTTCCCCAAGATAACGGCCGGTCAGGAAAACGCCCACCCTGCTGAGCGTTCCCCTAGGGATCAGCTGCAAGCGTTCCGGATTAAAGCCCTTCTACACTTGTTAGCTGCCGTCAGGGTAACTGCTTCCTGGATTGGCAGCGGGGTGAGTGCCACCCCTGGCAACGCACCTAGACTCCATTTACAAAAAAAACGCAAACTCAACAGGCCTCCATATGTCACAGAAACTCGCAGGAAAAATCGCGCTTGTTACGGGCGGCAGCAGCGGACTCGGACTCGCTACAGCGGAGCGATTCGTCGCGGAAGGCGCGCACGTTTTTATCACGGGGCGGCGTCAAACGGAGCTTGATGCAGCGGTGAAACAGATCGGCAGCGGCGCCACGGGCGTGCAGAGCGATGTCTCGAACCTTTTGGATCTCGATCGCCTTTTCGCAACGATCAAAGCGCAGAAAGGCCGGCTTGACATTCTTTTCGCAAACGCGGGCGGCGGCGCGTTCGTGCCGCTTGACCAGATCACCGAGGAGCATTTTGACAAGTATTTCGGCATCAATGTAAAGGGCACCCTCTTTACCGTGCAGAAGGCGGTTCAATTGATGCCGACGGGCGGAGCGATCGTTATAAACGGTTCGATGGTTTCCATCAAAGGCGTGCCCGCCTTCGGCGTGTACGCGGCCACCAAAGCGGCATTGCGCTCGTTCGCACGGACGTGGGCCGTGGACCTTAAAGGACGCAACATTCGGGTCAATGTCGTGAGCCCGGGCACCGTCGTCACACCGGGCTACAAGAGCGAACTCGGGATGAACGACGAGCAGATCGAGGGCTTCAAGGCGCAAGCGGCGGCTACGACTCCGCTGGGACGCACGGGCACGCCGGAAGAAATCGCGAAGGCGGTACTGTTTCTTGCGTCGGACGACAGCAGTTACATAAATGGCATCGAACTCTTCGTGGATGGCGGTGCCGCGCAAGTCTGACGCGATCACTTCAACGATCCGGTGAGACCGTGAAGTCGTGCCGAAGGTGTCAAACCCACGGGTGGCCAGGACGCTCTGGCCGCTCTGGCTGCAGGTCACCAGGTTATCCCACCTCGTGCCAGGGGTTGGCGAGATGAAAAAATCGGCCGTCTTTTCATTCCGTCAGCGGTTGCGCCAATCAGGACATAAAACGGCCTTCCTCCCACAATTTCGCGTTCTGTTGCAGTGAGCCCGGCGCTACGTCGGCTCACTCCGGCCAACGACTCGGGTAGACACACACAATCATCTAGAAAATTATGAAGATCGGTTTCATCAGCCTTCCCGTTCCAGGTCACTTTAATCCCATGAGCACCCTGGCGCGTCAGCTTCAAGCGCGCCGCCATGAAGTCGTCCTGTTCTCTCTGCCCATGGTCGAGCCACTCGCCCGCGCGGCCAACTTGCCGTTCGTCCCTTTTGGAGAACGTGAATTTCCCAAAGACCAGACCAGCAAAACCATGATTGAACCTTTGAGCAAGTTAAAGGGAGAAGAAGCGCTTCGATACACGATTGGCGCCATCGCTGCGATCAACCAGGTAAAGTGGAAAGAGTTGCCGAAACGCCTGGCTTCCGCCGGCGTTGACGCTCTGGTGCTGGATAACTACGATTTCTACGGCGAGATTGTCCCGATGCGTCTTGGCCTGCCTTATGCCACCATGTCGAACGCGCTTCATTTCGATTATTCGGGGCACACCCCCCTGTGCGTTTACGGTTGGGCTCACCAGAATACGCCTGAGGCCCGAGACCGAAACCGTGGCGGCGTCGCGAGGTTCACCCGGATGCTGATGCGCAGCAACGCCGCGCTGATCGCCGAGGCAGAGAACGCGGGCATCCACGCGAATTGGATGGACCCCTCCTCCCTTTTCTCGGATCTCCCGTGGATCACTCAGTGCCCTCAGGAATTTGACTTTCAGAACGCCCACTGGCCGCGGCGATTGCAGCACACGGGTCTTTTCCATGACGGCAAAGGACGTCCCGACCACGGTTTTCCTTGGGAGAAATTGACCGGAGAACCCCTGGTTTATATTTCTATGGGGACCCTCCAGAACGGGAAGGCGGAGATTTTCGATCACATCGTAACAGCGGCCTCCAAACACAAGGACTTACAGCTGGTCCTTTCCCTGGGTAATGTCCTCCGCCCGGAACAAATTGGACCGGTGGCGAACAACACGATCGTCGTCAACCAGGCGCCGCAGTTCGAACTGCTCAAACGCGCCGCGCTGTGTGTTACTCACGCCGGCTTCAACACCGTGTTGGAAGCCTTGACCCACGGGGTGCCACTCGTCGCGCTTCCGGTAACCAACGATCAGCCGGGCGTCGCGGCACGGATAGCTGCCAAAGGGGTCGGCACCGTGGCGCCGTTGGATCGTTTGGATGCGTCCTACCTATCAGGGCTCATGGATGAGGTGCTGTACGATCCCAGCTATCGGGACAATGCGCGTTCTGTCCAGGACGTCATGGCGAAGCGGAACGGACTCTCGGCCGCAGCGGACCGGTTGGAGGAAGCTCTTGGCGCTTCCATGATGGTCGGAGCACCCGTACACCGGACGACTGAACAGGCGCGATAGCGACGCCTAGGAAGCCTGCCAGGCGGTGAACTCCTGACGCGCTTCACTCTACCGGGCGGGCCGGTCCGGCAGGGTCGCGTGTCCCCTCGCGACCTCCTCAAGCGCCCGTGTCCACGTTGCCCGGCGCGGCCGGCACCGATTTCAGCGGCGGCATGATCCGCCGCTGGCTCGATCCGGATCGTCAAAACGCTCCGTTGACAATCCGCGCCCGGTCGATTCTCATCGGTCATTCCCCGCCATGAGTCTCAGCTTTCAACCAACCGATCTCCTGGAGCGCGCTCGTCAGGTCGTCGCCGATGAATCTGCCGCCGTTCTGAGCGCTGCTGATTCGATCGACGAAAAATTCGTAGCCGTAGCTCAACTCCTCTTGTCCTGTTCCGGGAAGATCTTAATCACCGGCAGCGGCACCTCGGGCGCCGTCGCGAGACGCGCTGCGCACCTCTTCTCGGTCGGTGGCACGCCCTCGTTTTACCTTTCTCCGGATGAGGGTCTCCACGGCGGACTGGGCGTCCTTCGCCAAAACGACCTGATCATCGCGATCTCCAAAGGGGGCGCGTCTGCTGAATTAAATCTCTTTTGTCGACGAGGCCGCGTCCTCTCCGCAGCCCTGATCGCGATAACGGCCGCGCCGGCATCGGAACTCGCCCAATTGGCCGATCACGTCCTGGAACTCCATCTGCCGACCAACGCCGATCTCGGTGCCGTCGTCGCGACTGGAAGTTCGCTGGCTTGTGCGGCGTTGCTGGATGCGCTGGTTGAGGTCACTCGCGCGGCTCGCGGCTACTCCTGGAGCGACCTGTTGTTCACCCACCCTTCGGGAGCGGTCGGTAAGAATGCGGCTGCCGCGCTGGAACGGCTCGAGCGAGAAGGCAGGTGACCATGGCACGAACCCTGGCGGCCGGCATTGATTCGTCGACCCAGTCCTGTACCGTCGTGTTGCGCCAACTCACCGATGGCCGCGTGGTTGGCGAGGCACGCGCGCCGCACCCGCCAACCACACCGCCCCGGAGCGAACAAGATCCTCTTTCCTGGTGGACTGCCTTGCTGAAAGCGTTGCAGCAACTGGGGCCACAGCTTGATCAGGTTGCCACGTGCTCGGTGGGGGGCCAGGGCCATGGATTGGTCCTGCTTGACGGAACGGACCAACCGCTACGGCCGGCCAAGCTTTGGAATGACACGGAACCTGCACCTGATGCCGCCCGCCTGCGGCAGCTGTTGCCGCCTTGCAACTGGGCGGAACGCACGGGATCTGTTCCCGGACCGGCTTTGACGGTCTCCAAGCTGGCCTGGACCGAGCGCTGCTACCCGGGTTTGGTCGGCCGGGCGGCCCATGTCCTGCTGCCGTTCGATTACCTCGTTTACCGGCTGAGCGGCCACAAAGTCACCGAACGCGGCGGCAGTTCAGGCACCGGCTATTTCAATCCTTTCACGAACCGTTGGGACCTGGACTTGGCACGTCTTGGCGCGCCCAGCCTCGCCACTGACCAATTGCCAGCGATTGTTGAATCCAATCAAGCTTGCGGCCGGATCGTTGACGGCCCCTTCCCGCAACTGGACGGTGGCGTGGTCGGGGCCGGGACCGGCGATAACATGGCTGCTGCGCTCGGGTTAGGAGCTGAGGAAGGTGACATTGTGATCTCGCTCGGGACAAGCGGAACCGTTTACGGTGTAACACCCGTCGGAGTCAAGGACGGGTCGGGTGCAATCAACGGTTACGCGGACGCCACGGGCCGATTCTTACCGATGGTAACGACCCTCAACGCCGCCAAGGTTACTGATTGTTTTCGCCGGCTCCTCGGGGTGACCGTCGACGAATTCGATGCTTTGGCCCTGGAACCGCGCCGATCAAACCATGCTTTGATCCTGATCCCGTACCTCGACGGGGAAAGGACCCCTGACTTGCCGAACGCAACCGGGCGCTTATTGAATGTTCGGACCAGTTCGACGCGCGGAGAGGTTGCGCGGGCGGCAGTCGAAGGCGTGCTTTGCGGGCTCTTGGCCGGATTGGACTGGTTAGCTCACCAGGGAGTGCAGGTTGACCGTCGCTTGATCCTCACGGGCGGTGCGGCACGCTCGGTCGCTTTCCGCCAAACGTTAGCCGACCTGACCGGCAGCCCGGTCTGGATCTCGCCGCTGGCCGAGACGGCCGCCGCGGGTGCCGCGGTGCAGGCCGCGGCCGCGCTTGAAGGCGAGCAGGTTGCGAAGGTGGCAAAACGCTGGGCGCCTGAACTACGATTGGGCGCGCAACCCGACCCGGCGTTTCCGCGCGGGTTGGTCCGCACGCAATACCAGGCCGCAGTGCTCACCCATTTTGGAACCGACGGATGACCGCCAGCACCGTCCTGATCCAATCTGGCATCCGGCGCCGGTCAACCCGGTGCGAATCACTTTGTCCCGGAGGTCCATGTTGCGCCGTCGCAGGTTAGGCGAAGAGATCGGAATCTTTTCGATCTGGCTGCTCGTGTTCGCGATCATGTGCCTGCTTTCGGATCGTTTTCGCGCCTACAGCAACATCCTGATTCTGCTGCTCAACGGTTCGGTGATCGCCTTTCTGGCCCTTGGGCAGGCGTTCGTTTTGCTCACGGGCGGGATCGACCTTTCCACTGGTTCCACGGTCGCGATGACCGGCGTGCTTTGCACGGTGATGATGCAACTCGGGTTGCCCTGGTTCCTTGCCTCCGTGATCGGTCTCGCGTCCGGTGTCCTGCTCGGACTGTTCAACGGCGTGATCATTCATTACGTCAAGGTGCCGGCATTCATCGTGACATTTTCGACCTACGGCGTGGCGACTTCCGTGCCGATGATCATTGCGGAAGCGCAAAGCATCAGTGTCGCGGACGAACGGTTTTCAGTGATTGGCAACGGCCAGTTTCTAACCGTGCCGATGCCGGTGGTCCTGGTTGTGGTCGCCGCCCTGATCGGCTTCTTCGTCCTGCGCCGGACCAGGTTGGGCGTTCACATCTACGCGGTGGGCGGCAACGCGGAAGCGGCCGGCTTGGCCGGGGTGAACGTGGCCCTGACGACGCTTTCCGTGTATGCCATCAGCGGTTTTTGCGCGGGCATGGGCGGATTGATCACGACGTCACGCCTGATGGTTGGTTACCCGTCCGCTGGCACCGGAACCGAGCTGTTTTTCTCAATCGCGGCAGCCGTAGTCGGTGGCGTGAGTTTGTTTGGCGGGGTCGGTTCGGTTCTGGGCGCGATGTTAGGCGCCCTGCTCATCGCGACGATCTCGAACGGCATGACCCTGTTAAGTGTACCGAGCTTTTGGCAACCGTTGGTGATCGGACTGATCATCCTTCTCGGGGTAATCATCGATACCTACCGTCGGCGGTTTAGCGAGGTCCGGCGTGCCCTCCAGGTGTTGCGCGAGCGGGGGGCGGGGAGATCTACCCTGCCCGGTGCCGGCGCGAAGATGGTGGCCGACAACGCCGGTGAACGAAGTGCGTCACCGCCCCCGTTCAAACGTTCTTCGCCCGACGAAGACGATTCTAGACCGCCACGTTAGCAGAGCGGGATGTGGAAAGAAGCAAATCGAGGTTAACAACCTGACAACAGCAGAAACAAACTAAATACTATGAAATCAATGAGATGGGTAACCGCGGTCCTCTGGATCTTACCGCTGTCGGCTGCACTCCGGGCAGCCGACAGCCCGCGTTTGGTGCCGAAATCGTGCCAGACCGGTACGCCGCTCATCGGTGTGGCTTTGCCGAATACCACGAATCCGTACTACGTGGCGATGCGGCAAGGATTTATCGATGGAGCCAAAGAACTCGGGTTCCAGGTGAACGTCCAGATCGCGAACGATGACAACGAGGCGCAACTCGCGCAGGTGCAAGGTTTCGTTCAGCAGGGTGTCTGTGCGGTGGCGCTCAACGGCGTGAAATCGGGACCCGCCGCGGCCGAAGTCGCCGCCGCTTTTAAAGCGGGCATCCCGGTCTTCACGGTTAACGTGATCGTTTCGGAGAAGGATGTAACAGCGCAAAAAGCGGAAATCGTCGATTACGTCGGTGCCGACAATTTTACGGGCGGCAAACAGATCGGCGAGCAGGTGCTCAAAGACTACGGCCCGGACGCCAAGCTGGTGATCGGGATCGTCACGGAACCGAATGAAATTCCGACGGTTCAGCGGACCAAAGGCTTTAAATCGGCGTTCTCCGGTGATGCCAATGTGAAGTTCGTCCAGGAAGTAAACGGATTGGTTAAACCAGACGTGAGCCTGCAAAAAACGACCGAAATGCTGCAAGCCCATCCTGACATCAACCTGATCTGGGCGGATACCGGCCCGGCAGCACAAGGCGCGCTCCGCGCCGTGAAAAGCTTAAAATCGAGCGCCAAGGTGTACGGTTTTGCGATCGCCGATTTTCCGACGGAAGCACAATATCCGGCCGCGGCGGCGCAGGAACCGTACCAATACGCGAAGATTGTGCTGCAACAGATTCGGGATTACCTCGACGGCAAACCGGTGCCCAAAGAGGTGCTTCGTCCGCTCAAGATCATCAAGGACGGTAAACCCGCTCCGGGCGAAGTCGGCTAAACGCGGCAAAGAAACAACCGCTGTGGGTACCGCGCCGGAAAACCGGTTAGAAGCTGTCGACGTCACCAAGGTCTTCGGCGACGTCACGGCGCTGGACCGGGTCTCCTTGCACGTCAGCCCGGGTGAAATCCTCGGGCTGATCGGTCACAACGGCGCCGGTAAAAGCACCTTGCTCCGGGTGTTGGCCGGCGTTGTCCGCCCCGAACAGGGCCACTTGAAAATTTCCGGGCAACCGGTCGCTTTCGCCGGCCCGGCCGACGCCATCAAGTCGGGTATTTCCACGGTGTATCAGGAGTTGTCGCTATTGCCGCAGCTCACCATCGTCGAAAATACTTTTCTGAGCGCGGAACGGACCAGGGCCGGAGTGCTCCAACGGCGCGCCATGGAACGTGAAACCGCGGTGTTGCTCGAACGCTTCAACCTGCCGTTGGATCCACTGATCAAACTCGGCGACCTCAGCATCGCCGCGCGCCAACTTGTCGAGATCGCGGTGGCGGTGCACCGCAAAATGCGATTTCTCTTGTTGGACGAACCCACCGCGTCCCTGGAAGTTGCGCAAGTGGACGCGCTCTTTGACCAGTTGCGCAACCTGGCCCGGCGAGAACAGGTCGGAATCCTGTTCATCGGCCACAAACTCAACGAAATGCTGGCCGTCTCGGACCGGATCACGGCGTTGATAGACGGCCGTGTTGCACTGAGCCAGCCGGTCCAGTCCGTCACCCGATCCGATCTGATCGCTGCCATCACCGGCGAATCGGCTGGGTCGGAGACCGGCAGGCGTGCCGGCCCGGCGCCATCGACGGTTGGCCTTGGCCAACGCGACCCCGCGCTCCTGGTTCATGGTTTGCAAACCGCCCACCTTTCCAACATCGATCTAACTGCAAGCAGCGGGCGCGTCCTCGGCCTCTACGGTTTGGTCGGCTCGGGCCGTTCGCGGTTTCTCCGGTCCCTCATTGGCATGGAACCACCGGTGGCCGGCACCGTCCGCCTGTTCGACCGGTTGTACCGCCCGCAGAACCCGCGTGAAGCAGCTCGAGCCGGCGTTGTCCTGGTCACCGAAGATCGGAAAAAAGACGGTTTCATCCCTCAGCTTGACGCCAAACTGAACGTTGCTTTGCCTGTCGTACACGAGTTCATCCGGTTCGGCTGGCTGCAACGCGGCCGGTTACGACGCGACACCATTGCCGCACTCCAGAGCCTCGGGGTCAAAGGGAATTGGGACGGCCCCATGGTCCGGCTTTCGGGCGGGAACCAACAAAAAGTGCTTCTCGCGCGCGCCCTCCGGCAAAAACCAAAACTCCTCTTGCTCGACGAACCCACCAAAGGCGTCGACATCGGTGCCAAAGGCGAAATCCATCGGATTATCCGCCGACTGGTCGAAGCGAACCCTGATGTCCTGGTCATCGTAGTCTCCAGCGAAGAAGAAGAAATTCTCACCGTTGCCGACGACGTCGCCATTTTCCGCGCCGGGACCTGTGATGGCACCATCTACGATCCCGCGGCTATCCGGCTTCGCGACGGTACGCTGCGGGCCCTTGCCTGGAACCCTGAGTCGTAGCTGCGGAGGCATGGTCAGGCGGCTCACCGTCGTTCCGATCAGCGGCGATTCCTACAACCCGGGGGCGCTTGAGGACAAGCTCCCCCACCGGGCGGACGTGCGCGACTTTACCCGTTGTTCCAGCCGACACGCCGATACCTTCTTCCCAGGGTCGTACGCGCCAAAATCCCCCAGGGGGGAGAGGCCATGGCCGCCGAGCCCCGTTCAGCTTATCGCGGGCGCGTCTTCTTCCGGCAACACCCGGGCGCCCGGAGCGACGCACTCGGCCCTCGGCACGACGGTCAGCCGCGGCGGCGCGCCCACGCGGGCTCCGGCGCCGAGCCGAGCTTTCTCGTCCACAATGGCGTGGCGCACTTCCGCACCCGCCTCGATGTGCGCCTCGTGAAACACGATGGAATCCCGCACCGTCGCGCCCTCCGCGACGCGCACGCCTGGCCCGAGCACGGAGCGTTCCACCCGCCCACGCACCTCGCAGCCGGGTGAGAGCAAGCTGTTGTCCACCCGTGCGCTGGCGTACACCCGCGCGGGCTGACGCTGTTGACCGGCCGTCAGGATGGGCCAGGCCGGGTCGTCCACGCGCAAAACCGGCGGGTCCGATAAAAGATCGCGGTGCGCGCGCCAGAAGCTCTCGAGGGTGCCGACGTCCCGCCAGTAGCCCTCGAGCGGGTGAGCGAAGACGCCCCCACGCTCCACCAACCGGGGCAGGAGCGCGTGCCCGTAGTCCTGCAGCGGTGCCTCGCCCGTTGCCAACTCCTCCAGAGTGGTCACCAGGGAGGGCGCGTCGAAGAGAAACACTTCCGCGGCCAGCAACTCGCGCCCGGCGGGGTCCGCGGGTTTGTAGGCGAAATCCGTCACCCGACCCGAACCCTCTTCCACCCGCAGCAGGGAGAATCGGCGGGGGTCTTCCCCTGGAGGCACCCTGGTGCTGACAAGGGTGAGCGCGGGGTTGCCGTAGACCGCATGGGCGTCGAGCAGGTCACGGAAATCCATCCGGTAGAGGTGGTCGGCGCTGAGAACCAGAAGCAGGTCGGGGGCAAACTGGCGCAAAAGTTCGCGCTGACGCCAGAGCGCATCGGCGTTGCCCTGGGCAAAGCCGCCTTCGCCTTTTTCCTCGCCCCCGCCGCCCTCTACGCTGGGCGGAAGCACCTGGAGGCCGCCGTGGGTGCGGTCCAAGTCCCAGGGGCGGCCGTTGGCGAGGTGGTCGTTGAGGGTGTGCAACTCGTATTGCTCCACGACCCAGACGTCGGCCAGCCCGGAGTGCAGGCAGTTGGAAAGCGCGAAATCAATGAGCCGATGCGTGCCGCCAAAGGGCATTGCGGGCTTCGCGCGGTCTGCCGTCAACGGCCCAAGCCGGCCACCCTTGCCGCCGGCCAGGATGATGGCAAGGACCTTCGGGCGGGACTTCATGGTGTGAATGACGCGGGAGGGTTCGTGCTTGCCATCAGGGGCCATCCCTTTCATTAGCCTAACTTCGCTACGGGTCGAGCAAGTTCCCCTTGAGAATCCTTCGTTCGCCGCCGCTTTTTTGTACACTGCCCGAGCAGAAAGAAGTACTTACCCTGCAAGGGACGGAGAGGGCGCCCTAACCAGCGCTAAATAAAAGCATTTCGGCCGTCGCATTCTCATTGCCGTTGCCGCGGCCGCCTAACGGACGAATTTCTGAACGTTCGCGACTTCGTACTGCCTTCGTTTTTCGGATCAGTTACATAAATTCCTTATTTCGAGCCACTTACTTTCCTTGTACGTGGCTGGCCCGGAAGCTGCATGAAGGAAGGGTCAACCCCGGTTTGAGGACGAAAAACCGGGGTGCCGCGCCCTTAAACTTTCGCAATCACCACCTGAAATGCACTCCACAATCTGGCTGGACTACGAACCGTTGCGTGATCGGCGCGCCGCGGAGACGCCGGCCTTTGCTCAAAATGGCCACAGACCTTTCCTGGAAAGGGAGCGCCTGACGGTCACCCGCTTGGCCAAGAGGCTCTCGGTCCTGGCTGCAGCCATGCGCGCACCCACCCACCCCCGAGCCCGCGAGGAGCGAGACAAAGCAGCCGAACCACCCCTCGCCTTGCCTGCGACAACCCTGGAGGTGTCCGCCAAGATTTCCACCTACTCGGAACTTCAGGCACACGTTCACAGGGCCCTGCGGATCCAGCATCCGGAATGGGTGCAGCCCAACGGGGAATCTTCCCTTTGCGACGCCTACGAAGCCCGCCTGGCAGAACTCCTCCATCGCTTCACCCATTCCACCACGCCATGAAATTCACCCCCGATGCCTGGCAGACGGGCACCGCACCCGCTGAGCCGTATGCGCAATCCGGCGATGACGATTCTGCGGACCTGTTCGAGCGTGACGACAGCCAACCGGCGCAGCTCGAAATAACCAACCTCGGATTCGAGATCCGACCGAAGCTTTGGCTTGATGGGGACCGCTCGAAAGGTTCTCCAGCCCTGATCCTTCGGCTCGAAGCATCGCTTGAGTGGCTGATCCCGGCAGCAGCGCTCGTCTGGGCGGTGCACGGTCTCCTTAGCCTTTGAAACTTTCCCGGGCCAGCCATCGGAACTTCGACGGCACTAAGGTAACAGGGTTCGGGTTGGAAAAACCCGGGGATTGGCCCGGCCGGTAGGGCGGCGAAGGGACTCGCCGCCCTACCGAACCCCCAATTCCTGCGTACGCCAGAAGACAAGGGCGCCTTTTCCGCCCCAAAAGCTTTTATCTTAGTGCCACTGCGGTGTGACCCTCTATGGTCCAGATTTCCTTAAATTACTGCCATTGGAGAGACGGGACGAACCGAAACGATCCGCTGGCAGCTTCCGAGTATCCGATCCCAGGATAAGGAAAATGATAACCCAAAAGCTTAGGTTTATCTTTCGACGTCCGATCCAGAAAGGCCAATCGAGTTTGGATCGCCGTCTCAGAATCAAAGTCGAAGCCGTTCTGCCATGTCGGGTGCTCGAATGAAATGCACTCGTGGGTAACGGAATCGCCGGTGATGATCAGGCCTGTCCCGCCTTCCAGTTCCAGTGAGAGGTGCCCTGATGTGTGCCCCGGCGTGCTCAAGACACGGATGCCCCCGACAATTTCGTCGCCCGGTTTCATGAAGGTGACCCGATCCTGGATGGCTCCGAGATTTTGCTGAGTTTCCGGAACCACGCTCCGGAAATCTTGAGGGAGCCGCAGTGCCACATCTGACGCCATCCAGAAATCCCATTCACTTGCGCCAACGTAATAAGCAGCATTCGGATACCGCAGCTTATTTTCGGAATCCAGCAGGCCCCAGAGGTGGTCCGGGTGCGCATGAGTGAAAACCACCTTGGTAATCGATGCCGGATCGGTCCCATTAGCACGCAGAGCGTCCGGCAGAAGGCCCTCCGTTGGCTGAAAGTGCTTGCCGCCGCCAACATCGACCAGGATGAGATCCGTGCCATGACGAACGAGCGGAATATTCGTTCTCAGATAAACCATCGACGTTGGTGCGTCCGACCCGGCTAGTGCCGCCTGTAATTCTGCGGGCGGTGCGTCTTGGGCCATAAAGCCGGCCGGCACGACCAGGCAACCGTCGCTCAACACGGTGAGGTCAAAAGGCCCGTGACGAAAACGGCAAGGGTTGCTAGCCGACGCACCGATCCTGTGAGAAGACCCGTACGATCGAAGCGCGTTCACGGGTTAATTGATTGGTGAACCTCGCGGCCGTCAAGGTCGCCAATCAACCGCCCCACGAAAGTGAGGAACGCGACGAAAGCGGCGACGCACACCGTCAACCAGAAATCGCGCCATCCAATCACCGTCCAGTCGATGACGGTGGTAAAGATCGCAGCCGTGACGGAAACGGTTCCCGACCAAGCGATCTGGAGAAGCCGTGCCATGATGGCACGTTCGACCAGGGCCGCGTCCGCGGGCACCGCGAGGCTTGCACCGGACGGTTGCGTCCGCGGGATGGCGTTGCCCGCTTTCAGGTTTGCACGCGCCAGTGCGGCGGTTGCGCGAAAGGGGTCTGCACTTATTAAAACATCCATAGGATAAGTTTCTTTATTGATTCCAGAGTTGAAAAAAAGGTTGTTCAACGACGGCGCGGGGCGTCCAGCGCGGCCGACACAAGTTGGTTAGCTGGGGCTGCGGCGGAACAACTTGGGCGGTAGTCAAGTTGGTTTGTCCTGTGTAGGTTAGCGCCGAGTGACGCGGCGCAATGATCCTCACCGAGCCAAAAGAGGCTAAGCAACTCCGCAAATTGCTCCTCGTAGGCGTTGCCGGCCGCGGGATGTTCTCGCCGGTTCCTTCCATTCGGGATTCGGCCGGTGCGAGCCTTCCCTTTTTGGTTCACTGTTGGATTCATGCATGCCTTCTTTAACAGTTTCCGTGCCGCACCCAACTTAACTGCGTAACCCGCTGCCGGTCAGCTACCTATGCGAAACACCGGGCGGATGCAGCGGGGTGCGACGTTTCGAACCGACGATTTTTCGTATGGAGGCATTGCGAGATTTCACGCGCAAGCTGTGTACCGGCCGCTCAGAGACTGCTATTTTGGTCACACGCTTACGGCTGACAACGCAAACTGAAAAGTCACTCCTGGGCCGTCGTTTGCGGTGGCCCAGAGCCTTCCGGCGTGGTTTTCCACGATGGAACGGCTGATCGACAAGCCCATGCCCAGGCCCCCTGGCTTGGTGGTGTGAAAGGCTGTGAAGGCCTTCTCCAGGTTTGCCAGGTCAAGCCCGGGGCCAGAGTCTCGCACCGCCACCCGAACCTCCGGGCCGCCGTGGACCTGCGTCCCGACCACCAACTCCCGCGGCCGCCCCTCGACGGTGCCCATGGCCTCAATCGCGTTGAGGATCAGGTTTAGGATCACTTGCTGCAGTTGCACCCGGTCGCCCAGGACGGGGGGCAGGTGCTCAGCCAAATCCAGCCGCAGAATGGCCCGCCGCTTGTCCATTTCGCTGCGCGCCAAAACAATTACTTCCCGAATGACCTCGTTGAGGTCCAGAGGCTCCTTGGCCGTTTCCGCTTTCTTAAAGAGCGCCCGGATGCGGGCGATGACCTCACCGGCCCGGCGCCCGTCCCGAATGATGCGCTGAAGCGCTTCACGGGCTTCGGCCAGGTTGACGGAATCCCCCTTCACCCCAGCCAGCCAACGCAGGCAGGCGTTGCCATTGAGGACAACGCCCGCGATGGGTTGATTTACTTCATGCGCGATCGAGGCGGCCAGCTCGCCCATGGTTGTCACCCGCGTCACATGGGCCAACTCGGCCTGCGCCTTCCGCAAGTCCGCTTCGCTTCGCCGCAGCTCTGCTTCCGCCTGCTTTCGCTCCGTGATGTCCATGACCACGCCGATGTACTCCTCCACCTCACCCGAATCCTGGGCAACAGGGCGCCCGGCGCCCTGTACGTAGGTCACCTTCCGATCCGGCAACACGATCCGAAACTCCTGGTCGAAAGAGCCTCCCACGCGGATCGCGTCGACAATTGTCTGCACCGCAGAAGCACGATCTCCCGGGTGAATCAGACCGGCAAACCCGTCGAAAGTCAGCTCCCCAGCCTCAGGGGTGATCCCAAACATGCGCCGCTGTTCAGTTGACCAGACCAGTCTTCCCGTTGTGATGTTCCACGCCCAACTTCCCGTGCGGCTAATCCGCTGACCCTCGGCCAGCAATCCCTCGCTGCGGCGCAGCTCATCCTCAGCGCGCTTGCGTTCCAGGTTCTCCCGCTCCAGCTCGGCATAAAGCCGGGCGTTCTCCAACGAAATGGCGGCTTGTGACGCCAGCAGCTCCAGCACGGCTACCCGGTCGGAGGTGAAGGCGCGCGCCGTGAGGTTGTTTTCAAGGTAAAGGGCGCCGGCCAGCTTCGTCTGGTTGACGATCGGCAGGCAAAGGACGGACCTGGGACGCTTCGTACGCACGTACTCGTCCTCCGAATACAAGGTGCGGACGGATGCATCATCGAGGACCACGCTTTCTCGGGTCCGGATCACATAATGGAGCACGGTTTCCGCAAGGTCGGAGGGCGTCACTGCGGCCGCTCGCGACGTGACCTCAACCTTGCCGCGACCAGTTGTGACCTCCGCTTCGATCCACGGCTCGTTGTTGCGGAAAAGAATCAGCAGACCGCGCGCGGCCCCCGCGTGCTCCACTGCGATCACCAGGAGCGTTTCGACTAACTTTTCGAGGACAATCTCGCCGGAGACTGCCTGCGACGCCTTGATCACGGTCGCCAGATCCAACCGGTCAACGAGCGTGCCGACCGCAGCCGTCGGAGAGGCGGGGGCTTGTTCCGGGCGCAGGTGCGGGTAGAGATCATCGAGTTGGCGCACCTTGCCGTCGGCACCCCATCGAATGTAGCAATGACGCGCCTTTTGAAGGTAAGCGTCAGCGATCGTGTCGAAACCGCGCCCGGCATAGAAGCGCGCGGCTCCTTCATTGGCGATGGCTTCGTTCTGGACAAAGCCATTTTCGTGCGCTGAGCGGATCGCCTGGTTGTAAAGGTGTTCGGCATCTAATTGCCTGCCTTCGATGCGGGCAATCTCGGCACCGACGAGCGCAGCGCGGTGCCCAAAATTCTCCGGGCAGATCTCCGCCCAAAGGGCGATCTGCAGGTGGGCCGCGCCGAGCACCTCCCGGCACTGAAGGCGCTCCTCGGAGGGCGCGGAGTCGTACCATCCTGCCCGCGCGAGCGCGTCATAAAAAAGGTATTCCGCCGACTCAAATTGGGGTGGCCGGTTTTGCAGGAGCGGGGCGGCCTTTGTGGCGGCTGCGAGCGCAACCGGGTAATCCTGCGCGATAACGCACGCCTGCAGCTTGCGAATCCAGTACCAGCAGGCCGCAAATACCAGACGGGCATCGGTTCCTAAGCGCTGCTCAAACCGGCCCTCGTCGAACTCCGCCTCGTTGAACGAGGCAAAACCCGGGGTCAGACCCTGGAGCGTCTGGATGAACCAGAGCTGTCCCGCAATGATATCGGCGATGTAACCAAACTTTGCTTTTCGCGCGAACTCGAACCCGATCTGGGCTTCGCGCAGCACTTCGCCCAGTGGATCTCCGGCGGCGAGCAACAGCGTGACCAGGCGATCGCAGGCATAGACCGCGTATTTAATGTCGGCAGCGTCCTGTGCGGAATTGAAAGAACGCCGCAGCAGATCGAGGCTGGTGCGTACGTGCCGGGACCAGGGATTGACGAAGTAAGCGAAACATTGGGAGACGCGGGCCCTGAAGCGCTCCAAGCCGCGCCTTTCCACCAAGTCCAAGGCGAGCCGGCCGAAGCGGAAAGCGGCCTGGTGATCGCCGAACCGCGGCCCAACCAGCCAACCAAGGTGGACATAGGCGACGCAGGAGCCATCGGTATTGCCATGCTCCAGGCTGAGGTTCACCATGCGCGCCAGAACGAGGCACCGCAGGTTCTCGTCGATGAAATGGGCGGGTTCCTCGACGACGGTGAGCACGTCGAGCGTGGCCCGGCAGTCGGGGTCCCTCATCGGGGGGAGGTCAACCAGCGCCTCAATGGGCCGGCTCCCGAGCTGGTGCCAAATCCGGTCGTATTCCCGCCGTACCTCTTCTTCGGTTGGGTGCAGTGACCACTCGACGCCTGCACCCCGCAAGTAGGAGAGGCCGGCTTCGACGGCACGATCGCTCTGATCCAAGGTAGTGTAGAGTTCCGTCTGCAGCCGCGTAACGGCGGCACGATCGACGAGGTCGCGGGCACGCAACGACAGCATCGAGAGCCGGTCTTCCGCAGCGCCGAAGTCGCCCGTGAGAAACTCGCACTCGGCCCGGTGAAACTCGAGTGCGAACGTGAGGCTTGGCTGCTGCTCCCAACTGTCTTCGGCCAGCAGCGAGCAGCCAGTGAGAAGGTAGGTCAGCGCCGAGCCGTAGGCGGTCGACATCTTGGCGCGCTTGCCCGCTGCAAGGTTCAGCTCGGCAACGTGCATGCGCTCCTCACGTGCGGTGATCAGCGCGGCACCCCGGTTAAGCTGGTTGACGATTTCAAAAACGTTTTCTTCCAGCTCGGCCGCGGGCGTCCGTGATGCGAGCATTCGGCCAATCCGAAGGTGAACCGCCGCCCGGTCCCCCTCTGGAATCAACGCATAGGCCGCTTCCTGAACCCGGTCATGGAGGAAGGTGTAGGCGTCCTCCGTGCAGAAGACGAGACCCGTGCGGACGGCGTCCCAGAGTGCCGCGTGAATTGCCGTCTCCGATTCGCCGCAAACCAGGCTGACGGTCGCGCTCCCGGCGCCGTTGCCCAGGCATGCAAGCTGTTGCAAAACGTTCTGGGTACGGACCGGCAGGCGGTTCAGCTTCGCGGCCATGAGTTCTGCGCCGTTGTCGCTGAAACGCTTCGTTTTGATGCGCTCCACGTCCCAGGTCCAGGCAGCCCGGTCCTGATCGAACGTCAGCAGCCTTTCCTCGGCCAACGCCGTTAAGAACTGGATGGCGAAGAACGGATTGCCGCGGGTCTTATCCTGCACCAGTTGGGCCAAGGGTCGCGCCGCTTCCGGACCGCAGTGGAGGGCCTCGGCGACGAGCCGGCCGACATCGTCGAGGCCCAGGGGCGCCAACACCAGGGCCTGCACGCGCGCGCCGGCCTGGCGGACCGCCTCCAGGGCGCGCGTGAGCGGGTGAGCTGGGCCGACCTCGTTCTCCCGGTAGGCGCCGATGAGCAGCAAGTTGCGCACGCCCGGCCCGGTGAGCAGGTGTTCCAGCAGGTCCAGCGTCGCCGCATCCAGCCACTGGAGGTCGTCGAGGAACAGCGCCAGCGGGCGCCCGGGCCGGGCGAAGACGCGGAGGAAGCGCCGCACCACCCTTTGGAATCGGTTCTTGGTGTCGGCCGGCGGCAGGTCGGGGACCGGCGGTTGTGGGCCGAGGAGGAGTTCCAGCTCGGGGATGAGGTTCACCAGGAGCTGGCCGTGGGTCCCCAGGGCTTCCCGCAGGGCGTGCCGCCACGGGGCCACGTCCGCCTCGCGCTGCGCCAGCACCTGCCCGACCAGTCCCTGGAACGCCTGGGCCAGTGTCGCATACGGAATGCCGCGCTGGTACTGGTCGAACTTGCCCGAGGCAAACAGGCCCCCGCGCGCCGCCAGCGCCGGGTGCAGTTCCTGGACCACCGACGACTTGCCCACCCCGGCGTAGCCCGACACCAGCACCAGTTCCGTCGCGCCTTCGGCCACGACCCGTGCAAAAACCGTCCGCAGCAGCTCGGTTTCGCGCCCCCGCCCGTAAAGCGTTTCGGGCACCCGCAACTCCCCCGAGGCGTCGTGCGCGCCGAGGGCAAAGGGCTCAATCCGGCCGTGGGCTTCCCACGCCGCCAGGCAGCGCCGCAGGTCGGCTTCCACGCCCGCGGCCGTTTGGTAACGGTCCTCGGGCGCCTTGGCCAGGAGCTTCATGATCAGCTCCGACACCACTTCTGGGATGGTTTCGAGGCGCTCATGCGGTGGGGTGGGCAACCGTGCCAGGTGGCAGTGCACCCATTCCAGCGGGTCGGCGGCCGTGAACGGCCGCGCCCCGACGAGCATTTCGTAGAAGGTTACTCCCAGGGAGTAAAGGTCGCTCCGGGAATCGACCGAGCGGTTCATCCGCCCCGTTTGCTCCGGCGCCAGGTAGGCCAGTGTCCCGGTCAGCACCGCCGGTGCTTGCAGGGCCGGGCGGTGGCGCGGCCGGCGCAACGCCGACCCAAAACCGCTCAGCCACGCCTGACCCGTCGCGACGTTGACCAACAGGTGGGCCGGCCTGAGGTCGCGGTGGATGAGCCCGCGCGCGTGAAAACGGCCCACCGCGGCCACGATACCTCGGGCCAGCCGCAGGAACGCCGGCACGGCCAGGGGCGCCCCGAGCAAGCCGCCCAGGAACTCCCCCCCGGGGTCCTCGACCAGGAGCGCCGGCCGGCCCTGCAACTCCCGGACCTCCAGCGGGCGGGCCGCCCAGGCAGGGTCCAACTCGTCCCGCAGTGCCCAGGCTTGCTGAAACAGGGTGAGGCTCGCCGGGAGCAACGCCTCCGAACCCGCGACCAGCAGCAGCACCGGCCGGCCGTCGCTCTCCCTGCGCCCCCGTGAGATGACGAGCTCCGGGTCTTCCCACCGCTTCTCGAACTGGCCCGCGGAAAACCCAGTCACGGTCGGCACCCCTCCGGTCTACGCCACCCCGGCGGGCCCTTGGCGCCGACGCGCCTGAGCAAAGAATCCAGCGGCCTCACATGCCGTGAGATCATCCTGTTCGGTGCATGCATGATCCCTCTCTTCAACTCAGTTTACCTGCCGTCCCCCACGCTGTTCTTCCTTCTCTCCTGCCGCCCTGGCCGCCCGCCGTCCATGCGACCTTGGTATCATGGCCCGTCCCGGGCCGGTCCGTCTCCCGACGCCGGACCTACTTCTCGCGGCTCAGCCTCTCCGCCATGCGCACCAGGTCGGCCAGCGATTCCGCCTGCATCTTGCGCATCACCCGACCCCGCTGGGTTTTGACCGTAACTTCACGCGTGCCGAGTTCGGCGGCCACTTGCTTGTTCATCATGCCCCGGGCCACCAGTGCCATGACTTGGCGCTCGCGAGGCGTCAGCCTCCCGTAGCGCGCCCGCAGTTCAGCCGATCCCGTGCGCCGGGCCAACGCCTGCCGATCCCGCGCCAGCGCCTGCTCAATTGCAGTGAGCAATTCCTGCTCGCCGAATGGTTTCGTCAAAAATTCCACCGCCCCCGCCTTCATGGCCCGGACTGTCGTGGGAATGTCGCCCTGGCCGGTGATGAAAATGATCGGGATCGGACGGTTCGCGGCCACCAGTTGGCGCTGGAGCTCCATACCGCTCAAGCCAGGCAAACCAACGTCGAGCACCAGGCACGAGGGCTCGGCCGGCGGTGGTTGACGGAGGAACTCGGCCGCTGAAGCAAACGCCTCCACCCTCCACCCCACGGAGCGAAGGAGACTGCCCAGCGCCTCGCGCACGGCCGGGTCGTCGTCCACGACAAAAACAATCGCTTTTCCCCATGCCCCGCCCCCTTTTGCCTCCGGCTTCACCGGCCCCTCCCCTGCGGTGAAGCGCGGGTGAACGGGCAGCTTTCCCAGGTCTCTGCCTCCTGCCACGCTCTCAGACCTCCGTTGCTCACGTCGGCCTCAATCATCACGGCTGGTTCGGGTTCACTCCATTCATTCTTTACACTGCAGGCGCTTATCCCCGCCATTATATCTAGGTATGATCCCGCTGCGGCACACTCCGTCGGGTGCGCTTTATTCGGTGACGGATTCCGCGGCCTTTCTGATCAAGGCAACCACGGCGTCCGGGTGAGATACCATCACAACGTGTGATGCACCTTTAACGTCAACGATGTTCTTTGCATTTGCACGATGGGCCATGAACGAATGCGCGGCTTCCGGGATGTTCTTATCCAGCGAACCAAAAATGAACCACGAGGGAATCGTTTTCCAGGTAGCGGACCCCGACGGCTCGTTGAGCGCTGCCTCGGTGACCGGTCGCTGCGTTGCGGCCATGAGTTCCGTCTCTGCTTCGGGGACGTCAGCGGCGAATTGCGCGTGGAACTTATCCTGCCGGATGTAGAGATCCTTGCCCCCTCCGGGAAGCGCGACCGGCAGCGCAAGCGTCGGCCCAAGCGTGCTGCCAGGGAAGCGACCGGAGAGATCGACCGCACTTTCCCCCGCCTCCGGCGCAAGCGCGGCGACGTAAACGAACGCTTTGACGTTTGGATTCCCAACGGCGGCATTGGTAATGACGGACCCGCCGTAAGAATGCCCCACCGCCACGATGGGGCCATGGACGCTCTGGAAGACCGCAGCGACGACCTCGGCATCGCTCCGCAACCCGCGCAACGGATTCGCGGCGGCAATGACCGGATAACCCTGCGCCAGGAGACGGGTCACGACCCCATTCCAGCTGGAAGATCCGGCGAAGGCGCCGTGGACGAGCACAATGGTCGGCTTGTTGGCCGGTTTGGCTCCCATCGCGCGGGAAGCGGCGATGGAACGCGTTTGGGGAATGATGGCGAAGGCGAGGGCGGCACGCAGGGTGGCCGCCAGGAGGAAAGCACTGACCGCGTTAAGGCGATTGATTTTCATCGGGGTGTTTGGTCTTTTTTTTGGTTCAACCCGCACGACGTAGGGAGCGGGAAAATTGATAAGTGTCGTTCAACGCCGGGAGGGCCGACTTCATGGGCTTACCCCCAAGGTTCTTCCGGAGGTTGCCGGGACTGGGACCGCTGGATTGCTCCGTCCACGCCACGCAACTCACCAGGAAAAAGGGTGGTCTACGTCGCACCGCGCGGGCGGCGAGCCCGCGCACGGCATCGGGGTGGATTCCCGCAGGCGGTGCCCTGCCCAGCCGAAAGGATGGGCGATCGCACGGCTAAGTCGTTGACGAAAGGCGCGATGACGTTCCTGTCGGGCGTCCCTCTGCCGAAGCCGTTCCAGCAACGGCCCAATAACCCCGAGTTGCGTGAGCGTGGGGACGGAAGCCGCGTAGGGGTAACGTTCGCGGTACGCCTGCAGGCTAATTGGTGAATCCATGATAGTCGGGTGAAGTAAAAGGCGTTAGTTAAGCAGCATCAGTGGTGGCGTTTGCTCCACCGGGTGAACTCGATTAAGCCGGCGCGACCTGCGCACCTTTGCGGGCGAAAGGTTCGACCGCGGCGCCCCATCCTCCGAGCGCCTCGCGGGTTCATCGTTGGATGCATGCTTGCTTCCATTAACAGGTTCTGTGCCACGCCGAAGTACCATGCTTAAGAAGCTGACCAACAGCCGCTTAGAAGGTAAATCCGGTAGATGGGCCAGGGTGCGAGATTTCGAACAGACGATTATTCGAGTGGACCGGCGGCGAGATTTCACCCGCCGGCAACGCAACCCCCGCCGATGCAAAAAGCGCCCTGTTTTTTGACGGCCTTCTTACGTCCTGGCTGGCCAAGTCGGCTTTCGCCAATGGCCGTCCCGCTGCCTGGGTCGGGATCTGCAAAGCGCTTGCACGTGATCGGCCGCGCGGTCACCCGCATATGGCCGGCAGGTCCAGCCGCAGGACGATTCGCCATTTGTCCATTTCGCTGCGCGCCAGGACGATCACCTCCCGAATGGCCTCGCTGAGGTCCAGGGGCTCTTTCGCCGTTTCCGTGTTCTTGAAGGGCGCCCGGATGCGGGTAATGACCTCACCGGCCCGGCTCCCGTCCCGAATGATGCGGCGGACCGCCTCGGCCAGGTTGACGGAATCGCCCTTCAGGCCGGCCAGCCAGCGCAGGGAGGCGTTGCCATTGATCACCACGCCCGCAATGGGTTAATTCACTTCATGCGCGATCGAGGCGGCAAGTTCTCCCATCGTTGTCACGCGGGTCACATGGGCCAGTTCGGCCTGAGTCCTGCGCAAATCCGCTTCGCGCCTCCGCAGTTCGACCTCTGCCTGCTTGAGGTCGTCAATGTCGGTGTTCGTTCCATACCAGGTCACGTGGTTTTCTGATTGGTCCATCAAGGGAGCCGCTCGGAACAAAAACCACCGATACTCCCCGTCAAAGCGCCTGAGCCGGGCCTCCAGCCCACCCTCGCTTCCGGAAGCCCTGATCTCCGTCCACTTAGCGGCCAGGGTTCCAAGGTCTGCAGGATGAATGGCGGCCGTCCATCCTGTCCCTTGTGCCTCGTGGTGAGAAAGACCGGTGTAGTCCAGCCAGCGTTTGTTGAAGAAGTTTCCTACTCCGTCTTCGGGAGAAGCCCAAGCCAGTGTGGGCATGGTGTCAATGATCGTCCGGAGTCGGTCTTCCGAAGCCGTGACTCTCGCGAGCGCATTTTCCAATGCGGCATTGGCCTGATGCCGGTCCGTGATGTCGATGACTGTCCCAACGAACTCCTCGATTTGCGGAGACTTCCCCTAACCGGGCGCCCCTTGCTGTGAACGTGCTTTGTCGTCCCATCCGGCAGATTGATTCGATACTCCAAACTAAATTCGCTGCTTCTACGGACCGCGTCATCGAGAACCGCCTGAACCATCGCCAGATCGTCTGGATGCACTCTCTCGAAAAATGCCGGCCATGTGGTTTCAGGCTGATCGGTCCCGAAGCCGAATATCCGGCAGTGTTCCTCCGACCAGACGAACTTTTCCTTTGAAACATTCCACGCCCAGCTTCCCGTGTGGCTGATCCTTTGTCCTTCGGCCAGAAAGGTCTGGCTTTTCCTGAGCGCATCTTCGGCGCGCTTGCGTTCCACCACGATGCTTGCGAGGTGGCTAAACTGGTCGGTGATGCTGCGTTCTCTGGGCGTGACCTGCCGTGGTTGCCGGGAGTAAATGTCGAGGGCACCCAACACTGCGCCTACCGAGGATAACATCGGGGTCGAACTACAGGCACGCAGATCGTGGCTCAGGGCCAACTCGCTGCAGTCGGCCCACAGCGGGTCGGTGGCGATGTCGGAAACGAATACCCTTTCTGCGCGATAGGCCGCGGTACCCCAGAAACCGGCGGGAGGATTGATCAAGGTGCCATCAATAGCGTTTGGCCAAGTTTGCAGAAACGAAGCCCCGCCTGGTAGTCGCCGAAATGCGACCCGAGGACCGTCCCGAGCACGGCGTAGGCGTTGCACGAGCCGTCGCTGTTGCCGTGCTCGAGGCTGAGATTCGCCATTCGGGCGACCAACAAGTCGTGCAAATTCGTATCGGTAAACCAGGCCGAGGACAAAACCGCGGTGAGCACGTCAAGGGTGGCGCGGCAGGCGGGGTCGGTCATCGGGGGCAGGTCGGCGAGCCGTTCGATCGGTCGGTTGCCGAGCCGGCGCCGTTTGAACTGGTCGAACTTGCCCGACGCGAAGAGGCCGCAGGATGGAACGAGCGCTTTGTTCAGCTCGTTGACCACCGACGACTTTCCCACGCCGGAGCAGCCCGACACCAACACCAACTCCGTCGTGCCGCTGCGGACCACTCGCCCGAAAGCCTCGAGCAGCCGCCCGACCTCCCGCTCCCGCCCGTAAAGCTTTTCCGGGACCGACAACCGGTCCGGAACATCGTGTGCGCCAAGCGCAAAACGCTCGATTCGCCCCCTTAGCTTCCCACTCGGCCAGGCAGCACCGCAGGTCGGCCTCCACGGCTGAGGCCGTCTGGTCACGATTCTCCGGGGTCTTTGCGAGGAGCTTCATCACCATCGCCGAGAGCGGCTCCGGAATTTCCCGTACCCGAGACTTGGGCGCTGCCGGCACCCTTGCAAGGTGGCAATGCACCCACTCCAGCGGGTTGCCGGCCGTGAAGGGCAGCGCCCCGACGAGCATTTCATAGAAGGTTACCCCCAGGGAGTAAAGGTCGCTGCGCGCATCGACTGAGCGGTTCATCCGGCCCGTCTGCTCCGGGGCCATGTCGGCCAGCGTTCCGGTCACGACCTCCGGCGGTGGCGGGGCCGGCGCAACGCCAGCCCGAAGCCGGTGAGCCAAGCCTCGCCGGTGGCCGTGTTCCCTACCCCGTCGGACCTTTTGCCCGGACGCACCTGAACGATGGCCCCGCTGCCCTTACATGCCGTGAGATCATCGTGTTCAGTGCGGCCCTGGGCATGATCATTGTCTCGAAGTCAGTTCGGGTGCCCGCCGACCCCGCAGCCTTCGTCGCGAACGCGCGCCGCTCAGCTCTTTGGCAACCCGGACGGAATGGCCTCCTGGCGTTTCAGCCCCAGCTTCTTGATGCGGGAGATCAGCGTGGTCGGCTTCACCCCCAGCAGTTCCGCCGCGCCGTCGGCCCCCTTGATTTTCCAGCCGGTCTTTTGCAAGATGGCGCACAGGTTTTCGCGTTCGCGCCGCTGGATCTCCGGTTCGGTCAGGAACGCGGGCGGAACCGCCTCGCCGGCATCGAAAGCAGGAGGCGCGGGCGCCGAAACCGTTGCCGGCAGGTCGAACTCCAGGGCGCCTCCTCGCGCCACGATCAGCGAGCGTTCGATGACGTTGCGCAACTCGCGGATGTTGCCCGGCCAATCGTGGTTTTGCAGCCGCGCCACTCCCGCTTCGGTCAACCGCGCCTTCGGACATTTCAGCTCCGTGGCCAGCATTTCCACAAAGTATTTGGCGAGCAGCGGAATGTCGTCCCGGCGCTCCCGCAGCGGGGCCACCCGCACCGGGAAAACGTTGAGCCGGTAATAAAGGTCCTCTCGAAATCGCCCCGCTTCGACCTCCCGTTCGAGGTCGCGGTTCGTGGCGGCGATGATCCGCACGTCCGCTCGCTTGGTCTTTTCATCGCCCACCCGTTCGTACTGTTTTTCTTGCAAGGCCCGCAGCAGTTTGCTCTGGAGGTCGAGGGGAATCTCGCCGATTTCATCCAGGAACAGGGTGCCGCCGTGAGCGGCTTCAAACCGGCCCACGCGGTCTTTGATCGCCCCGGTGAAGGCCCCCCGCACATGGCCGAAGAATTCGCTCTCGTACAACTCTTTCGGGATCGAGGCGCAGTTCACCCGCACCAGCGGTCGATCTTTGCGCCGGCTCAGTTTGTGGATCTCCCGGGCAATGAGTTCCTTTCCCGTGCCGGTCTCCCCCTGGATCAGCACCGTCGAATCGGTCGGCGCGACCAGCTCGATCCGCTTTCGCACGGACCGGTACGCGCTGCTGGTGCCCACGATTTCACCCGAATGCACCGAAGCGTCGCCGGCCGGGCGTCCGGTGTATTCACGCGCCCGCATGCCCTCCTGAATGGCATCGAGCAGGTCTTCCGGATCGAACGGCTTGGTCAGAAACTCAAGCGCCCCGGCTTTGATGGCGCGCACCGACATGGGAATATCGCCGTGGCCGGTGAGGAAGATGATGGGAATATGAACCTCCGTCCGCGAAAGTTCCCGCTGCAACTCCAGACCGCTAAACCCCGGCAGGTTCACATCCAGGAGCAGGCAGCCCGGCGGCTCCGTGCACGGTCGCGCGAGGAACTCTTTGGCCGAGCGGTAAGTTTCCACGGGAATGCCTTCCGCCCGCAGCAGCCCTTCGACGGACTCGCGGATGGAGGCATCGTCATCCACCACGCAAACAGGAGGATTGGTACTATTCATGGCATGTCTCTTGGGGAACTGGGTTACGGGCACAACCGCGAGAAATCATCGGCGCAGGCTGGCCGCGCTCTGGATCCTTCTGACTCGAGGGAGGCGCTCATCGAGGGTATTGTTCTAGCTTGGCAGGGCGACCCCGATCGCATGCAGCAGGGATTCTTCGCTGAAAGGTTTGAGCAGGCAGTCCACGGCCCCGTCGGCCATCACCCGGGCGATCACGTCCTCGTCCCCATGGGCAGTAATAAAGATGATCGGGATCCGGTGCGCCTGGCCCATCAAGCGGCGCTGCAACTCGGGACCGCTCAAGCCCGGCATGCGCACGTCAAGGATGAGGCAGCTGGTTTTCGCCAGGGCTTCCGAGGCCAGAAAATGTTCGGCCGACGAAAACACCTCGACCGCATAACCCAGGGATTTGAGCAGCCCTTCAAGGGATTCGCGCAACGATTCGTCGTCGTCCACCACGGAAATTAGAGAAACTTCGGTCATGAGAAATTCAGTCAGGCAGAATGCCGCCATTGCCAGACCGATGCCATTATCTCTTGGTATCATGGCCGCCGGGCTCGTTTTCCGCCTTTAGACCCCCGCCATTTTGCGCGTTCGAGCTGCCCTGCCATTCGCCCTACCCGGCGCTTCGCGCTTGTGGGTGATCGAGGGCCTGGTCACCAGCCTCCAGCCGACAACGTAAACTGGAAGGTGGTTCCGGGGCCCTCGTTCCGTATGGCCCAGAGCCGTCCGGCGTGGTTTTCAACGATGGAGCGGCTGATCGACAAGCCCATCCCAAGGCCGCCCGGTTTGGTTGTGTGAAACGCCGTGAACGCTTTTTCCAGGCTCGCCGCATCGAGGCCGGGGCCGGAATCGCGCACCGTCACCCGCACTTCCGTTTGCCCACGCACCTGCGTCCCGACGACCAGCTCCCGCGACCGTCCTTCGACGGCGTCCATGGCTTCGATCGCGTTGAGGATGAGGTTCAGCATCACCTGCTGCAGCTGCACCCGGTCGCCCAGGACGGCCGGCAAGTCCGGGGTCAACTCCAGACCCAGGATCACCCGCCGTTTCTCCATTTCGCTGCGCGCCAGGGCGACCACCTCCCGGATGACCTCGTTGAGGTCCAGCGGCTCTTTGGCCGCTTCCGTTTTCTTGAAAAGCGCCCGGATGCGCGCAATGACCTCCCCCGCCCGGCTCCCGTCCCGAATGATGCGCTGGAGCGCTTCGCGGGCCTCGGCCAAGTTGACGGACTCCTCCCTGACCCTGGCCAGCCAACGCATGCAGGCGGTGGCGTTGATCACCACGCCCGCGATGGGTTGGTTCACCTCATGCGCGATCGAGGCGGCCAGCTCGCCCATCGTCGTCACCCGCGTCACGTGGGCCAGCTCGGCCTGGGCCTTTCGCAAGTCCGCCTCGCTGCGGCGCAACTCCTTCTCCGCCTCTTTGCGGCCGGTAATGTCACGATAGATGACGTAGGTGCTGATTTGACCGTCCGACAGAGGGACGGGCGCGGCAACAATGGATACGTCCAACCGCTCGCCGTTTTTGCGCTTTCGCACCATCTCGGAGTCGACCCTCTGGGCCGCGGCGATCCGGCTGGCATTTTCGTCGAAGCCGGGCCGCTGATCATCCGGCAACACCAGATCTTGCAGCTTTCGCCCTAAGGCTTCCTCAGGGCTGTAGCCAAAGACGCGGGTAAACTCACAATTCACGCGGGAGATTGCGTTGTCCGCGTCCAGCAAGACGATCGATTCCGGCGCCAATTCAAAAAGCTCATCGAGGTGTGCTTTTTGCCTTTGCATCTCTTCCTCGGCCCGTTTGCGCTCCGCGTTTTCCTTCTGCAGGTCCGCATACAGGCGAGCGTTCTCAAGGGAAATGGCCGCCTGGGAGCCGAGAAGATCGAGGACAGCGAACCGCGCCGACGTGAAGACGCGCGGCGTCAGGTCATTCTCCAGATACAACGCCCCGATCAACTGTGCCTGCTTGACCAGAGCCAGACAGAGGACGGAACGGGGGCGTTTCCGATGGACGTAATCGTCATTTGAAAACTGATTCGGGGCTAAAGCGTCATCCAGGATGACGCTCTTTCTTGAACGCACGACATAACGGAGAATGGACTCTGGAAGTTCCGCGGACGTTGCGGGCAACTCCCGGTAAAGGACCGTGACCCCGTCGCGGCCAGTCCTGGCTTCCGCAGCGATTCGAAGCGCTTCGCCATCCTGCAGAATTAAAAGGCCGCGCTCGGCACCGGCATGTTCGACGGCAATCGTCATGAGTGTCTTGATCAAATTTTCCAGAACGATCTCGCCGGATACTGCTTGCGACGCCTTCATCACCGTCGCCAAGTCCAGCTGCTCGACCGACGTGCCGATCGTCGTCGTGGTACGCGGAAACGCCTGCTCGCCGATGGCAGGGTACCGCTGATCGAGCTGTTGCACCTTGCCCGTGGCACCCCAGCAGAGGTAGCAGTAACGCGCTTCCCGCAGGTAGGATTGCGCCACTTTTTCGATGCCGCGCTCGAGATAAAACTGCGCCGCCAACTCATTGGCGACGCCCTCATTCTGGACAAACCCATTCTTGCGCGCTTCCCGGATTGCCTCCTCGTACAACCGCATCGCCTCGAGGTCCCGGCCTTCGAGACGGGCGATTTCGGCCACCAACAATGCGTGCTTGTCGGCGAAAATCGGCGGGCAATTTGCCGCCCACTCGCCCAGTTGGTCCCGGTGTACCGTCAGGAGACTGTGCCACGCTTGTCGCGCGTCGGCGGAACCGTGCTGATAAAGCGCAGCCACCGTCAGCGCGGTGTAGAAAAAGTAGTCGAGCAGCTCGAAATTTGCACCCGAGTGGGCGCTCGAGGTCCAAAGCAGCGCCTTTGCTTTCGTGGCTGCCGCCAGAGCTTCTGCGTAATCGCCCGACAGGAACCGCGCCTTCAGTTTGAGAACCCAGTAAAAACCAACCATTGCGCGCATCCTGTCACCCGTTAGCCGGGCCTCGAACCTGGCTTCGTCGAACTGGCCATCGCTGAAGGTCGAAAAGGTCGCGGTCCGGCCCTGCATGGTCGCGATGAACCGCTGCTGGCTCACGATTAGGTCCGCGACGTCGCGGAACCTTGCTTTGCGCACGAAGTCCAGGCTCCTCTCCGACTCACGCCAGACCCCGTCGAGTGCATCGCCCCGCACCAAAAGGGTGGTGACGGACTGGTCCATGCAATAACAGGCGTAAGTCAGATCCCCTGTCTCCGTGGCGACGCGAAAGGCTGCCCGTATGAAATCGATCACCGTCGAGATCGGCTGCGTCCAGAAAGCCACCACCCCCATCATCTGGTAGATTTTTGCCTGGTAGGAAATGAAGCCGTGCTTCTCAACGACGTCGCAGGCGAGCTTGGCGAAACGGTAACCCTCGCGGTAACGATGGAAGTTCAGGCCGAGGATAAGTCCAAAGCTCACATAACCGTACGTGGCAGCGTCGCTCGTCCCATGCCGTACACTGACGTTCACCATGCGGCACCGGAGCAGGCAGCACAAATGGAAATCAGTGAAGTAGGCAGGGGCGTCCATGGCCGAAAGCATCCCGATGGCAGCCCGCAGTTCCGGATCGGTCATCAACGGCAGGTCAATCAGGCCTTCGATCGGGCGTCCGTCCAGGTTGCGCCAAACCGCCTCGTATTCGGCCTCGACCTGTTGCCAGGTCGGGTGTGCCGGCAGGTCGATGCCGAACAAACGCAGGCAAGTGAGCGCGCTAGCCACCGCTTGCGGGTATTCCCCCTTCACGATATGCAACTGGACCTTAAGACGGTAAACGGCCGCCTGGTCGACCTTCGATGCGTTACGGTTCAATAACGCCCCAAGCAGTTGCTCGGCAGTGTCGAGGTGTCCGGTCAGGAATTCACATTCCGCGCGTTCCAGCCACAGCCTGAACATTAACTCGTACCGGCTGCCCCAATCGGTTTCGTCGAGCAGTGCCATGCCCGCAGCAAAATACACGCATGCCGACGCAAAGGCCGCCGACGCCTTGGCCTTGAGCCCGGTGCGCAGGTTGATTGTTGCCACTTGTGCTTTCTCGGCTCGGTCAACCAGCCGTGCCGCGCCCTGATTCAGCTGGTTCGCGACATCGAACAGGTGTTCGGCAAGTTCGTCCGCACCCATGCTGGCCAGCAGCACGCGACCGATGCGCAAGTGGACCTCGGCGCGATGTTCTTCCGGGATCAGTGAATAAGCTGCCTGCTGGATACGATCGTGCGGAAACCTGTAGGCGTTATCCAGGCGAGAGACAAGCCCGGCGTGGACCGCTTCCCAGAGTGCGGCATGCACCGCCTCCTCTGTTTCCCAATGAACCAGGGTCAGCGTGCCGGTTGCAGCAACGTTGCCCAGGCAGGCGAGCTGTTTCAGGGCTTCCTGGGTGGCGGCGGAAAACCGCCTCAGTTTCCCGCCCATCAGCACCACCACGTTATCGGTGTAGCCTTTGTCGCGGATGCGCGCGACGTCCCACTCCCAGGCGGCAGCCTCCGGGTTAAAGGTGAGCGCCCCTTCTTCGGCGAGCATCGCGAAGAACTGGATGGCAAAGAAAGGATTCCCGCCCGTCTTCTCATACACCAGCTGCGCAAGGGAACGCGCGCGCTCCGCCTCGCAATGGAGGGCATCGACGACAAGTCGGGTCACGTCCTCCAGGCCAAGATTTGCGAGAGTTACCTCATGGATCGGCACTCCGGTGCCGCGGAGCCCCGCCAGTGTTCGCATCAGCGGGTGAGAGCAGCTCATTTCGTTGTCCCGAAAGGCGCCGATGAGAAGGAGGTGCCGCACCTCCGCACCGCTGATCAGTTGGTGGAGAAGGTGCAGAGTCGCCGCGTCCAGCCATTGGAGATCATCCAGGAAAAGCGCGAGCGGGTGTTCAGGTCGCGCAAACACCGCCAGGAGTCGCTGGAAAACCATCTGAAAACGGTTTTGCGCATCCTGCGGGGATAACTCCGCCATGGCGGGCTGGTTCCCAATGATAAGCTCGAGTTCCGGGATCAGATTCACCATGAGCTGTCCATTGGCACCAAGCGCGTCGTGGATCGCTGCGCGCCAATGCCCAAGCTCCTCTTCGCTCTGTCCCAGGATCTGCCGGGTCAGGTGCTGGAATGCCTGCGACAGCGTTGCATAGGGAACGTCTCGTTTGTACTGATCAAATTTGCCCGACGCAAAGAGCCCCCGCGACGGGACGAGCCCCTTGTGCAGTTCGTTGACCACCGACGACTTCCCGACACCGGCATAACCGGCCACCAGCACGAATTCCGTCGTCCCCCGGGTTGCCACGCGATCGAAAGCCGCGAGCAGCAGTTCGATTTCACGTTCCCGCCCGTAGAGCCTTTCCGGGATGAGCAATTTGTCCGACATATCGGTCGTGCCAAGGGGAAAGGGATCGATTTGCCCACGCGCCTCCCATTCCGTAAAACAGCGTCGCAGATCTGCTTCGAGGCCAGCGGCGGTCTGGTAACGGTCCTCTGCAGTCTTCGACAGGAGTTTCATGACGATTCCGGAGATGGGTTCGGGAATGTCCGATATCCGCTCGCGGGGCGAGCGCGCTTGGCGCGCGAGGTGGCAGTGGACCCATTCCATTGGATCGCTCGCGGTGAATGGCAGCGCTCCGACGAGCATCTCGTAAAGGGTCACGCCCAGGGAATAGAGATCGCTCCTTGAATCAATGGACCGGTTCATTCGCCCGGTTTGCTCCGGAGCCATGTACTCCAGCGTCCCGCCGATGACGTCGGGCGCCTCGGGAGACTGGTGCTCGCGGGGCAACCGCGAGGTCAAACCGAAACCCGTCAACCAGGCACCGCCGGCCGCGGGGTTGACCAGGATATTGGCCGGCCTGACGTCCCGGTGGATGAGCCCCCGCGCGTGGAATCGGCCGAGCGCTTTCACGATGCCGCTGGCGGTACGGAGGAATTGTTCGATGTCCAGTGGCCGTCCGATCAAGCGCGCGAGCGAATCCCCGCCCGTATCTTCGAGCACCAGCGCGTGGCGGCCTTGGTAGTCGGCGAGGTCCAGGGGCCGGGCTGCCCACGCCGGGTCCAGTTCATTCCGCAGCCCATAGGCATGGTTCAACCGTCCAATGCTGGCAGGAGATGGATGATCCGAAGCCGGCATCAACAGGAGAACGGACCGTGGCTCCCCTTCGAGCCTGCCCCGTAGAAGCACAAATTCCCCGTCCTCGCTGACCCTTTCGAAGGAATAACCGGAAGGGTCCATCTAAAAAGTGCCGTGGGCGCTAACTACCCTCGAATCCGGTAATGTTCCGCCATATGGCACGTTCCGCTGGATGATGACGTCCCCATGATCGCTGGCCGTTGCTTTCCTATCATCAAAGCAGTGACTAGTTCAAGAGGCCAGGATACACCAATGCCGCCTTGCCGTGTTTCTGGGTCGCGGTGGGAGGCGCCAATTCGCTACCTCCCTTTGTGCTCCTGATCGATCCGGGCCTGCAAGCGGCGTTTCTCCACCGGCTCGGGCAGGAAGCCGCCCGGACCAGCAAGCAGTTCGCCTAAGTGCCGCTCCAGAGCCGCCGGGCCACTCCGGCTCATTGGTAAAAGTTGCGGACCCACCGGTGGGCTTTCAATTGTTCAACCTTGCCGTTGGGCAACCCACGTCCGTCACCAACCGCGCAGTTGCGCTCGACGTTCCGTACCGATCGCATGCCCGGAATGACGGTGGCGACGGCCGGATGGCTCAACACATAGCGCAGCGCAGTCTCGGGCAGCTGTTCCAGAGGAATGTTGAGATCGACGGCAACCCTTTGCACGCGTTCATAGACTTGCTGCTTTCGATCACCCCGGAAGTAATGGTTGCGGAAATCCCCGTCTGCAAAGGTGGTTTGGGGGGTGATTTGCCCCGTCAGCGCCCCTTCGTCCAACGCTACCCGGACAATAACCGCGATGCGGTGGCGTTGACAGGCGGGCAAGAGTTCGTCTTCCGGGCTTTGTTCGAAGATGTTGTAGATGACCTGGACGGCGTCCACCATGCCGGTCTCGATCAGTCGAAGCGCGTTCTGGGGTTCAAAGTCGTTGATGGAAACGCCAAAATAGCGAATCTTCCCCTGCTCTTTTAGCGATTGAACGGCCTGGAGCCAATCCCCCTGACCGACCCATTCGTCCGACCAGACGTGGAACTGCTGGACGTCAATGGTTTCCAACCCGAGGTGCCTCAAGCTTTTTTCGGTGCACGCCATGACATGCCCGGCGGGAAAGGTTTCTGCGGCCGGCACGCCGGAAGGGGCCGGCCAGCGACCGTTTTTCGGCGGGATTTTGGTGGCCACGTAAACGGGCTCCGCGCGTTCTTTGATCAGTTGCCCGACGAGCCTCTCGCTGTGACCGTCCCCGTAACCGAGGGCGGTGTCGATAAAGTTCAACCCCAGATCGATGGAGCGATGCAGAGCCTTCATTGACTCCTCATCCGAGGCGCCGATCCAGTTACTCTTGCCGATGCCCCACGCACCGTAGCCGATTTCTGACACGTTCAATCCCGTTTTGCCGAATGGTCTGTAGTTCATTAAAGTAAGGCTGCTGATAAGAAGGCCGGTTCAAGTCGGTGGGCCGTCACGTCGATCCCGGCCCGCTGCGCTCGTTTTGATCATCTCTACTTCGAGAGTGTCATGAATGAAGGGGTATGAAATTGGAAGGCAATCTTGATTGGCAGGCGGGCCGCCCGCAGGCAGACGGCGGTTGCCGGGTTAGTGAAAACCGTCCGTCAGGGTTATCGCCAGGATTGCCCGCTCTTCCGCGGGAGGCAGCCCCGCTTAGCCTGGAACCCGAGTTTAAACCATAGAATTAGAGAAAGTGTAAAATTCCTGCGAATTTCTGCGAATGCAGGGCAAGGGCTGCCTGATCCACCCTTCCGTGGTTGAAGAACTTGGATGATGCTTCTTGACGGTAGGAACGACGTTTTACTAACATCAAAAAACCCCCATTCTACTCTTCCACTCCGCTTGGACGGGTTTGAGCCGTTCTGAGTGGCCGCGTATTGGCTACCGGATGAGATCCGGTGGACCACTGGAACTGTTGCTTGGGCGAATCGTACAACTTATGTCCCAAGACCATTCGAAAGACAGGTTTGAGGAATTATCCGCTGGGTTTTTAGCGGGCAGAATCAGCCGGCGCCATTTCATCGGGCAAGCGGCCAAGCTGGGAATCTCGGCGGCTTTGTTGAGCCGGATCGTCTCTGCTCAGGCCTATGCAGAGGACGGCAACTTGATGGACTCTTCTCCGGACTACCCGAATGAGGCACCAATCACCAAAGAGCGCATCGAGTTCCTCAAGACCAAACCTTACAAGGGCCAGACCATCACCGTCCTGGTGCTGAAGGCGACGGTCGGAGATGGACTCAAATACTGGGTGCCAAAATGGGAAGAGGAAACCGGGGGCAAAGTAAACGTTGCGGAAGTTCCGATCGATACCCTTCATCAGCAGATCTTTTCAGATCTGCAGACGACGCACCGGTACGATGCTTACATGACGGGTGCCTGGTTTTATGGCGACTTTTTTGTGCCGAAGGAGCCCTACATCATCGAGGTTGGGCCGTACCTCAAAGATCCGAAATACCCTTCCTGGTCGCCCGATGATTGGCTACCTGCGATGAAAACGCTCTACAGTTGGCAGGGCAAAGTTTACGGAGTCCTGTTCGATGGTGACTGCCAGATCCTTTATTATCGCAGGGACGTTCTCGAGAAGGCGGAAAACCAGCAAAAGTTCAAGGATAAGGTCGGGTACGACCTCCCGAACCCGCCGAAGACCAACAAACAGATGTTTGACGTCGCCAATTTCTTTACCGGATGGGACTGGAACGGCGACGGCCAGAATGATTGGGGCATCGCGTTACACGCAAAAGTAAACGAGCAAGGTTTCTTCCATTTCCTGACTCTGGCAGCTCCCTACGTCTGTTCGCCCAACAACAAATACTTCTGGTTTAATCCCGATACGATGAAGCCGCTGATCAACTCGGAGGGCCATCTCCGGGCATTGGAGGATTACGTTAAATTCCTGCCCTGCGGACCAAAAGAAGCGATCAGTTGGACCCTGGGGCAAGGTTGGAACCTGTTCCTTTCCGGACAGGCGGTGCTGGAACCGACCTGGGGCGATCTTCCCACCTTTGCGCAGGATCCCAAGGAATCGAAGGTCAAGGGTAAGGTCGGCGCGACGATTATTCCGGGCACCACCGAAGCATACGACCCGATCAAGGGTCAGTGGGATAAATTCGATCTTAACTCCGTCGGCAACGTGAATGGCGGATCATGGCATTGCGTCATCTCGCGTTTTTCGAAGAAAAAAGATCCGACTTATGACTTCCTTGCTTTCATGGCCACGAAGAAAAATGCCATATACAACTGCACGCACGGTTTCACGGGCGTGCAACCGGGCATGAAGTTCGAATACTTTCCGCCGGTCGGCACCGGAAAGGTTGAAGAGTGGGTGGAGCAGGGCTGGGACCCCGAGGAAGCAAAACGGTACCTGGACGCGTATTACCAGAACCTGTCGCTCCCGGCGCAGGAGACCTACCTGCGAATTCCGGGTGCCGCCGAATATTGGCACGAGCTGGATGTCCGTGTTTCCGGTGTCCTGGCCGGACAAACTCAGCCAAAGGCTGCTCTCGACGATTGCGCCCAGGCCTGGGAGCGGATCACGGAGAGGTACGGGCGCGACAAGCAGAAAAAACTGTATGCGGAATCGTTCGCCTGACTGACGGGATCCCCAGGTAAGCAGTCACGATCAACGGGAGCCCATGGAAACGATCGCATCAGTGCAGAGCAAGGCGGAAAGGGGGTTCAAGTATGCCTTGCTCGCTCCTTCGGTCATCTGGATCATCGCACTGACTTTTTTTCCCATTCTCGCCGCGGTCCGGTACAGTTTTGCCAACTATGTGCTCGGCGAAGGAATCACCGCGTACGTCGGATTTTCAAACTATGCCCGGTTGTTAACCGACAGCGGGTTTTGGTACGCCATCTTTATCACGGTAATCTTTGTTGGGATTACCGTGCCGATCGAAGTCTGCATCGGCTTTGTGCTCGCCTGGATCATTACGATCGGAGTGCCGGGAAAGAAGTTATTCCGCCCGATCCTCACCGCTCCGCTGTTTACGATGGAGGTCGCGATCGGATACCTGGGGGTCACGCTTTTTACGGACCAGGGCGGTTTGTTCAGCACGATCCTGGGCGCGCTCGGAATTCACATCGAATGGCTGTCAACGGCCTCCGGCGGGCTGGCCGCAGCAATGATCCTGGACATCTGGATCTGGACCCCGTTCGTCTTTTTAATGTCCTTAGCGACGTTATCCGCCATTCCCAATGACATTTTTGATGCCGCGATGTTGGAAGCGTCCAGTCATTGGCAGGTGTTCTTCCACGTCGCCATACCCTTGGCGTGGCCGGTGCTGACGGTAGCCATTCTCTCGCGAGTGCTCGAAGGCCTGAAATCGTTCGGCTTGCCTTATGCTCTGACAAGCGGCGGTCCGGGTACCAGCACTCAGCTTTTCAGTGTGATGGCGGACCTGACAACGATCCAGTTTACCGATTTCGGCCGGGGGTCGGCGATGGGTATTCTTTACCTGATCATGGTCTCGATCGTGATTACCTTTTTCTTTAAACAGATGCGGAAACGCATCGATTAGATCTGAAGATCCGTTCGCATGGACAATTTGCTTTGGCGAAGCTCGAAGTGGGCCTCAAAACTTGTGGCCATGTTGATCGCCTGCCTGGCCCTCTGCTGGGTGGCGATCCCGTTTCTCTGGGCGATCGGGAACTCGATCAAATCACGATCGGCGATTTTTGAGCGGGGAGCGATTATTCCTTTTTTGCAGTTTACGCCGACTCTTGACGCCTGGAAGGAGGTACTGAACGATCCTCAAGCGATTAACTGCTTGTTCAGCAGTGCGCTGGTTGGCGTCGGAACAACGGCCTTCGTCCTGTTAATCGGGACACCCGCCGCCTACAGCCTTGCACGATTCGAATTCAGACGGGTGAAAAGCAAAGACATCACCCTCTGGTTCCTCTCACAGCGGGTGATGCCTCCGGTGGTGGTGCTATCGCCCTTCTACATTCTGCTGGCAGAGTTCGGGTTGATTGACACCTGGATCGGCCTCATCCTGCTTTACTCGACGTTTAACCTGGCTTTTTGCGTGGTGATCATGCGAGACATTTTCCGGGACGTCAGCAAGGACGTGGAGGAAGCGGCGCGAATGGAAGGAGCCTCATTGTGGCAGGTTTTTTGGATGATCGCGCTTCCGCTCTCTCTCGATGGCCTCATCGTGACCGCCTTCATTGTCTTTGCCTTCTGTTGGAACGAGGCGCTTTTCGCGTCTGCGGTGACGTCGCAACACGCCGCGACCATGCCGGCATTCATCCTTGCATCTCGCAGCACCAGGGGCGTCGATTTTAATTTTGCGGCGGTTAATACGCTCCTCGCAATCGCGCCGCCGGTCCTGATGTCGTTTTTTGTTCAGCGTTACCTTGCGCGCGGGCTTTCATTCGGCGCGGTAAAAGGATAAAGACGGAGCGAACGTGGCCATCGTCGAACTCTCTCATGTTGCAAAACGTTATGGCGACGTCGTTGCCGTACGGGATTTTAACCTCACGACGCGGGACGGTGAATTTGTTGTCCTTGTCGGGCCATCCGGCTGCGGTAAAACCACGACCATGAGGATGATTGCCGGTCTGGAGACCGTGACCGAAGGCGAGATCAGGATCGGAGGTAAGAATGTGGTTGGAATGATACCGCGTGAACGGGACGTCGCGATGGTTTTCCAAAACTACGCGTTGTTCCCGCATCTGAACGTTTTTGGTAACCTGTCATTCGGGCTCCGACTTCGAAAATTCCCCAAGGAACGGGTTGCTGAAACGGTCCGTTCGGCCGCGAGAACTCTGGAAATCGAACATTTGCTGGAGCGCAAACCCAAGGAGCTTTCTGGAGGTGAGCGTCAGCGCGTGGCGCTGGGCCGGGCCATCGTGAGAGAACCGAAGGTGTTCCTGATGGACGAACCGCTGTCGAACATTGATGCGAAATTGCGGGTGGATATGCGGGCCGAGATCATCAAGCTCCAACGGCGTCTGGGCGTCACCACATTCTATGTAACTCACGATCAGGTGGAAGCGCTAAGCATGGGTGACCGGATCGTTGTGATGTCGCACGGACTTGTGCAGCAAGTGGGGACGCCAAAGGAACTGTACAACTCGCCCATCAATCGTTATGTGGCAGGTTTTATCGGCAGCCCGTCGATGAATTTCCTGCGGGCTCACATCAATGCCGATGGAACCGTTTTCTCCGGTGATAACGTTTGCCTGGTCCTTCCGGAAAAGCACCCTGCACTTGTCACCCGGAATGGAATTCAGGAAGCCTGGGTTGGGGTTCGTCCTGAGCACCTCGTCATCGAGAGAAATCCTGACCGTGGCACCAGGAACGTGATCAGGGGGACCGTTGAAGTGGTCGAACCGCAGGGCGCGACGACCATTCTCCAAATCAACATCGGCCAGGAAAAGAAGATAATCGCTCAAATAAACGAGCAGTGGGGGAGAGAGCCCGGAGAGAAATTGACCCTGACGGTATCGAGCGAGTTGATTCACGTGTTCGATTCCAAGACCGATCAAACCTGCATTTAGAATTGGAAACGGGCTGCGGGCAAACCGTCGTCGCTCCCTCATCATTTTTTCCTCAGGAAAGGTCGCATTCCAGCGGAGATCCAGGGCCCGGTTCGTTCGAGCCATCACGTGATCAGGATTCCGGCGGGCAAGGTGCGCCGGGAACGTTGCGAAAGCCCGGCAACGTCAGAAAGGGCCTCTGTGCGGGCTTGGTTTGTCTGCGTTAAAGGCACCACTTTGCAACTCTGGCCCGAGCACGTGTCCTCACGCGATTATGCCAGGGTTGAGCGCAATGCCTACCCGATCGGCAGCAAGGTAGAGGGGACCATCACGAAAACCTTTGTTTCCAACGGTCAGATGGTGAAGCCGGGTGACCTGTTGGTTGAGATGGACCGGAAACAAGCGGCAACGCTGGGGCAAGTGATGGATCGTGTCCACCGCGACCAGGACCTGAGCAAGGCCACGACTGCAATGCTGCACATGGCGGAAGCAACGGTCGAATGGACGAACCGGCAGTTCGAGTACACCCGGGTTTACGCAGCCGCGACAGGTCGCGTTGTATTCGACAAAAGCAAGGTGGCGCAGCACCTGCAATCGGGCGCCGGCTCGACGGTTGGCGGTCGCCCTGCTTCAGCCCTTGGAATCGGCGGCGGTCACCATCGGGTTCGATGGCAACAGCTTCCTCGGTTTCGAGGAATGTTTCGACCCTGGGCTGCCGGGTTCGGTGGAACTGATCCCGCCTGACTTCGAAGCCCAGGCATAAACCGCCCGGTCGAGCGCGCTGACCGTTGGGCTTTTCCGCTTTTTGCGGACTGCATCAAATCCCCTTTGGTCAATTCGACAGGTCACTAAAGCCCAGGCCTCAGCGCAAGAGGTGTTCTTCAACCGCCTTTGCGAACCCCTCCTCATCCATGCCTGCGGTCACCCAGGTCGCAATCTGTTTGACCTCGTCACTGGCTTGTCCCATGGCGATGGAGTAACCACTCTTACGGAACATCAGCATATCATTGGGCATGTCCCCGATCGTGCAGATTTCGCCGGCCGGAATCTTGAGAAGCTCGCTCAGGGCGGAGACGACCGATCCTTTGTTGGCTTCCGGATGGGTCACATCAAGGTAATAAGGCTGGGACCGGGCCGCCGATACGCTGGGATGAACGTCCCGAGAGGGGGTCGTCTGCTTGGTGTGCACGTCCTGCCCGAAGGATTGTTGGAGGGCCTGCTCGGCTTTTCCGACCAGGGCGTAATCGTCGCTGACACCGACCACCTTGGCAATTCCCTGAGCAAACGCCGCATCGAAATTGTCGACCACGGTGGGAGGAAACTGGACGGTTCGCTCTTCCTTTTCCCGATGGGGCGCGTTCCAGTTGCGCAAATACCAGTCCACGCCCGCGTAAACCCAGACGTCCAAGCCAAACCCGGCAATCGCATCGATCACGGCTTTGGCAACGCCAGCCTCAAGGGTATAGGCGCTGAGCACGGCCAGGGTTTTCGGATCAACCATCATTCCGCCGTTGAACGCCGCAATCGGGGCAGATAACGCGACCTTTTCCGCAATCATTTTCATCCCTCGCGGGGGACGCCCGCTGGTGACGGCAAACTTCACGCCGGCTGTCTGCAACTGCTGGATCGCGGCAGCCGCCCGTTCCGTAATCCGCTTTTGGCTGTCGACAAGCGTGCCATCCACGTCGGCCAGAAGCAGGGAGATTTTTTCTTTATTCAAGCTCATAGCAGGATTGCAAGCCCGTTAGCGCGGCGATTCGTCGTCGTCCACCCCGGAGATTGGCAGCGCATGGGTCATGGGAACGTCAGTCAAGCAAACTGCCGTGGTTGCCGAACGCCGTCCATGCGACCTTGGTATCATGGCCAAGGGGGGGGAAGGATCGGCCTTTTCAGAGACGATTAGTCGAACGTTCGAACTTTCACTCCCCCTCCCCTGCCGTAACGCCGGGTTGGAAACTCCTCATAGCCAATGACTTGTAGCTTACCTGCAACCTTGGCACGAATCCTGATCTTATACGGCGAGACTGACCGGCGAACCGGGCAACTGCTTCCCACTGCTCATGAACGCACCAAACCAGATCATTCAGTGTCCGCCGGTTCCTCCTTTTACCCGTGAGACCGCCATCGAGAAAGTGCGGTTGGCGGAAAACAACTGGAACCGCAGGGACGCGGAAAAGGTTGCGTTGGGGTACACGGTAGACAGTTGGTGGCGCAACCGGGTCGAATTCATGCACGGCCGGCCAGCCATTATCGACTTCCTTACCCGCAAGTGGAACAAGGAACTGGATTACCGTCTCATCAAGGAACTGTGGGCTTTCGACGGAAACCGGATCGCGGTGCGTTTTGCCTACGAGTGGCATGACGACTCAGGCAATTGGTTTCGCTCTTATGGCAACGAGAACTGGGAGTTCGACCGGAATGGATTGATGCACCATCGGCACGCGTGCATCAACGACCTGCCGATCAAGGAAGCTGAACGCAAGTTCCGTTGGGACGCTTCCTTCCCCCGCGCTCTCGAACACGCCGGACTAACCGACCTGGGTTTGTAAGCCGTCCACCCTCGCACAGCTGATGCCTACGATGCCGACCAAAGACGGAAGTCAATTTCACCGGGAGCTGTACCTCCGGGCCTGAACGCGATGGCCGACAAGTACATGCAACTTGTGCTCACGCCCGCCGTTCAGCAGGCCCAGGATAAATATTTCGGGAAGCACCAGGTCGTGGAGCATGCGCCCGAGGCCGATGCGCTTACTCAGGACGAAGCGGATTTTATCGCCGCGCGTGACAGTTTCTACCTGGCATCGATCAGCGAGACCGGTTGGCCCTACGTGCAACACCGGGGCGGTCCCATCGGATTTGTAAAGGTACTGGGACCGACCCTCGTCGGTTTCGCGGACTTCCAGGGCAACCGCCAGCTCGTCACCACAGGCAACCTGGGCGTAACCGATCGGGTGGCCCTCTTTTTAATGGACTACCCGCACCGCACACGGCTCAAGCTGCTCGGCCACGGGCGGGTACTCGACGCGCGCGAACATCCCGAACTTGTCGATCAACTTGCCCCCGAGCCGCTTCGCCGCAAGGTGGAGCGATTGTTCCTCATCCAGGTCGTTTCCTATGATTGGAACTGCCCGCAATACATCACTCCCCGTTTCACGGCCGCTGAGGTGGAAAAGTACGTCGCGCCGCTGAAAGCCCGGATCGCCGAGTTGGAAGCCCAGCTCGCCTTCCGCGACACGCCCGAGGGCATTGCTGAATCAAAAAGGCCCGGCTCATCCTGGCCTGACAACTCACCCCGCCGTTAACCGCAACCAAATAAGAAAATGAACACACATAACCCGTCCATTCCCAACCAATACCCGGTGCGTTACAACACCGTCCGCGTGAACGAACTGGATGTCTTCTACCGGGAAGCCGGCCCGCAAGACGCACCTACCCTCCTGCTTTTGCATGGCTTTCCGACGTCGTCCAACATGTTCAGGAACCTCATCCCGCGCCTTGCTAACTCGTTCCATGTGGTGGCTCCCGACTACCCCGGCTTCGGTCAGACCAGCATGCCGAGCCACAAGGATTTTGCTTACACGTTCGAGAACCTGACCAACGTGGTGGAGCAACTGGTCGAGAAACTTGGGCTTACTAGTTACGCGCTTTACGTCATGGATTACGGCGCTCCGGTGGGTTACCGTCTGGCGTTGCGCCACCCCGAGCGTGTGCAGGCGCTCATCGTGCAAAACGGCAATGCCTACGATGAAGGCCTCCGGGAGTTCTGGGATCCCATCAAGAAATACTGGAACGATCCCACGCCGGAGAACCGTCAGGCCATCCACTTCCTGGTCGATCCGAAGTCGACCCGATGGCAGTACGAGAACGGCGTGGCTGACCGCACACTCTTGGATCCGACCACCTGGATGGTGGATCAGGTCGGGTTGGACCGTCCCGGCAATGACGAGATCCAATTGGATCTGTTCTACAGCTATCGAACCAATGTGCCGCTCTATCCCGAGTTCCAAGCCTTCTTCCGGCAGTACCAGCCGCCGACGTTGATTGTCTGGGGCAAGAACGACGTCATCTTCCCGCCGGAGGGCGCCGCACCCTACGCTCGCGATTTGCGGGCCGTGGAGACGCATTTACTGGATACGGGTCATTTCGCTCTCGAAACCCACGGGGAGGAAATCGCCAGCCGCATCGAGGGTTTTCTCCAGCAGCACCAACCGGCGCGTTGATCCGCCGCTCGTGACACCGGGCCAGCTTGCAAGGCGGTCCCGGCTGCCTGATAACCTCATCCGGAGTTCACTATGGAAATTCATCGGGAAGACACGGCCCTTGTATTTATCGATCCGCAGAACGACGTCCTGAGCGAAAAGGGCCTTGCCTGGCCCCTGCTCCGTGAAAGTCTGCAAGAAAACAACACCATTGAGAACATGGAGCGCCTTTTCCGGGCCGCGAAGGCGGATGGGTACGAGGTCTTCATCTCCCCTCACTATTTTTACCCTACCGACAAAGGCTGGAAATTCAACGGACCGCTCGAGACCGACGAAGCAACCTCAGGGTTGTTTGCTCGCAAAGGCCCATTGAATCTCGACGGCCTGGAAGGTTCCGGCGCGGACTGGCTGGAGCGTTTCAAGCCTTACATTGAAGATGGCAAGACCATTGTGGTCGCGCCGCACCGGGTGTGGGGGCCGGAGAGCAACGACCTCGTTCTCCAGCTTCGGAAACGCAGGATCAGCAAAATCATCCTGGGCGGCATGCTCGCCAACATGTGCGTCGAATCCCACCTGCGGGAATTGCTCGAACAGGGGTTTGAAGTAGGCGTGGTGAAAGATGCGACGGCCGGGCCGAAGCACCCGGAATGGGGCTACGGTTACACCGCGGCGCTCATCAACTACGCGTTCCTTGCCCACGCGGTCTGGACCACGGACCAGGCGGTGAAGGCGATGAAACACGGTTAACCGTCGCGGGCCACAGCACCACCTGAAGGCCGGATGTCATGAAGGGTCAGGGACAATCTCGACATCCGACCGGAAAAACCGCTAAGTCGCGGGCATAACTTTACCCGAAATGAATGATCCAGAAACTTACGATGCCGTGGTCATAGGAAGCGGCAAAGGCGGTAAGATTTTGGCGACGCACCTGGGCCGCCACAACCACAAAACAGCCCTGATCGAACGCGACCCGCTGATGATCGGAGGTGGCTGCATCAACATCGCCTGCATCCCCACCAAAACGTTCATCGCCAGCGCGCGGCTGGTCCATTCCATCCGACGAGCCGCTGAGTTCGGCGTCAGGGTGGACGGCGTCTCGGTCGACTGGCCGGGCGTGCAGAAGCGGGTTGAGGAAGTGGTATCGGAGATGCGCGCGTTGAACCACAAGAACTTTACCTCGCTGCCGAGCCTCGAATTCATCTTGGGGACCGGGCGCTTTTTAGGCCCGCAACGGCTCGAAGTGACGCAAAATGACGGCAAGGTCCGGCAACTCACCTCCAAACGCATTTTCATCGACACCGGCACCCGGCCGGCGGTTCCGGATGTGCCAGGCTTACGGGACATTCCCTTTCTGACCAGCGACAGCATCCAACGGCTGAAAGCCGTTCCTTCGCGCCTTCTGGTGCTCGGAGGCGGGTACATCGGGCTCGAGTTTGCCCAGATGATGCATCGGTTCGGAAGCCAAGTGACTCTCCTTGAACGAGGCCGACAACTCGTCGGCCAGGAAGATTCCGACATGGCCGAGGCGCTGGCAAGCATTCTGACAAACGAAGGCATCGAGATCCGGCTTGATGCGGCCGTGGAACAGATTCGTAACGTGACTGACGATGTGGTGAAAGTCGCTTTCCGAACGCCCAAAGGACCTCAGGAATGGACCGGCTCCCACGTCTTGGTTGCCCTGGGCCGCGCTCCTGTGACCAACGCGCTGAACCTGCCCGCGGCCGGGGTCGAAACAACGGCCAAGGGCTTTATCAAAGTCAACGACCGCCTGGAGACAAACGTTTCCGGCATCTGGGCCCTGGGTGATGTGAGCGGCGGACCCCAATTCACCCACGCCTCCCTGGATGATTTTCGGATCGTTAGAGACAACGTATTCGGGAGCGGTTCCCGCTCCCGAAGCGATCGGCTCGTTCCTTCGACCCTATTCACCGAACCGGAGCTGGCTCACATCGGCCTGACGGAAAAGGAGGCTGCGGCGCGGGGATTGGACGTTCGCGTGCTCAAGGTCCCGATCACCCCGTTGACGGTGCCCCGGGCAAGGACCACGGGTCAAACAAACGGGCTGCTGAAGGCCACGATTGAAAAATCCAGTCAACGGATCCTCGGCTGCACAATCCTGGCGGCTGAAGCCGGTGAGATGATTGGCACCGTGCAGGCCGTCATGATGGCGCAACTGCCTGCCAGCACGCTCCGCGAAGCTGTGCTCTCCCATCCCACCATGGTTGAGGGATTCAACGCCCTCTTTGCCGGCTTGTGAGCTTCTCGCCAGCAGGCTGCGCACGCCTGCTGCGCTCTCGCCGCCCACGACTTACTTTCTCGCTTATCAGTGCCGCAGGTATCAGGCTGGCATCATGAAACTATACATTGGCGCACTTCTCATCCTGTTGACCCCCATGGTCCAGGGGGCCACGGTTCAGGAACTCACCTTTGACGTCAGTGGAACATTCCCAGCCAATTGCGCAAAGTCCAAGCTGACCGCACCGAACGCATCTTTCCTGATCGAATTTACGGTAAAGCAACTGGTGCCGGCTACCCCAAGTCCCGGACCGTTATTCTTCCAAACGCCGCTGATTGCCGCCTCGTACAGCTTCGAAGGCCTTACGCATCCTGCCCCGTCCACCAGTTCCTTCCTCCACTCTGACAGCGCCGGCAACCTCGAATCCATCACCCTGACGTTTAAGACCGGCACGTTCCTGCTTTCCAGCACACCTATCTTTCACTCGCCTATTCTAGCCATGCACGTCGGTGCCGACGGCAGGTTCGTCGCGGGCAACCTGGGTGCGGGGCTGGGCTGGCGCGTGCAGTACACTCCCATCGGCGCGCCCGCCGTGAACAACCCGGTGAGCGTGTCCGAAGTGGTTAGCAGAGTAGCGCTGCCTTAGCCGGGCGATGTTGTTGCAGGCCGTTGCCGGTGCCTCGTTGGGGTCATTCAATCCAGTCTCCGGTTTTCAAGGATTTCACGGCGGCGTTGGCCGCATGAAATCCACACATACCGTGTACGCCGCCGCCAGGCGGAGTCGATGAAGAGCAGAGGAAAACACCCTTGATCGGGATCCGATACGGCGCAGGGCTCAAGGTAGGCCGGGCAAGCAACTGCCATAAATCATTGGCGCCTCCGGTGATGGCCCCTCCGACCAGGTTGGGATTTTCGCTTTCGAGCTGCGCTGCGGCAGTGACATGGCGACCAAGCACACGACTGCGGAAAGCCGGAGCGAAGCGGGAAATCTCGTTCTCGATTCGTTCGGTCATGTCAATGGACGAACCGTTGGGAACGTGACAATACACCCATGCCGTGTGGCGGCCGGACGGCGCACGGGTAGGGTCGAACAACGTCGGTTGTGAAAGCAACGCGAACGGCCGGTTCGGGCATTGGCCGCGGGCGACCTGACGCTCGGCTTCGGCAATTGCCGCGAAGGGTCCGCCCAAGTGGATCGTCCCAGCTTGCCGACAGGTTTCGTGAAGCCACGGGATTGGCCCGTCAAGGGCATAGTCGATTTTGAAAATGCCCGGACCGTACCTGAAACGTTCAAGGGTTCGCCGGTACCGGTCCGGAAGCTTTTTCCCTGCGATGCAGATAAGTTGACGCGGGGTAACGTCCAATACAACGACTCGCGTGCGAGGCAGTTGGTCCAGGGTTTTGACAAAGGCATTCGTCTGAATCTTCCCGCCCAACGTTTCTAAACATTTCCACAGTGCGTCTGCGATGGCCTGGGCGCCACCCACCGGGATGGGCCAGCCAACCGCATGGCCAAGCATTCCCAGCACAAGGCCAAAGGCCGTCGAGCCGGCGGCAGTCAGCGGCAGAAAAGAGTGCGCCGCCAAACCGGCCAGGAGGGCTGCTGCAGGTGCCTGTGAGAAGCAGATCCGAACCAGCTCGCGCACGGGCAACAGGGCCAGTTTTCCGAACTTCAGCGCCAGGACCGGATGGCGCGGCACGTGAATGACCGGCTGGAGAAACTCCTCGAGCAAACTTCCCGCATTCAACACAAGCGGCTCGAAGATCCTGCGATAGCTCCCTGCGTCGTTCCCCAACGCCGCAGCCGTAGCGCCCACCGATCGCTGAAGCGCGACCGCCTCTCCCGCGGTGATCGGATGCGCTAAAGGCACCGGCGGTTGTACCCAGGCCAACCCATACTGCTCCAGCGGCAGAGACGAAAAGAACGGTGAAGCCAACCCAAGTGGGTGGACCGCTGACCCAACGTCGTGGCGAAAACCCGGGAAGGTAAGTTCCTCGGTGCGACATGCACCCCCAACTTTAGCGGTACCCTCAAGAACGAGGGTTGAAAACCCCTGCTGCGCGATGCGGATCGCGGCAGCCAACCCGTTGGGTCCCGCTCCGATTACCACCGCGTCATATTCATATCCACACTTCATCGTGTGCTCGCTCGAATCGTCGGTTCTCGATGCAGTTCGCCATCAGCAGGTGGCGGCAACGGGACCCAGGCTGCCGGGCGATGGCTGGTCACAAAATAAAGGACCGCGGTAGGTTGAAAAATAAAACAAGTTCTTTTCCGCCCGCAAATGGTTACACTTATAACCGTAGCAAACCGATAACCACTACTATGGACGAAAGCACCAAAGATAAGGTTCAAGGCAACATCAACCAAGCTTCCGGCACGGTGAAAGAAAAAGTGGGTGAAGCGACTAACGACCCCGACACGCAGGCTGAGGGTGCGGGTGATAAGCTTAAGGGCGCAGTACAGAAAAAGGTCGGCGACATAAAAAAAGTGTTTGAGAAGTAATTCGCCGGCCGATCGGGTTTTCACGACAGCGCACCCTGTAACAGGGTGCGCTGTTCTGTCTTCCTCTACCGAAGAACACGGTCCATCAAAGCGTTAAGCCAAACATCCAAGGCCATGGGCAGCCGTATTTTGCTGCTCGTGTCGGGTCTGGCGGTGCTTGCCGCCTGCACGGCCCCGCCCCAAACATCCCGGTTTATCACCGTTGCCAATCAACCGGCCAATGTCGGTGATGCCGGGATCGCGGCCCGCGCCTACCACGATCACGGGGCTTATGATCGCGACCTGATGGTGGTCGCCGGCAACGCCGAAAAATGGGTGGCGCAGCGCGCCGCGTTCGTGCCTCGACCCGCGCTTGTCCTTGACGTGGACGAGACCGCGTTGTCCAACTGGGAGATTATCAAGCTGGATGATTTCGGACGACCAATCGCCGGCCCCTGCATCCCTGGTTCCGGCGCGCCTTGCGGCTGGGCTGCTTGGGACCTCCTCGGCCGCGATCCGGCCATCAGGCCGACGCTGCAACTGTTCCAGGCTGCACGGAGCGCGAACCTCAGCGTTTTTTTCATTACAGGCCGGCCGGAGGCACAACGCGCCGCCACGGAACGCAACCTTCGCAGGGCAGGTTTTGATGGCTACACCAAGCTTTTCATGGTCCCTGATGGCGCCCGTTTTGCTTCCGCCAAGGATTTCAAGACGCCAGTGCGCATCCAAATTGAGCGGATGGGTTACGCCATCATCGCCAATGTGGGGGATCAACCTTCCGACCTGCTGGGCGGTCACGCCGAAAAGGATTTTCTTTTGCCGGATCCGTTTTACCGCGTGCCCTGAGGTGTCGCCGCGCGAGAAGTAAGTGCGGCCAACCCGTTCGCCAGCTTCGTGACGGGGGAGTGACCTCCCCGCGCTTGCCTTCCAGGTGCGTCTGTGTTTTTTTGACTGCCGATGCGATCCCCCCGTTTCCTCCTGGGCTTGGCTTGCGCGCTGGGCTTCCACTTTTCAGCCGCCGCTAACCCGCTCGCCCTCGCACCAGCCGACTTTGCCGCGCCGCCTTCTACCTTCTACGTCGTGGGGCCTTCGGGGGAATACGTGACCCAGGGCCGGGAGTACCGGGCCACTTCCGCCGACGGGTTCGAATTTATACCCACGGACAACGGGCCTCTTGGCATCTTCGTAGCCATTGACAATCTTCACACTGAAAAAGATCCGGCCAAACAGCAGTCCTATTACCTTGCGGTCGGCGCCCCCTACCACCAACTGCTGAAGCCCGGGGTGTACCTGAGCGCCTACCGGTTTCCGACCGCTCCCTCCCAGGCGCAGCTCGACGTGACCGTTTACGACCGCGGCAACAACGCAGACCACGGTTATTTTTCGATGCTGGCCATCACCCACGATGCTGCCGGCAATCTCGTTTCCCGAGCGGTTGATTTCACACTTACGGGCGATGTGGGCGGACGGATCTTTGGCCAGTTGCGCTACCATTCCACCATCCCGACGGTGACGACGTTGAGGTGACGGCCGGCGCCTCGGGCCTTGCTTTCCTAGGAAACCGGCCTTGGTCAGACGTCGCTCCCTCCCTGGGGCGCTTGGGGACATGCTCCCCTACCGGGGCCGGTCTCTCACCGACCGCGACGAGAAGGCCGTCATTTCGGAAAGGATTTTTGACAGTTCCTATAATCAGCATTCCCCCACCCCTGAACGAATGGGTTTTCTACTTGTAAACCGATGACCCCCACCCAACAGGATGCCGCCGGCTGTTACGAAAATCCGGACCGGCGTCGGCCGCGCGGGTTCGCGGATCTTCTGCGCTGGAAGTTGCGCCTTGGGCCCTCGGAAAATTCGGAAACGTTCCCCGGCAGCGATGGGCGGCCACCCTACCGCCCGGAGGTGTTCGCCCCGGACCTCGGCCGCATCCACACGCCGGACCCGGCGCGCATCCAGGCCACGTGGGTCGGCCACGCGACGTTCCTGATCCAGGTCGGCGGCCTGAACTTCCTAACCGACCCGCACTGGAGCCGCCGCGCTTCGCCCGTCCCCTGGGCAGGGCCGCACCGGTCGGTTCCGCCTGCGCTGGCATTCGAGGACCTGCCGCGCATCGACGCGGCACTCGTTTCCCACAACCATTACGACCACCTTGACCGCGCAACCGTGCGTCGGCTCTCGGCGCGTCAGTCCAGCCACCCGGAGTTCCAATTTTTCGTCCCGCTCGGGCTGGGGCGCTGGTTCGCGCGGCTTGGCGCACCCGCGTCCGAGGCTGGCTGGGGCGGCCAACACCGCCTCCGTGGCAAGGTGACGTTGACCTGTGTCCCCGCCCAACATTGGTCAAGCCGAACGCCGGTTGATCGCCGCCGTTCGCTCTGGTGCGGCTGGGTTATTGAGACCGCCGGGCACCGGGTGTATTTCGCCGGCGACACCGGCTGGACGGACGGTTTGTTCGAGGACCTCGGCCGGGAGCAGGGCCCGTTCGACCTCGCGTTCCTGCCGATCGGTGCCTACGCTCCGCGCTGGTTCATGGCCGACCAGCATGCCGACCCGCGAGAGGCTGTGCGCATCCACCGCGCGGTCCGCTCCCGGCGTTCCCTGGGGATGCATTGGGGAACGTTCCGGCTGACGGATGAGCCGCTGGCGCAACCCCCGCTTCTCCTCGCGCTGGCTTTAGCGGAGGCAGGCGTCTCCCCGGCGGAGTTCCACCCGGCCCGGCTGGGCGAGACGCTCGAAGTTTAGGCTCGAATCGACGTGGTTCAACCGACGAGAAACAAATGTCGGTTTGACACGTCAGTTGCGCAATCCTAGCATGGCAACGTCAGCCACCTCGAGTGCAGGTGAAGACTCCCCCCATGAAAAATCTGAAGCTGGGTGCCGCCCTTACGGCCAGCGCATTTCTCGCGCTGTCGACGCGAGTGGTTCTCGCTGAGGATCAAGAATTGAAGGTCGGCGTCGTCGCGGCCGAATCGGGATCGTTTGTTTCTGCGGGTAACACCATTGTCGCTGCGGCCAAGCTGGCCGCAAAGCAGATCAACGATGCCGGCGGCATCAAGGTCGGAGGTACTACCTACACGGTGAAGCTTTACATCCGGGACAACCGGACGGACGTCAATGTGACGATCGCGGCTGCGCGCGAACTGGTTGACGACGTCGGGGTCAAAGCAATCTGGGGCACGGAGACGCACGATTTCTCGGTCTCGATGGCCAAAATAACCGGACCGGCGAAAGTTCTCCAGTTCTCCGGGAACAGTTCTTTGGGGGCGGTGCTGGATGACAAAGCTGTCGCCCCGGCGGGCTGGCTGCACTACACCTTCCAAACCGAGCCTCAGGAATGGCAACGCAGCGGCAGTACGGCCAAAGGGGTTTTGACGCTTCTGACGCCGCTGTTGCCGCAGGCCCCGAAGCATTCGGTCGTCTTTGTCGGGAACGACGCTACCGGCCAGTACTTGTCCTCGCATTACGTGAAGGCGCTGGAGGCCGAAGGGCAGCAGGTGGACCTGGTAAAATACCCGCCCGACACAACCGACTTCTCACCCTTGCTCACCCGAATCAAGGGAATGAACCCCGACGTCGTACACTTCTGGTACAACGGCGACTCCACCTTGACCGCCTTTCCCCAAGCTTTGAAGCTGGCGGTGGCACCCGCTTACTTTTTGTTTGGCGTCGATCCCGGCATTTACGCGGAGCGGCACCTAAAATCGGACAAGCCGGTCACCCTGAGTTGTGTGCCGGTTTGCTGGGGTGCCTCGCCTTACCCGGCCGTGCAAGATTACTTCCGGAATTATTTTGAACTGGGCGCAGCCAAGGGACCGCAATCCTCGGTCTCCCTGCTCTACTACGATTACTTTTTTATGTACGCCAAAGCGTTGGAAGAAGTTGGCTCGCTCGACAACCCCGACGCGGTGGTTGACGCAATGCTGAAGATGAAATACCAGGGCGTGGTATCGCCGGTTCCCCTGACGTTTAATCCGCACCATCAGGTGACCTTCGCCACAGAGGTGTGCCTGGTTCAGCCGGGCACCTCCGACCAGTTCAAGACGGCCGTTGAACAGCCGCCGGCGGCACCGCCGGCCGGCGATCCGGGTGGCTGACCTCAAAGAAGCTTCGACTGCGCCAGTCTCCCCGCGCCATGCAGATACTCATCCAGCAACTCGTCAACAGCCTGTCGGTTGCCAGTGTTACCATTCTGATCGGGATCGGGATTACCTTGATCTTTGGCCTCGCCGGGATCGTTAACTTTGCGCACGGAGAATTTTTGATGATTGGCGGGATGGCCACCTGGTTTTTAGTTACCTCGGGCTGGAATTTCTTCGCGGCGCTGGCAGCGGCAATGGTCTTGGTGGGCGTGCTGGGATTTGTGGTGGAACGCGGACTTTTCCGGTTCACGTTGGACCGGCCGATGAACGGGTTTATCATGTCGATCGGGTTAAGCGTGATTTTACAACACGTCGTTATTCGTGTGTTTAACGAAGTTCAGAAAACCATTCCTGACCCGGTTGGCGGCGTTTGGGTAATCGGCGGCGTCGATGTGATTGCGATGCGCGCGGTCGTGGTGGGGTTAACCGCGGTGGTAGTTGCGGTGACCTATTTCGGCATATCACGCAGCCGCTATGGCATGGCGCTAAGGGCGAGTATTGCCGACCCGGACACGGCGGCGTTGATGGGCATTCCGGTCCGGCGTTACGTGACCGGCGTCTTTGTTTATGGCAGCGTGCTGGCCGGGTTAGGTGGTGCGCTGATGATCGCGCTTTTCCCTATTACCCCATTTACGGGGAGCGTGGTTATCATTCGCGGTTTCGCGGTTTCGCTCATCGGCGGGCTCGGGAATGTTGGCGGTGCCGTTCTAGGCGGCTTAATCTTGGGCTTGGTGGATGGTTTGAGCGCCGAATACGGCTTCCCGGAGTGGACCGATGCTTACTCGCTTGTCGTTATGATCGTGATTCTGATCGTTCGTCCGCAAGGCCTTCTGGGAGGAACGCTTGGCCCGCGCGCGACCTGATGCAAACCATCAAGCGCAGCGGAGGTGGTGAGCACTGGGGTCCGTCCCGGGCCGAAGTGGTGGCTGCGGTGATTATTGTCGGACTTCTGCTCGGGTTCCCGCTGCTTCATCCCGGTTACCGCTTTTTGTCGTTGGCCATCACCACCGGGTTCACCGCCATTGCGCTGTACGGTCTGGCGTTCCAGTTCGGGCAGGCCGGCATCATGTCGGTCGGACACGCGGGCCTGATGGGCATCGGCGCCTACACCGCCGGGATCCTGGCCGTGAAATGCGGCATCGGTTTCTGGCCGGCGCTTCCTTGTTCCGCGTTGGCCGCGGCCCTCGTGGCGGGCCTGATCGGGCTGCCTTCACTGCGGGTCAGCGGGCAACATTACATCATCATCACCTTCTGTTTTTGTGCGTTGTTAGCCATCGCGCTCACCAACGGCGGAGGGTTGACCGGGGGCGCGAGTGGCCTGGACGTTGGACCCATCGGCCCTGCGTTCGGCCTCAACTTCAACAAGCTGCTGAACGCGTATTACCTCGTCGTCGCTGCGCTGCTTACGTGCTTGCTGGCCAATCACCTGCTCGTAAATTCGCCTTACGGACGAACGCTTCGCGCCATCCGGGAGAACGAAAGACTTTCGCGTGCGATCGGCATTAACACAAACCTGCACAAAATCGGTGCACTGATGGTAAGCGGATTATTTGCGGGAGTTGCGGGCATTCTTCAGGCCTACTACCTTCGACACATTTCGCCTGGCTTGTACGGGCCTTTTCCGAGCCTTTACCTGGCGCTAATGGTCATGCTGGGCGGTTCGCGGCTACTTTATGGACCGCTGACCGGGGCGGTGATCGTGAGTTTTCTTCCCGAACTCCTGCAGTTGAACCCGATCGATTCCCGGATCGCTTATGGGGTTGGCCTCCTTCTCGTCATCCTATTGCTGCCGGGGGGGGTCAGCGCCGGGCTCCTTGGCGTTTACCGCTGGGCGATGTCGAAAACACAACCTTCAAATCCGCGCGGACGCCGTGGCCACGCTTGAGATCACTGGACTGCGTAAGGAGTTCGGCGGAGTCGTTGCGCTGGGCGGAGTGGACCTCTCGATCGACTCTGACAAAATTATCGGCATCATCGGGCCGAACGGGTCAGGCAAGACCACCCTGTTCAACGTCGTTACGGGTGTGCATAAACCAACGTCCGGCCGGGTGATCTGGCGGGGTGAAAACATCACGGGGGGGTCCGCTTACCGGATCGCACGTAAGGGATTGGTGCGAACCTTTCAGCAGGCAATGTCCTTTCCGGGATTGTCGGTGCGCGAGAACGTGCGGATCGCGTGCGAGCGGGGTCGGTCGGAGGGCCGTGCGATCAGCGCCGTCGGGGGTTCGCCGGAAGAAGTTCTCCATTTTGTGGGCCTGGCCGATGAAGGCAATGAGATTGCCGGTTCCATGCCCTTCGGGAACCTTCGCCGTCTCGGGATTGCCCTTGCCCTCGGGATTAACCCGGAACTGTTGCTGCTGGACGAACCGGCGGCCGGCCTGAGTCACAACGAAGCGGATGACCTGATGGAGTTGGTGCTGCGGTTGCCGAAGCTGGGCATCGGGGCATGCCTCATCGATCACGACATGTTTTTGATGAGCGCATTATGCGAACGGCTTGTGGTGCTCAATTTCGGCACTAAGATCGCGGAAGGACCGCCGGCATTGGTTTTGAACGACGCCAAGGTCAAAGAGGTTTACCTCGGAGCCGACCTGTGAACGGCCTGGAAGTGGAGCACCTGCGTACCGCCTACGGGCCGGTGGTGGTCAGCCGGGATGTGTCGCTGAATGTAGGGGAGCGGGAAATCGTGACCATCCTGGGTCCAAATGGGGCCGGCAAATCCACGCTGCTCCGCGCGGTAGCGGGGTTGTTGCGGCCGAAGGCAGGAACGATCCGCTGGAACGGCCGTGAAGTCACAGGGGCGCCGGCCGATCGAATGGCCGGCCTGGGCGTCGTGATGGTGCCGGAAGGGCGGCGTGTTTTTGCCGACCTGACCGTCGCTGAAAACCTGCGGCTCGGCGCGTACGGCCGCAAAGACCGGCCAGCGATCGAGGGTGACCTCCGCCTTATGGAAACCTATTTTCAGATTTTGGCGGCAAAGCGCAGCGCCCGGGCCGGCGACCTTAGCGGCGGCCAGCAACAGATGCTGGCCATTGCGCGCGGCCTCATGGCCCGGCCACGAATTCTGCTGCTCGATGAACCGTCGCTTGGGTTGTCGCCTTTATTGGTCCGAGAAGTGCGATCCGTGATCCTGGACGTCCGCAACAAATTCTCCGCCTCGGTTTTGCTCGTTGAACAGAACGCCGGACTGGCGCTCGCGGTGGCCGAACGGGGCTACCTGTTGCAGCACGGAGAGATCGTCGCCTCCGGTCCCATCGCAGAGTTACGGGACGATCGCCTGATGCATGAACTTTACCTGGGGCAGGCACGCAACCCGAAAGCGGACGCCGGCCGCGGTCCCTCGCCGACCGGGAGGTGAGGCGCGGGTCCCGCAACGCCATAAGCCGACGAATGAAAGGGTGCCACAAATGGCAAGCCCGGAAAAGAAACTTGGATTAAGCCGGTTCCCGTTTTGGCCGGCAGGGCGGCGAGTCCCTTCGCCGCCGGGGTATCGGGGTGGCATCCGCGGTCGGGTCGCGTGTCCCTGCGCGACCACCTCAAGCGCCCACCCTTCCGGGTCACGGCCGGCACAATGAACGGCCGCACCACAACCTTGAAAAGGCGCCCCCTGCGGGGGTAGGTAAGCAAACCCTGCCAAATCTCGACCATAGGCAGCGCAGTCCCGCGTCGGAGGCGGGATCCTGCCCATCAAAAAGGAAAGCCGCCCCAAAAACAACGCGCCGTTACGGTCCAAACGATGGGGAGCACTTCAGTCAATGAATGCGGGTGAGCACAACAATCGAATGACCCGGGAAAATTGCTTCGATGACCTGAAGGAATCGGAAGCTCGACTGCGTGCCATCGTCGATGCGATGCCGGCAATCGCCTGGCGCAGCCTGCCCGATGGCCCCGGAGAATTTTGGAACCGGCGATGGCACGACTATACCGGACTGTCTCCGGAAGCTTCTCGTGGCTGGGGATGGCAATCGGCGATTCACCCTGAACACGCTGGAACAGTTAAAGGGTTATCGCTGGCCCGGTAATATTCGCGAATTGCAGAACGCGGTGGAACGGGCGGTCATCCTAAGTGAAACGGACACCTTCATCATTGATGAGAGTTGGCTCAAACCCGAGTCAGCAGAGGAGCGTCCGAAAGAGCGCGAAGGACTGGCGGCGCTGGAAGAGCGCGAAATGGAAATGATCGAGGCTGCTCTTGCTGAGTGCCACGGCCGCATCTCCGGGCCTTCAGGCGCGGCAGCGAAACTCGGGATTCCGCGCCAGACGCTGGAATCGAAAATCAGAAGGTTGAGGATTAACAAACGCGGAGTGTAGCTTCCAACAGGGAAAGCACGCCGGAGTGAATCATCGGCAGCGGCACACGTGCCGCTGCCGGTTTCCGCAACGTGACGCGGTTCGGTGCGTCGAGCGGCTCGCCTTTAGATCGCCGCGGATCCCGCCGTTCCTAGAGGACGCCGGCAACGCTGACGTTCAGAAGTTCATTGCGGTGACGGCTTTGTTTCGCGCGGTGGTTTGCAACTCATGTTCAAGACGTAGAATCTCTGCCGCACGCTCGCCAATGATCACGCAAGGGGCCATGGTATTGCCGGTCGTTACTCGCGGCATAATCGATCCATCCGCAATCCGAAGGTTGTCGATTCCGTACACTTTCAGATTGCCGTCAACCACCGACACGGGGTCGCGCCCCATCTTCGCGGTGCCTGTCTCGTGCCAGAAGCTCGTCGCGGCATCTCGAATGAAGCGTTCGAGTTCGGCTCTCTTCAGATTACCCGGCATCACTTCGCGCTTGGCGAACGGACGAAGAGGAGCAGAGTTGCCGACTTCGCGGCAGAGCTCCACGCTCGCGATCGCGGCCCTTAGATCATCGGCGTCAGCCAGCGTGTTTGCCTCAATCAGAATCGGATCCGCCGGATTGGGGCCGGTCAGGCGCAGGCGACCCCGGCTTTTTGGATGCGCTACCGCCCCAAACAACGTCCAGCCAGCGCCGGGCAGCATTCTCAGAAGTGGACTTGGGAACCTCCGCCTGACAGACGAGCAGGTCGGGACTTTCCAGCCCGGCCTTGCTCGTCGAGTAAAAGATTGCCTCGGACATGCTGTTGCGTGGTTCCAGCGCCTCTTGGTCTTCCCACACGCAGTCAAAGGCCACGTGGTCCTGAAAATTTTGGCCCACACCAGGCAGGTGCTGCAGAAGAGGGATCCCAAAACGCCGCAATTCGTCCTTGTCCCCGATCCCGGATTGCATCAACACCTTTGGGGTATGGATCGCCCCGAGTGACAGGATCACTTCAAGTTCGGCGCGCACGCGGTGACTTCCGCCGGCATAAAAAATTTCGACGCCGGTCGCCCGCTTGCCCTGGAAGGTTAACCGCGTGACGAGCGCATGGGTGAGAACGGTCAGGTTAGGGCGGTCCATGTAAGGGAAGACGTAGGAGCGGAAGATAGATTGACGTCTTCCATTGCGGACCAGCATATCCGTGATGAAAGCGCCTCGCTTCGCTTCCATCATGCGGCCGTTCGGATTTTCGAAGGAAGGAATGCCGACGGATTTTGCTCCTTCAACCGTCGCGGGCGCGAGCGGGTTAGGATCCGACGCGGGCTGCACAAAGACCGGCCGTCCCGTGCCACGGTACAGTCAGGGTAGCTCCCAATGTCTACGTCACGGCAAGAGTAATCCATGCATCCGACATGCCATTCCTCGCTTAGGAAACGGTAGCAGGGGGGAATCCCTGCAGCTGTGCCGGGCTTTCGGGTATTGGCTAACGCTTCGGCATTGCGACCCTTTTGAGTACTCGCTTTGCCCTGCAGGTACCTTCTGCCGAGAACTCGTCAGTTCTGACGACGATGCGGCAATGGTCATGGCAATTAAGGTTTCCCGACACCGTCATTTCGGAAGAGAATGGTGGCAGCTGTTATAGTTCCGCGGCCACGAAAGGGCAGACACTTTCGCTTCATGGCCGCGCACACGGAGATCTTCTACCTGCTGTCGGCGTCAACGAAAGTCCTTCATGCGTAAGCAGGCACGGCGACCGCTAGACACTTCGCGAGAGAACGTCGCAACCCGAGAACGAACAATCGTCCGGTCGATCTTTCGCACCGAGGCTCCGCCCTTGTTGGAAAGCACAAGTAGCTGACAGTGCAATCGTTAGCTGTAGGGAATGAAGTGGCACGCCAAGTGCAAGAGGTGTCGGCAGTGCCGGCTTACCGGTCTGGATAGAGCGCCAGGCGGCACCTGCGTATCGCCACAGCAAACATAAATATGAAGGCAAAAGAACACACCGAACTCGTCCTGAATGTTGTTCTACGGCGAAGCCCTTGCGTGCGAGCCGTCGTTGCAGTAATCGCCAGCGCAACAATTATCATTCCAGTGGTGGCCGGCGGGGCGGGAGCGGCGCCCGCCACGGAAAATACCGACGCA